>DATKZH010000255.1:0-40867 GCA_035528065.1 Thermoguttaceae bacterium | reverse complement strand
CGAATAGATGGTTGAGCCCTCGCCCTTGAGGCCTCGTGGACAGCCCCGCACGCTCACCAGTTCGCAACAAGCAAATAACAACAAACTACCTGGTTGACAAAAGCGTTCCCATAGATGGGTCGAGGCACGAGACCCACGCGTGGTATATGAGACCGAAACCTCGGCGCGTGGGTCTAGGTCCTCGACCCACCCTACGTGCAGAGGCACGAGATCCCATATGGCGGACATCCGACCATGCAAGCGACCACCGAACACGAGATCTTCGCCCGGCTGACGCCGGTCTGCTCGGCGCAGCGCCGTCGGGCCGTGCTGCAAGCGACGGGCCGCGGGCTGCTTGGCGGCTCGGCGATCGCCGTGGCGCTCGGGCTGGTGAACCTGGCGCTGGGAACCGCGCCGCTTTTCGCGACGGTGCTCCCCGACGCGTCGTGGTGGCTCGTTCGTTGGGGATTGCTGCCGGGCGTGGCGGTGGTCGCCCTGCTCGCCGGGCCCTCGATCGCCGCTTGGCGAGCTGCGCGCCGCAAGCCGGACCGGCACGCCGCGGCGGCCGCCGTGGATCGGCACTACGGGCTGGACGACCGAACGCGCACGGCGCTCGCCTTCCTGGAAAAGATCGATCGCAAGCCGCTCGAGGAGATGCAGATCGCCGATTGCGCCGAGCGGCTTGCCGGGCTCGACCCGCGTGCGGTGGTGCCCGGGGGACTGCCCAAGCCGTGGGGGGCGGCCTTGGCCCTCTCCTTGCTTGCCGTCGCGGCGATTGCCGGACCGCTCGCCATCCGGCCCCCGACGTGCCCGGCCGTCGCAGCGCAAGGGACAGAAACGGGAGCTCAAGGGGCAAAAGCGGCAGGGGCCCCCGCAACCGGGCCGACCGACGAGCGGCCGGCTGCCGGCGCACCGCCGTCGGCGCCCCTTGCGGCCGAGATCAAGTGGCGGGTCGCCCCGAGCGCAGAGGTCGTGGTCACCCGCGCCAACCTGCTCGACGGCGTCCCGCTCGAAGAAGCGATTTTTGACGAGGATCGGCCGGGCGCGCCAGATCGAAGTGTCGCCCCGGGAGACGCCGACAAGGTCAAGCCCGGCGGACCGACGCAGATCGTCCTCGAAGGCGAGCTCGTCCCTTGGAGGCACCGCCTCACGGTCCGTCGCTACTTCAGGTCCCTTCGACCCGATAGCCCACGCCGCCTGGAATGACGCCGAGCCATCCTCGCGAGCGAGGCCATCGCGGCCTGCCGGCTCTGCTCGGCGGAAGCCTTGCACGGCCGGAGTCCGGGCGCGACAATGGGGCTGGGAAGCCCCGGATTGGGTCTGGGTCGAAGTGGGATGAGACATCTCGGTTCACGGGAGGGACAAGCATGAGTTGCCGGACGAATCGACGCGGGTTTCTGGGGCGTGCCGCCTTGCCGGCGGCGGGCTGGATGATTCTCGGCTCAGGGGGCTCCGCCCGGTCGTATCAGGCGAACGAAAAGCTGAACGTCGCCGTGGTGGGGATCGGCAAGCGCGGTACTTGGCACGTCAGCGTCGTGCCCCGGGTCGGCCAGAACCTGGTGGCCCTGTGCGACGCGAACCACAAAAACGCGGCCGAGTTGTTCAAGAAGCACCCGGACGTGCCCAAGTATCGCGACTTCCGCAAGATGCTCGACGAGATGGACGGCCAGATCGACGCGCTGGTGATCGCGACGCCGGACCACACGCACGCGGTGATCGCCGCCCGGGCGATGAAGCGGGGCAAGCACGTCTACGTGGAGAAGCCGATCGCCCACGACGTGACCGAGGCCCGCACCCTTCGCCAAATCGCCCACGCCGAGAAGGTGGCCACGCAGCAGGGCAACCAGGGGATGGCCACCGATTCGTTTCGCCGCACGTTGGAGCTGGTCCGGGAAGGGGCGATCGGCGAGATCCGCGAGGCGCACGTCTGGTACGTGTTCGGCGGCTCGGGGCCACAGAAGCGGCCGACGGATAGCCAGCCGGTGCCGGAGCACCTCGATTGGGACTGCTTTCTCGGCCCCGCCCCCTACAGGCCGTATCACCCCCGATACTTGGGCGGCTGGGGCGCTTGGCGGGACTACAGCACGGGCTGCCTCGGGGGCGGCGGCTCGCACTCGATCAACATGGCGTTCAAGGGGCTGAACCTCGGCGCGTTGTGGGACGGCGAAGCCCCGGGGACGATCCGCGTGGAGGCGGAGATCCCGGAGCCGTGTCCCGAGAACTTGCCCCGCTGGCAGGTCAGCCGCTACGACGTTCCGGCGCGCGGACCGCTCCCGCCGGCGCAGATTCACTGGTACAACGCCCCGGAGGAGGAGCTGAAGCGGCAAGGCATCTGGGACAGGCTGGAGAAGATCGCCGGCCGGCCGCTCGAGTGGACGGATGGTAGCTGGACGCCCCGCTCCGGCACGTTGCTCGTCGGCTCGAAAGGCGTCGTGCACACCAACGCCCACAACTCCGTCTGCGCCCTGTTGCCCGAGGGCGACTTTCCCAATTCCGGCGGTCCGCCGCACTCGTTCCCAAGCGTAAAGGGCCACCAGCAGGAGTGGGTCGCCGCCTGCAAGGGCGGGCCGGCGCCGCTTGCGAACTTCGATCACTCCGGCCCGTCCATCGAGCTGATGCTCCTGGGCAACGTGGCGACGCTGGTCGGGCAACCGCTGGAGTTCGACCCGGCGGCCTGCAAGATCGTCGGCAACGACGAGGCCGACCGCGCACTCCGCCCCGAGCACCGGGAGGGCTGGGCGCTGTAGACCCACTGCAATCCATTAGTCATTACATACTGGTAATAGCGCATCGTTACGACGCTTCGCGTGGGAACGATGAAACGATGAACGCGTGGGAACGATCGGAATGCTCTTGTTGATCGGCAAAGTGGCTGCTCCAGCAGATCCCAGGGGTACTGGGATTGCGGAGAGCCCCTTGGCATAGGAGCCTGGAGATGACGCGAAAGCCGTATTGGCTGGTTGGCCTGGTCTTGGCGGTTGCGACACTGGGCGCCTCGTTTGCCTGGTCCTGGCCGGGCGAGGGCGAGAAGAAGGAGCAGGAACGGAAGGTGACGCTTCAGCAGGTTCCTGCACCCGTGAAGGCAACCATCCTCAAGGAGGCAGGCAAGGGCAAGATCGGGGAGATCGAGGAGGTGACGCGGGGCAGCGAGAAGTTCTACGAGGCCGAATGGATCCGAGGCGGCAAGGAAGTGGAAATCCAGGTGGCCGCGGACGGCAAGCTCCTCAACAAGGAAGTGGAAGAGGCCGACGAAGATCGCCGCGAACGTGAGAAGCCGAAGAAAGCAGGAAAACGTGAGAAGGAGACGGAGACGGAGCGGCGGGTGACGGAAGCGGAGGTCCCGAAGGCCGCCTTGACGGCACTGAAGAAGCTGGCCGAAGGCGCCGAGATTGTCGAGTTCGCGGAGGAAACCGAGCACGGAAGCACGTTCTACGAGGGCTCGTGGAAAGTCGCCTCCGGGGCGAAAATGGACGTGCTGGTGACGCCCACCGGCGACTTGGTGGAGATCGAGCTGGGGGTCGCTGCCGACGACGTGCCGGCGGCCGTCCTGGCGGCGGCCCGGAAGGCGGCGGGCAAGAAGGCCCCGCTGGCGTTCGAGAAGAAAACGATGCTCCTCTACGAGGTCAAGTTCCGCAAAGGCGACCGTGGCCACGAGCTGCTCCTCACCCCGGACGGCCGCCGCGCCGAGCAAGAAGTTGAGAAACGCAGAGCGGACAAGGAGGACGATGACTGAGATGGCTTGACGGCCCGACCGGGGCGGGCGGATCGTGGTAAGATGCGTTGTGTCACCTTGCGCACACGTCCTCGACCGGGCTGTGTCGCGATTTCGCGCCGTGTCGCGGTCTCATGACCGCGACACGGCCTCGACCCGAGCTCTCCCCTCCCAGGGGAAAATCGGAGACCTCGCGGTCGTGCCCACGGCCGGGGTCGGGCGACCCGCGCCGAGCGGGCCTCCGCCCTCAGAAGTCGTACCAGATCGCCAGCCCGAGCTTCTCTTCGTAGTCGTCGAAGAACTCAAACTGATCGCTCTTGCCCGCGTAGTACTGCATGCCGGTGCGGAACAGGTGCCCGGTCGGCCCGCGCCACTGCCACCCGGTCTGGAGAACCAGGTTGCCGCCGTAGTCGAGCTCTTCGCGCAGGTGGCCGTTCAGGGCGAAGAAGGGGGCCCCGCCGAACGCCGTCGGCTGCCGAGGGCTGTAGTCGATGCCGAACTGGAACTCCCAGGGCTCGGCGCCGTCGTCGGTGTTGAAGGCCCAGGCCGCCTCGGCATAGAGCCGGAGGTCATCGCCCCAGTAGTAGGAGCCGCCCAGGACGAGCGAGTCGCGAATGTAGTTCAACCGCTCGGCCTCGGGGACGCGGAGCAGGTACTCGTCGGCCAGGTGCGAGCAGAGGTGGTAGTAGGCGAATTTCCATCGGAACGGCCCCTCGCCGTAGGTCAGCGGCACGCCGACGCGGAAGTCGGTGGCGACGACGTCGCGGTCGTGCTCCAGGTCGAGCCGCGGCAGGGCGGCCCCCTCGAAATCGAGCTGCCACCCCTCCGGAGAGAGGGCGTCCCGGTTGCCGTAGCGGACCAGACCGACCCGCCCGCCCAGGCTGACGTCCCAGATCCAACCCAGATCGCGCTCGTGGACCCAGGCACTGGCGAAGCGGGGCTCCTTGACCCCGGCCAGGTACGAGCGGTAGATCACCCCTTCGGGCAGCACCTGCCAGGACCATGGTTCCGCGAACGACGCCCCCTCGAACGACCGGTGCGGCGCCGGCACGTAGGATACGTCCGACAACGGCGAGGAAAACGGCGCGCTCGTCACCGGTTCCGTCAGTTGGCTGAAGGTGCCGGGGGCCGCCAGACTGAGCAAGGCCTCCGGGCCGGGCGCGGGGAAGGGGAACCGGAGGACGTCCGCCGGCGCGGCTCGGGCACCGCACAACAGGACCGCGACAACCAACAGCCGTTTCACGCGACCACCGCACATGCTCCACTCCTCCTACAAGCATGGTCGGCCGACGGAGCATCGGGCTGAACCCAAATCGGCCACCGCAAGGTACGCGTCTCCTCCATTTACCGTTTGATGTCTGAGCTTGTCTCAACACAACCGCCCGTTCCTTTGCCGGGAGCCGGCGACGGTCGCGTCCCCTTCGCGCACCCCATTGCGTCTCCGCAGGCGTTCGGTGAGCTTCTCGTAGAGTTCCCTCGCGGCGGGCTCGGGAATATCGCAGAACCAGCGCGGGTGCCCGCCCTCCGCCACGAACCCCAGGATCACAAAGGGCGTGTCGCGCGTGGTCCGATCGAGATCGACGAACAGTGCATCCCCTTCTTGGGTGGGGAACTCCACCCCGGAGCCGAGGCGTCTCAGCTTGCCACAAAGCTCCTCCACTTGATGGAGCGACAGGGTGAACCCCAATCGCTCGAATTGCACGGCAAGGACGTCGACGTCCGCCCCGTTGTGGCCCGCCTTCTCCCACTGCCCCACGCTTACCAGCATGTCATCACTCGTCGAACGCACGATCGGTAGATCCTTCCCAGGTCTTCGAGGCAACTCAAACCGCCTGCTTTCCCTTTCTCGTGAACAAGTCGTAGAGAATGGGCACCACGACCAACGTGAGCACGCCGGAGACGAGGATCCCGCCGGCCGAGGCGATGCCCACGCCGTTTCGCATTTCCGCCCCAATCCCCTGGCCGAGGGCCAAGGGCAGCATGCCCAACACGGCCGCCAGGGTGATCATCACGATGGGCCGGAAGCGCTCACAGGCCGCCGTGATCATCGCCTTGTGACGAGGGATCCCTTCGCGGACGTGCACGTTGAACTGGTCCATGATCAGGATCGCGTTGTTGACCACGATCCCGACCATCATCACGATGCCCATGATCACGAAGATGCTGAAGCTCTCGCCGCCCAGGGCCAGGGCCCAAGTCGTTCCGATCAGGGCCAAGGGGAGCGTCATCAGGATCAGGGCAGGCTGGCGGAAGGATTCGAGGATGGCGGCCAACGTCAGCACCATGAGCACGATGGCGATGATGCCGGCTTCGCCGAGCCCCGCCTGGCCTTCCTTCATGAACTCCGCCATGCCTCCAAACTTGTACTCGTAGCCGGGCGGAAGATTGCCCTTCTCGTCGATCTTCCGGCTGATTTCGCTCACGGCGGTTCCCAGCGGGAGATCGTCGGCCAACTGCGAGGTGAGCTTGGAGATGCGGCGCTTGTCTTTGCGGACGATCTGAATGGGCATCTCGCCCTCGGTGACCTCGCCGAAGCTGGCCAAGAGCACCGGATGCCCGTCGGCCCCGGGGAAGAGGAATTCGTCGACCTGGTCTTTGCCCGGCTCCTCGGCGAACTTGACGACGATGTCGTAGTTTCGGGCGTTTTGTTTGTAGGTGCCGGCCTCGATGCCTTCGAGATTCGCCCGCAACGCCATGCCCAGGCCGATGGCGGGGGCCTTGAGGTCGCCGAGCACGGCCCGGCGGGGCTCGATGCGGATTTCCGGCTTGCCCGGCCGCACCGTCGTATCGGGGTCGAGAAACCCGGGCATTTCCCTGGCGAACCCGAGTGCCTTCAGCGCCAAGGCGTCGAGCGTATCGAGATCGTCGCCGGCGATCTCCAGTTCCACCGGGTTGCTCTGCCCGCCGATCATGGAAGGTTGGCTCACGCCCACGGTGGCATCGGGATAACCCTCCATCCGCGAGCGGACCATGTCCATCAACTGATCGATGGAGAGTTCCCGCTCGTCCCGTTCGGAGAACTTCATCAGGATCTGGGCCAGGTAGACGCCCTCGCTCGACTGCCCGAGAATGGCCTCGACCTTGCCGACGGTGGTGAGCACGTGCTTCAGTTCGGCGAGGCCGGCGATCCTCGCCTCGGCCTGCTTCACGCGGCGGGTGGTCTCTTGGAGGTTGTAGCGGGTGGGGAACTCCAGGCGGAGGTAGACGCGGCCCATGTCGCTCTCGGCGAACGCGCTGGAGCCCAGCGTGCCCGCCAGGCGGAGCGAGTGGACGAAGATGGCGAGGACCGCCACGATGGTCAACACGGCGGCCCAACGGTGACGCTCGTTGAACTGGAGCAACCGCCGGTACGCGCCGACCACACGCTCGAATCCCCAGTTCCAGCCACGCTCCATCAGGGCCAGGGGCGATCGCGAGCGCTCCTTGCGCGGCTTGAGAACCAGCGAGCAGAGAAGCGGCGTCAGCGTGAACGAGATGAACAGGGAGACGACCGTCATGATGAACATCGTCATCGCCAGGGGGCCGATGAACATCCCGACCTTCGAGCTCATCGTCGCCAGGGGGAAGAGCACCACGACGTTCGTGCCGGCGCTGGCCAACACGGCGATGAAGGCCTCCTTGGCCCCCAGGCGCGACGCCTCCTTCGGATCGCCCGTGGCGTCCAGCCGCTTGACGATCGCCTCGAGCACCACGATCGAGTTGGTCACGAGGATGCCCACCGACATGCCGATGGCGATCAACGTGGACATGTTGAGCGTGTAACCGACCATCTGCATGAAGAACAGGCCGATGACGATCGTCAGCGGCATGGTGACGCTGACGACGAACAGCGAGCGGAGGTTGTAGAGGAACAGGAACAGGATCGCCACGGTCAGCAGGATGCCCTGAATCACGTTGATCCACGCGCTCCGGTTGTTGGCCTCGATGAACCGGCCGTCGTCGTCGACCCAGATCAGCTCCATGCCGCCGGGTAGCTCGACGTTCAGTTTGGCCATCGCGTCGCGGACCGCGCCGGCCACCCGAACCGCGTTGGCGTCGGCCTTCTTGACCACCTTGATGGCGATGCAAGGCCGGCCGTCGATGGTGGCCACCTGGCGCACTTCTTCGGTGGCCATCGCGACGTCGCCGACGTCGCGGATGTGGCAGCGCCGCCCGTCGTCGTTGGCCACCTCGAGGTCGGCCAGCCCGGCGACCGTGTCGTAGTCCGCGTCGAACTTGACCGAGTACTCGGCTCGCTCGTCGCGCACGCGCCCCGAGGGGATCGTCCGCACCGCGTTCTGGATCGCGCTGACCACGTTCATGCTGGAAAGGCTTCGGGCGGCCAGCTTGTCGCGATCCAGCTCGACGTGGACTTCGCGATCCGCCCCCCCGATCAACTGCACCTCGGCCACGCCGGGGATCACGGTGATCCGATCGGAGAGCGTGTTGTCGGCATAGTCGTACAGTTCGTCGAGGGGCGCGTCGCCCGAGAGCGCCAGGTTGACGATGGGCGTGGCGTTGACGTCGAATTTCTGGATGATCGGGTCTTCCACGTCCTCAGGGAAGTCGGCCCGAATCAGGTCGAGCTTCTCGCGGACGTCGGTCGCCGCGATGTCGACGTCCACCTCCATCTGGAATTCCAGCAGCGTCTGGCAGGCGTTCTCCATGCAGATCGAGCTGACGTGCTTCAGCCCGTCGATCGACACCACCGCGTCCTCGATCCGCTTGGCCACGTCGGTTTCCAGCTCCTCGGGCGACGCCCCGGGGTAGATGGTGACGATCGTGACGAACGGGGCGTCCATCTTGGGCATCAGCTCCAGGCCCATCTTGCGAAAGGCGTTGAAGCCCAATAGCGCCAGCCCGATGATCAGGCAGCCCATGGCAATCGGACGGCGAACGGAAGCATCGGAGAGAATCATTGCACGTCCTCCTCGACCACCGAGATCGGCGTGCCGTCGTCGACCAGGGTCTGCCCCATGGAGACGACGGGCGTGCCCGCCGCGACGCCGTCGAGGATCTCGATCCAGCCCTCCATGTCGCGCCCCGTTTTGACCGGAATCATCTTGGCCCGGTCTCCCTCGACCGTGAAGAGAACGCTCCGATCGCCGCGGGTTTGCACGGCTTCGGCCGGCACGCCGACGCCCTCGCGGCTATGCGCGACGATGGTCACCTCGGCCAGGCAGCCGGGCACCACACCCTCCGACGGCGACTCGACCAGGCCCTTCACCTCAAAGGTGCGAAGCTTCGAGTGCACCGTGGGGCTCTTGTAGTCGACCCGGCGGTCGCCCAATTCGACGTCGCCCACGCGGACGCGCATCGTCGTCTCGCCGGGCACGATTTCCGCGTAGTACGCTTCCGGCAGGAACACGGAGACTTCCAAAAGCGCAAGATCCTCGATGCGCAGGACCGGCGTGCCGGCGCCGGCCATCTCGCCCGGCTCGCGCAACCGTTGCGACACCCGCCCGCTGATCGGCGCCAGAACCAGCGAGTCGGCTTGGTCCTTCTCGGCGATGGTCAGGTTGAGCCGGGCCTGCTCCGACCGGGCGCCGGCCAGGTCGATCAGGGCCTGGGTGTGCTTCACGTCGGCGTCGCACTGCTTGCACTCCTCCTCCTGCTCCTCCAGGATCTGAACGGCGACGGCGTTGCGCCGGACCAGTTCCCGATAGCGGTTCACGTCGTTCTGGGCCTGCGATTGGGCCGCGCGGTCTTTCTCCAGCAGGGCTTGCTTCTCCTGAACCGAGCACTGGGCCACGGTGAGATCTTGCTTCGCAATGGCGACGGCTTTCGTGAGCTTGAGCGAGTCGGTCTGAAAGAGCTTGGTCTTGCCCGCCTCCACGCGGTCGCCCTCGTCGACGTAGACGGCGTCGAGCGTGCCGGGGATCCGGGCGGAGACGAGTGCGTATCGTTTGGCGTCGACGCTTCCCGAGACCACGATGCGGCTCTCGAACGTCATCTGCCTGGCCGGCGTGAGCACCACGGGGACCTGCTTCCTGGCCGTCTCCGGCGCTGCGGAGCCCGGCTCCGCCGGCGTGCCGGCCGCGATCCGATCGGCCTGGGAAACGATGGCCGGGCCGAACGCCAGCCCACCCACCACGGCGACGACCACGGCCAGAATCGCAACACACGCGATGAAAGCGGGTCGCTTGATGAGAGGCCGTTTTCCCTTGTGGTTCGTGTCGACCGGAGGGGGCCCGCCGTCCACCTTCGCATGCATCATGAGCGGAGATCGACCGGCCGGAGGCTGTTCTGTCTGGAGAGAAACGTCATACGCCCGCGCATTAGACATGGAAACACCCGTAGATTTCTTTCGAAGTAAAACGACGTGCGGTACCGTGCTCGATGGGGAAAGGAGTCGGGAAGGTCAGTCGATCGCGTCGGTGGTCGCCGGGTCGCCGCCCTCGTGCTTGCGAAGCCAGATTTCCCGGCGATCGACGGAGACGTCGTGCGGCGCGTCGATCGCCAAGCGGACGCGATGGCGGTCGACGCGGTCGACGGTCACGCGAATCCGTTGTCCGATGACAATCGACTCGCCTCGCTTTCTCGATAGGATCAACACGGCCTTCTCCTTGTTTCGCCAAGGTGTCCCCTCAAGCCTTCGCTGCCACGCCGTGGAGGAAGACGTCGATCAGACTGCCGACCGATTCGTCGACCGGCCGCTCCTCGCCCAAAGCAAGCTGTTGTTCGACGCTGACCATCACCGCCCCGAAGAACATCTCGGCGGCGCGGCTCACGTCGAACGGCCGGAACGCGCCCTCCTCGATGCCCTGCCGGAAGATCGTGCGGAGCATCCCAATCGCCTCCTCCCGATTGCCCCGTTCGCGGGGATCGTGGAGACGCCGTGTGGCGGGGTCGTTGAGCAGGAAGTCGAACAACCCCCGGTTCCTGGCCAACAGCGCGAACCAGACGCGAAGGCACGATTCCAGCTTCTTGACCGCGGGAATGGGCATGGCGAGGATCTCACGCTCTGCCCGCTTGGCTGGCTCCATGGTCTTCTCGAAGATGAAACGGACCAGCTCCTCCTTGTTGCGGAAATAGTTGTAGAGGCTCCCCTTGGCGACCCCCGCGACCTCCGCGACGCGGTCCATGGTCAGCCCTTCGATTCCGTGCTGACCGAGCACCTCGATCGCGGCCTCGTAGATGCCGTCCTTCATCGCCGAAGCGACCAGGTCTCGGCAACGCTCGGTAAGTCGCGTCATGATCCGCCTCCCGCTCGGATGACCAGTAAGTTCCCCGAACTGTCCTAATCGTCATCTCCGTGTACGATCAGTCGATTATTCTGACTGAGCAGTCATCAGTCAAGGCCCGGCAGTCGAAAAAGCGGAATCGGCGGCATTTTGGCGGATAGTCGCCATGAATCACCCGAAAGAGGGTGTTGGAATACAACGCTCGTTTTGGCTGGACGGGATTTGCCGAAATTGACGAGGAAAGAAGTAGAAAATTGGAAACATGATCGCCGGAGAGCGGCTCACCGTCGTCATTCACGGAGGACCCGATGGATCGGAAACCGAACGCGTGCCAGCATTCCGCTCTTTTGAGGGGTGCATGCGTCGGTCGGTTCGCCAAGATACGCGTCTTGCCACGTCCTGCCCTGCGTGCCTTGGGGGTCGCCCTGGCCCTCGCGCTGCTGGCAACCGGCTGCACGACCGGCCCCGGGGAGTGGATCCGCAATGGGTTCAAGGTCGGGCCCAACTACTGCCGGCCCCGCGCGCCGGTCGCCGACCAGTGGATCGATACCGAGGACCCGCATGTCCAGGCGCAAGCGGCCGACTACGGCCATTGGTGGGGCGTGTTCGACGATCCCGTCCTGAATGAATTGGTCGAGGCGGCCTACGAGCAGAACCTGCCGCTGAAGATCGCCGGAATGCGCATTTTGGAGGCCCGGGCCCAGCTCGGCAGGGCCACGGGCGATCTGTTTCCCCAACGGCAAGAGATGTTCGGGGTTTTCGCCCGCAACGAATTGAGCCACAACTCCTACCCGTTCGGGCAATTCCCGTTGCCAAAGTGGGAATACGACTTCTGGTCGCTTGGCCTCGGGAACAGCCTCAGCCCCGTTTCCTGGGAGCTCGACTTCTGGGGGCGCTTCCGCCGGGGGATCGAATCGGCGGAGGCCAACATGAACGCGCAGATCGAGAGCTACGACGACGCGTTGGTCATCCTCCAGGCCGAGGTGGCGGCGACGTACATCCAGGTACGCACGTTGGAGGAGCGGCTCGCGCTGGCCCGCCAGAACGTGGAGCTCCAGAAGAACACCCTCCGCATCACCCAGGATCGCTTCGACCAGGGCGTGGTGAGCGAGTTGGACGTGCAGCAGGCGCGTTCCGTTCTGGGCGCCACCGAATCGCTGATCCCGGTGCTCCAGATGGGCCGCCGCAAGGCCCAGAACCGCCTCTGCACGTTGATGGGCATGCCGCCCCGCGACCTGGAAGCCGAGCTGGGTGGCCCGGGCGCGACCCCCACGACGCCGCCCGAGGTGGCCGTCGGCATTCCGGCCGAGCTGCTCCGGCGCCGGCCCGACGTGCGTCGCGCCGAGCGCGAGGCCGCCGCCCAGTGCGCCCGAATCGGGATCGCCGAAAGCGAGCTGTACCCGCACTTCTCGATCTCGGGCTACATCGCCTTCGACGCCGAGAACTTCGCCGACGTGTTCGATTGGGACAGCATCGCCGGACACGTCGGCCCCAGCTTCCGGTGGAACATCCTCAACTACGGTCGGATCCTGAACGACGTCCGCGTCCAGGAGGCCCGATTCAGCCAGGCCGTGCTGAACTACCAGGAGACGGTTCTGCGGGCGAACGAGGAGGCGGAGAACGCGATCACCTTCTACTTGCGTGAACAGGCCCGCGTCAAGTCGCTCGACCAGAGCACGGCCGCCACCGCCCGGGCCGTCGAGCTGGCCAACATCCAGTACGAGCAGGGGCTGATCGACTTCCAGCGGGTGCTCGACTCGCAGCGGGCGCTGGTCCTTCAGCAGGACACGCTGGCCGAGAGCCGGGGCAACGTGGCTCTGAACCTGATCGGGTTGTACAAGGCCCTCGGCGGCGGATGGGAGATGCGTCTCGAGCCGAATCTCGCTTTGGCGAGCGTTCCGGCGGAGACGCCGTTCGAGGAAGAGCCCCTCCCGGCGGAGCTGGCCCCGATGCCGCCGCCGCTTCCGGCTCCCGGCGACGGCACGGCCGAGGCGCCGTAGCATCCTTCGAGGAGAGTTGCGTCATGAAGCGATTCACCCCCTGGGCGATCGCGCTGTTGGGCGTCGCGCTGGCGGGAGCAGGCGGCGGGCTCGAGCTTCCCGCCGCCCGCGCCGGCGGTGCGGTCGTCGGCTTTGCCGCCGGCTCTGCGGCGTGCGACGCGCTAGGCGGCAAGGCCGCCTCCGGCTGCGGTTGTCGACCGTGCTGGTGTCCGGACGACTATCGCCCCAAGCCCTGCCCGCGTTTCTGTCTTCCGCGCGCGTGCGGCCGCTGTGACGACTACTGTCCGAAGCCCGTCCCGTGCTTTCGCCTGCCACCGACGTGCGGACGCTGCGACGACTATGGCCCCAAGCCCGCTCCGTGCGTCCGTTGGCCGTACGCCCGGCCGGAGTTCTCCAAGTGCCCGCCCCCGTTGCCGTGCGGCCGTTAGTCCGGGTTCTTCATCCGGTGGCGCGGCAGCCTAAGCGGGACGGATTGTAGATTGCACGGCGTAGCAGGGTGCCACGGGCATCTTGCCCGTGCACTGGCGAGACGCCAGTGGCACCCGACCGTGCAGGCTTATCCTTGTCCCGCCTGGGCACCTCGCCTGAGTTCGCTCTTCGGCGGACACGCACGGGAAACGTACCGGCCGCTCCTTGCCTTGGATCGCTCGATCCGAGAGAATGGACTCCGCGGCGGACCAGAGCGAATGTCGGCCGGGCGCCTTCGACGACGCCCCGGTGCTCCATCCAACGATCCTTATGCCCAATGTGTCTTATTCCCGGGAAACACGCGACGACCGACAACGTGGTGGTTCGCAGGGTCGAGGCGGACGAGCTCGATGCCCTGATCGAGCTTTACCAGGATCTGAACCCGGAGGACGTGCCCGGGGCGCCGGATGGCGAGTTGCGCGCCGTGTGGGACGAGGTGTGCGAGAACCCGAGGATGCACTACGTGGCGGCCGAGCTCGACTCGCGGCTGGTGGCCTCGTGTACGCTGATCGTCGTCCCGAACCTGACGCGGCAAGCGCGCCCCTTTGGGCTGATTGAGAACGTCGTGACGCATCGCGACTACCGGCGTCACGGTTTGGGGACGGTTGCCCTGGAGTACGCGCTGGATCTTGCCTGGGACGCCGGCTGCTACAAGGTGATGGTTCTGACCGGTAGGAAGGAGCCGGGAGTGCACCGGTTTTACGAGCGGGCCGGCTTCCACAAGGACGGGAAGACCGGATTCATGGCGCGGCCGCCGGAGAAGGCCGACTGATCATGGCGAGCGAGTCCCACGACAAGTCCGGCCGGGGCGTTTCGAGGCGGGGGGAGACGCCGCGTCGCCGGGCGGCGTCGGTGCCCGCGAGGAGACGGCGACTCACGCTCGACGCCCTGCTGCACCGGCTCTGGTTCGAGCTGCTCAACTTCGCCGAGAGCTACAAGCTCCAGACGCTGGCGATCATCTTCTTCTGGATGTTCGTCGTCTGGATCATCGGGACCAACCTGATCTGGCTGTTCGAACAGTGGGTGCCGCCACCCGCCGGCGAGAAGCCGACCTATTACGGCGCCGAGGAGTATTTCGACACGTATTGGTGGGTGATCAACGCGATCATGAGCGCCGGCGTGGAGGACGCCGCCACGCCGCGGACCGTCGCGGGCAGGACGGTCGCCGTCCTCGTGGTGATCATCGGCATCTGCCTGGTCACGGTGTTCACCGGGAACGTGGTGGCCATCCTCTGGGATCGAATCGCCCGGCGCGACCTGATGCGCGTCAAGCCGCGCATCGCCCACGTGGCGCAGTACGTGGGCCACGTCGTCGTCTGCAATGCGTCGGCCAAGTTCGAGCCGATTTTGTGTCAGATCGTGAACAAGGCGGGCACCGACACCAAGGTCGTGCTGGTCGATCCCAAGGCGGACGAGTACCGCACGGACCGGCGGCCCCTGTTCCATTCCACGTTCGCCGTGGCCGGGAATCCGCAGAGCCTGCGCGTGCTGAAGCTGGCCGACGTGGAGACCGCGGCCTCGCTGGTCGTGCTCACCCCGGACGACCCGGGGCTGTCGTTCCAGGAGCGAGACTACCAGGCGCTGCTGGTGGCCCTGGCCGTGCAGCCGATCGTCGACGTGAACCCGAACTTGCGGATCATCCTGGAGGTCAACCTGAAGAGCACGACGGATTTCGTCGAGATCTTCAACGCCCTGGACAACTACCCGCTCCACATCGAAGCGGTCTGCGCGGCTGATTTCCACGAACGGCTGATCTCGCAGGCCTGTCTGACGCCCGGTCTGTCACACTTCTTCGACCTGCTTCTGACGGTCCCGTCGCGACGCCACAGGCGATCGATGGTCACGCGCCTGTTCGACACCATCTTCCTGCGGGAGGCTCATGAGGAAGAAGCCGCGGCCAGCCCGACGGACATGGGCAACGACGTCTACGCGGTCCCGTTATCCGAGGAGCTCGCCGGCAGGACGTTCCGCGAGCTGCGCCAGGCGATCGAAGAGGCCGACGGCGTGACGCTGATCGGCTATCTGCGGTGGGAGGGAATCGGCGACGGCGTGGGGCTTTTGAAGCCGGCCGTCACGCTCAATCCGTCCCGCCGGCCGGCCGCGCCGGGCCAGCCCGCCCCGATCGATTACCGGCTCCGCGGCGACGACGAGCTGCTCGTGATCGCCCGGCCGGAAGCCTACGCGGCGCTGCGGGACGGACGTCTTCTGAAGGCTCGCGCGGGCCGGCAATCCGCCGTGGATCGCGCAAAGGGCCGAGCCGAAGCCAACGAGACACCGAGCCCGGGCGAGTCGGGCTCTCAAGCCAAGGAGTAAGCCATGGCCGATCAACCGGAACCGAATGAGTCGACCGACGCCGACGCGCCCGTCGTCGAAGACATCGCCGAGAAGCTGCAACGGGGCGGGCACGTGGTGATCTGCAATTGGAACAGCAAGGGCGAAGCGATCATCCGGGAGCTGCACTCCGGAGTGATTCACGACAAGCGCCTGGTGGTGATCGTCACCGACAAGGACTTGCCCAAGCGAATCGGCTCCGCCTGGCGGGGCGTGTTCACCGTCGACGGCAACCCGCTCGAACGGGAGTACCTGCTCCAGGCGATGATCACCAAGGCCCACTCGGCGATCGTCCTGGCCGACGAGGACACCCCCAATCCCGACACGGCCAACTTCATGATCGCCGCCTGCATCGAGCGGATCAATCCGGAGGTCCATACCATCGTCGAGATCTCGGAAAGCTCCTACCTGGAGCACTTCCAGGGCACCGGCGTGGACGAGATGATCTGCATCAATGAGATCGCCGAGAAGATCATCTCGCAGTCGTGTCTGACGCACGGGCTGTCGGCGCTCTATCTGCACCTGCTGACCGCGTCGGAGGAGACCAACGAGATCTACATCCTGCCCGCCCCGGAGGTCACCCACGGGCATGCGTATCGCGACGTTCGCCGGGCGATCGGGACGTTCGAGGGCGAGAGCCTGATTCTGCTCGGGTTTCTCGCGCAGGTCGACGCGATGCAATCGCCGCCCGACTATCGAACGTTCAGCCGCGACGGCAAGCGGATGGCGATGGTCGTCAACCCCACCCAGAACGACGAAAACGCAAACCCCTTC
This sequence comes from Thermoguttaceae bacterium, assembly GCA_035528065.1. Taxonomy (GTDB): domain Bacteria; phylum Planctomycetota; class Planctomycetia; order Pirellulales; family Thermoguttaceae; genus DATKZH01. The sequence goes on along the minus strand of DATKZH010000255.1, from coordinate 24,440 downwards.
TCGCAAAGCTACGTGATCCGCCCCGGCGACGAGCTGATCCTCATGGCCTACGAAAAGCCGGAACTGCGGGGCTTTGAGGTCACCCCCTCGGCCAAGTAGGGTGCGTGCTTGCACGCACGGGCAGCAGGATAGGGTGTTCGGCGTGCGGGTGCGCGGTGCCGCGCGACGCGTCGGTTCAATTATCCCCTCGTTCCCAGGCTCTGCCTGGGAACGCCCTAACGCGAGGCTCCGCCTCGCCGGGAACGACTTCGGACGTCGAAGAGGGCAGGCAGAGCCTGTCACGCAGTGCGTTCCCAGGCGGAGCCTGGGAACGAGGGGCAGGACTGCTCTTGCGGCCACACGGGCTCAGCAATTCTCGTCGAGGGCCTTCAGCCGGCGCTTGAAGCCCTCGACGATGTCGACCGGGGTCGGGTCGACGCCGCCGGCCAGCGCGAGCTCGTAACCCGCCCATTCGCCGACGAGCATCGTGCGGAAGATCTTCTCCACCAGGCTCGCGCCCTCGATCGGCACCACGTCCGACGACAGCCCGTATTCCGACAGGATCTCCCGGGCAAGGTCGATGCGCTTGAGCACGCAGGGGGAGTCTTCGCCGTCGCGGAGGAAGACGAGGTGGAAGGGGCCGCGGCGCCGGACCCAACCGATCATTTCGTTGTGGTTCAATTCGGGGAAGACGTTCCAGAACGCCGGCGTCTTCGCGTGCTCGTTGATCTTGATCTTGAAGATATGGGCCGCGGTGGCGTATCTCTCGGAAGAGTAGATGACGGGCGTGGCCTGGGAGAGGCCCGGCAGGAGACGCTCGGCGTGCCCGCGGGCCGCGTCGACGAATCCCAACAACGGCTCCTCCAAGGCTTCGATCGCCGCAACCGCGCCCTCTTCCGCCAGCCCGACGCGGTCCAGCAGACCCGCGAGGATGCCGACCGAGTAGCCCGTGGCGCTTCGCGGCTGCATCGTGGGCGGGTCGGCGGGGATGCGGACGAGGGTCACGTTGTGTTTGTCGGCGTCGCGCTGGCTGCGTCTGGCCAGCTCGCCGTCGGCGGTTTTCCCGGTCTCGGGGTCGGTGAAGCTTGGCCGGGTGATCGAGACGATGGGCAGCCCCCGGTCCCGGGCGGCGTCGTAGGCCGAGAGGGACTCTTGGGTGTTGCCGGAGAAGGTCGACGCGACGACCAGCGGATTGTCCAGAAGGAGCGGGTCGGGCAGCCCGTAATCCCGATGGATCTGGATCGGCACGCGCGAGAGCTTCGCCTCGCGCACCAGCGCCCCGGCCATCCAGGAGCCTCCCATCCCGGCCATGAGCACACTGCCAAACGGCCCGCCCCGGACCTTCACGTCCTTGGCAGCCTCGAGGCCGGCACGGAACTGCCTGGGAGACTCAGCGATGACCTTCTCCATGTTCTGCTTATCGAGGGGATGCGCCATTCCGGGGCCGTCCTTTCTATTCGGGGGGTCTGATTCCTCGCGAAACCAATCAGATTACGCGATTCTCGTGCGGTATTCAATGGCATCGGGGGCCCCTGGTGGCGCAATCCGAGCAGCGGAGGGCTCGGAACGCGACGGCGCGCCGTGCGGAACGGGGCTTCCCGCTCGCCCTAACCAATCTCGCGGGCCGAGTCGTCGCCGGGCAGCAGGTCGGCGTAGTATCGGCCCTCGCGGCAGACGACTTCGCCGACCCGGACGCGAAGCGGCCGATGGAAGATCGGCCCCTCGCAGACGAACGAGTGGTACTCGCCGTTTTCGCCGCACGGATCGACGCCCTTGGGCAAATCCGCGAGAAACGCGGCGTCGATCGCCCGGCCGGCGAACGAGGCGGGAAGCTTCTCGCCGTCGACGCAGGTGACGTACGCCTTGAAGCCGAGGCGGATGAACGTCTCGATCAGCTCGGTCGTGTCGCGCTGCCAGATCGGGAACAGGGCCTTCATGCCCAGCCTGGCCAGGTTGTTCTCGCGATAGTCGCGGAGGTCCTGGAGGAAGACGTCGCCGTGCACGACGAGCATCACGCCGGCGTCGCAGTACCGGGCCATGGTGCGGCCCATCAGCTTCGCGTACTCCTCGAACGTGCAGGCGTCGGAAGGGCCCGACGGCAGGTAGAGCTTGTCCAGCGGCAGCCCGATCGCCTCGGCCTGCATCTGGAGCAGCATCTCGCGCACGCCGTGGTGGCTGACGCGGCGGTACGGGTCGGCCACCGTGGTCAGCAGGGCGACGATTTCGTAGCGGTCGCTCTTCCGGAGCTCGTGAAGGGCCAGCGCGCTATCCTTGCCGCCGCTCCAGGAGAAGACGACGCGTTCTCTGTCCGGCATGGTCGCTCGAATCCTTTCGTCGGCCCGGCGAACGGCCCGAAGACCGGTCGCCATGAGGTCTTCGCCGCAGAGCCGAGCTTTCACGCCTTCTCCAGCGCGGTCTGGAGGACCTCGGCCACGGTGCGCAGCGCCTTGATTCGGGCGTGGAGCTTGCAGTTGGCTTCGAGGATGGTCCAGGGGGCGTACGTGGTGCTGGTCCGCTGGAGCATGTCGACGACGGCCACTCGATACCGCTCCCACTTCTCGCGGTTGCGCCAGTCCTCGTCGGTGATCTTCCACTTCTTGTGGAGGTCCTCCTGCCGGGCCTCGAAGCGGCGCAACTGCTCCTCGCGGTCGATGTGCAGCCAGAACTTGACGATCGCCGTGCCGAAGTCGGCAAGCTGGCGCTCGAACTCGTTGATCTCCTGGTACGCCCGCTCCCACTCGTTCTCCGAGCAGAAGCCTTCCACCCGCTCCACCATCAGCCGGCCATACCAGGATCGGTCGAAGATGGTGATGTGGCCGGCCTTGGGCACGTCGCGCCAGAATCGCCAAAGGTAGTGGTGGGCCTTCTCCTCGGGGCTCGGGGCCATCACGGGGACGACCTCGTAGCCGCGGGGATCGAGCCCCCGCGTGAGACGCTTGATGTTGCCCCCCTTCCCCGCCGCGTCCCAACCTTCGTAGACGATCACCGCCGGGACCCGGGCCGCGTACAGCTCGTGCTCGAGCTGGAAGAGACGCTTCTGCAACTCGTCCAGCTCCTCCTCATACGCTTCGCGGGAGAGCGAGAGGCTCAAGTCGACTCGATCGAGGATCGTCTCCTCTCGCGTGGGCGATTGTGGCGGCTCGGGCATCGGCTTCGGCACGGGCTTCGGCTCCGACGCCCGGCGGGCGAGCTCGGCCTCAACGGTCTTCAGGACGGTCTCGAAGACCTTCACGCGGGCGAAGCGGCCCTGGTGGGCTTCGACCACGGTCCAGGGGGCCTGCGCGGTGCTGGTCCGCTGGAGCATCTCTTCGACCACTTCCAGCCACTTGTCGTACTGTCGATGCTGCTTCCATTCCGCCTTGCCGACCTTCCAGGCCGTGGCCTCAACCTGCTCCAGTTCCCGGAACCGCTCCTCTTGCTCGTCCTTGTCGATGTGGAGCCAGAACTTGACCAGCACCGTGCCCGCGTCCGCCAGTTGACGCTCGAACTCCTGGATCTCCTCGTACGCCTGGCGCCACTCGCGCTTCGGCACGAGCCCCTCCGCGCGCGCAACCAACACCCGGCCGTACCACGAACGGTCGAAGATCGCCAACTGGCCCGCGCCGGGCAGGACCCGCCAGAAACGCTGCATCCAGGGATAGAACCTCTCGATCTCGTTGGGCGCCGAGATCGCGTGCACCTTGAACCCGCGGGGGTCCAGCGCCTGCGTCAGCCGATTGATCAGGTTCCCCTTGCCGCTGGCGTCCCACCCCTCGAACACAATCGCCACCGGCACGCCGGCCGCCCGGGCCGCACGCTGACACGCCCCCAGGCGGACCTCCAATTCCGGGAACACGTCCCGGTATCGCTCCTTGGAGATCTTTTTCTTCAGGTCGACCAGTTCGAGCATCGGAGCGGCCCCCTCGGGTCATCTGTCAGCGAGCCAAACCGCACAAGGCCAGACCCGCTCACCACGAAGTCCCCTGAAAATAGTACTTGATCCACGCTTGTCTCGTGGCAGGAAACCCGTGAGGAAGTCCAGAACTGTCAGCCGGCCTCTTCCTGTCCCGCCGCACGGCAATCGATCATGAGCAGGGTTATGACGATCGTGTGCAATGTACCCGCGGGCGCTATGCTTTTGAAGCCCGCCGAGGAATGGTACGAGTAACGCGACGCCCCCCTAACTCCGGGGGGAGAACATCTCCAGCGGGACAACGGGCCGCCGGACCTGGTAGAATGCTCCGCGTAGCGAAAGGGCCGGAGGGTGGGGCAACGGAACCCCAACATGCGGGGAGAGGGAGCGATTGCCATGTCCACCCGGTGCGTCCGCACCGAGCGCTACAAGCTCATCCAACACCTGCTGACCGGCGAGACCGAGCTGTTCGACCTGGCCACCGATCCGCTGGAGCTGGAAAACCTCGCCGGACGGCCGGAGCACGCCGAGATCCAACGGCAACTGACCGACCGACTGATGGCGTGGCGCGGGACGGCGCCCCAGAAGTGACGGTGCGAGGCGGCCGCTATCGATTCACCGAAAACATCCCCCCCAAGAAAAACGCAAAGGAGAAACCAAGATGTCTCGAACGTTCGCGGCATTGGCATTCGCGGCGGTAGTAGGTCTGAGCACGATCTCCGCTACGGCCGGCGACGCGAAGCGGCCAAACATCGTCTGGATCCTGGCCGAGGACATTTGCCCCGACTTGGGGTGCTACGGCGTCGAGGCCGTCGATACGCCGGTCCTCGACAAGCTGGCGGCCGACGGGGCCCGGTACGAACGGGCCTTCACGACGGCGCCGGTCTGCTCCACCAGCCGCAGCGCGATGATGACCGGCATGTACCAGAACGCCATCGGGGCCCACCAGCATCGAACCGCCGACAAGAAGCCGCTGCCGGAGCCCGTCGTGCCCTTCCCGCGGCTGCTGCAAAAGGCCGGCTATCACGTGGCGTTGATGCTCGGCAAGAAGACCGACCTGAACTTTCGGAACGACCCGAAGCAGCTCTTTCCCGACGGCGACTGGAGCACCGCGGGCGATCGGCCGTTCTTCGCCCAGATCTCGATCGCCAACACCCACCGCACCTGGCACAACTACCCGGAATACGAAGTCGACCCGGCCCGGGTCGTCGTGCCGCCGTACTATCCGGACACGCCGCTCGTGCGCCGCGACGTCGCCAACGGCTTGGAAGAGATGGAGAAGCTCGACGACGCGGTCGGCCGGATTCTCCAACGCCTGGACGACGAAGGGCTCGCCGAAAACACGTTGGTGATCTTCATCGGCGATCACGGCCGCTGCGAGGTTCGCGGGAAGCAGTTTCTCTACGATCAGGGCACCCACATCCCGTTGATCATGCGCTGGCCCGGGCGGATCGAGCCGGGCACGATCAACGACGATCTGGTCAGCTCGATCGACGTCACGGCCACCGTGCTGGGCGCCGCGGGAGCGGGGGTGCCCGACTGGATGCAAGGGCGCGACCTGCTCGATCCGTCGACGTCGAAGAGGCAATACGTGTTCCTGGCTCGCGACAAGATGGACGACACGCACGACGCGATGCGGGCCTGCCGCGACAAACGGTTCAAATACATCCTGAACTTGATGCCCGAGCGGGCTTACTGCCAATTGAATGAATACAAGGAACGGCAGTATCCCCTGTTGGCCTTGCTCAACGTCATGCACATGAGAGGCCGGTTGAACGAGGTCCAGGATCGCTTCATGCAGCCCGCCAAACCGCAGGAAGAATTCTACGATCTGGTCGAGGACCCGTACGAGACGAAGAACCTGGCCGAGGATCCGAAGCGCGCCGCCGAGCTGGAACGTATGCGAAAGGCCCTGGCAGACTGGCGGGCCGAGATCGGCGACCAAGGCGTCACCGACGAGTTCCGCCGCGGCGGCTGGCCGAGCACCTATCCCACCCAAAGCCTCGAGGAATGGGAAGCGAGGCTCGAGCATTGGAACAAACAGCTCTTGGAAGAGGACGGGCCGAAACCGGCCCCAGACAAGCCCCGGAGGAAGAAAGGGCGAGAGTCCGCTCCATGACCCGCCGGCTGACGGGCACCGTCCGGAGACCTCGCAGCCACGTCGGGCCAGCATGGTCCGCAGGCGGCCCGAAACGGGGTGAATTACGGCCGCAACGCGTGCAGAGGCCGATAGGGACGGCCCGGGATCAGTCGATCGCCGTCCGAGAAGCCTTCGGGTCGCCGGGCGAGTCGCTCGGTGAGCGTGCCTCGCCAGGTCTCCAGCGTTTGGCGATGGGCGGCGTCCTTCGAGAGATCGTGCTCCTCGCGAAGATCGTTGTCCAGGTCGAACAGGTGCTCCGTGCCGTCGGCCGGACGCCAAATGTACTTGAAGCGACCGTCGGTGAGCGCGTGGAACGCCTGCGCCTCGCTGTAACACGTGGCATGTTCGAAGTGCAGCCACGGCCGAATCACGCGATCCTCTCCCCGCAGGGTCGGCACCAGGCTGACGCCGTCGAGGACCTCGGGCCGTGCGCCGCCGCCCAGTTCCAAGAGCGTGGGCATCACGTCCTCCAGGCAGACCGGCCGGAACGAGCGGAGGCCGGGTCGGAAGCCCAATTCCTTCGAGCCCGAGATAAGGAACGGAATGTTGGCCGACCCCTCAAACGGCTCGCACTTGCGGAAATAGCCGTGGTCGCCGAGCATCTCGCCGTGGTCGGCCATGACCCAGATGAGCCAGGGCCGGCCGATTCGGCTGCTCCGCGTCTTGAACTCTTCGACAAGAGGGGCAATCTCGTCGTCGAGCTGCTCGATCAGCCCGAAGTACCCGGCCTGCGCGGCACGCAGGGGCTCTCCTTCCAAGAGGACGCGGTGCCCGACACGGTCGCCCTTGGGGGATAGCGCGCCCCAATCCACCCAGTCGCCGTGCGCCGGTTGCGGCAGATTTGCCGAGTAGTAGTGATCGAAGTATTTCTTCGGCGGGAACAGCGGCGGGTGCGGTGCGTAGAACGAAGCGGTCAGAAACAGCGGCTTGTCGGCCGCGCTCTCGGCGAGGATCCTGCGGGCCTGCCGGACAATCCAGGCCGTCGGATGCTGGTCGTCGGCAAACGGCCACGGTTTGGCCTGCCACCCGTTGTACGACAGGCCCAGATCGGCAACCAGCTTGCGGAGGCCCTCCGTATGAGCCGTGACCTTCTTCAGATAGGTATCGTAGTCGTCGCCGTCATCGTAAGTGGAGCCGAGAATCCGCGTTTGGTAACCGTACGATGCGGTGCGCGGAATCTGGTGCATGTTCCGGCCCACCAGCACCGTCGTGTAACCCGCGTCGCCCAGCAACTGGGGCATGGTGGGCGAGGAAATCGGCCTGCCCGCGTATCCCACCACCCCGCTGGTCTGGGGAAACAGACCGGTCAACAACGCACGGCGCGCGGGGATGCAGGACGGCACGGTGGTATAGGCCCGACGAAACAACGCGCCCTCTCGGGCCAGTGCGTCGAGGTGCGGAGTGCGAACCGCCGGGTGATCGAGAATCGACAGGCAATCGCCGCGCATCTGGTCGGGCATGATCACGAGGACGTCGGGCCGGGGCGGCTTCTCGGTCGCCAGCGAATCGCCGCAAACCACCAAGAGAAGCACGGCCGGGACGTGTCGAACGAGGTGAGCGATGAACGATTTCATGGCAAGTCTCCGCAGCAAGTGTTCTTGTCGGGGTCTACCGGCTCGGTGCCGCAACCGGCTCGGCGCCGAATTGCTTCCTGAGTTCGGCCAGCCGTGTTTGAAGCTGGACGGCGACGTCCGTGTATTCGGCATCACCAAAAACGTTGTGCAGTTCCTCGGGATCCTGCTCCAGGTCGTACAGCTCCCGGGCTTGGTCGCCGTAGAGATAGTGAATCAGCTTGTAGCGCGCCGTGCGCACGCCTTCGTGCGGCCCGATCCCGAAGGCTTGCTCGTAGAACCGGTAGTACATCGCCTCGCGCCAATTCGACGGCCGCTCGCCCCGCAGGAGCGGCTCGAAGCTTTGGCCCTGCATCGCATCCGGGGGAGAGAGGCCGGCCACGTCGAGCAACGTCGGCGCAAAGTCGACGTTCAGCACGAGGGAGTCGACCTCGGTGCCGCCCCGGGTCTTCCCGGGCCAGCGGACCACGAGCGGCATGCGGATCGACTCGTCGTACATGAACCGCTTGTCGTAGAGGCCGTGATCGCCGAGGAAGAAGCCCTGGTCGGACGTGTAGACGACCATCGTGTCGTCCGCCAGCCCCGCGGCGTCGAGGTGGTCCAGCAGCCGCCCGACGCTCTCGTCGACCGACGCCACGCATCGCAAGTAGTCGGTGATGAACCGCTGATAGACCCAACGGCGGACCTCCCCCTCGCCAACCGTGGCGGGGATTTCGCCCAAGCGTCGCTGATAGTGCAGCTCCCACAGCTTCGGCCCGACAAACAGACGGTGATCGCGAATGGCCTGGCCGCGGGTCGCGTAATCGTCGTCGAACGTCGTCGGCTCGGGGATCGGTGCGTCCCGGAAGAGATCGGCCTGCCGGGGCCCCGGCTCCCAGTTGGCATGGGGGGCCTTGTGGTGAACGAGCAGGCAGAACGGCTTGCCGGAGTCACGCCCGCCGAGCCAGCGGATCGCTTCGTCGGTGATGACCTCCGAAACGTACCCGGGGAACCGCCGCTTTTCCCCGCCCGCGATCATGACCGGGTCGAAATAGGCCCCTTGCCCGGGCAGGACGCACGCGTGGTCGAAGCCCTCGGGCGGGTCCTTGAGATGCCATTTGCCGACGACCGCCGTGGCGTAGCCGGCCTCGCGAAGCAGCTTGGGGAACGTGGCCAGGTCGGGGCGGAGGCGGCCGGCGTTGGTCCTGACGCCGTTCATGTGCCCGTACACGCCGGTCAGGATCGAGGCCCGGCTCGGCGCGCAGATGCTGTTGACGGCGAAGCAGTTGCGGAAGAGGGCGCCGTCCCGGGCGAGGCGGTCGATGTTCGGCGTCCGGTTGATCCGGCTCCCGTACGCGCTGACGGCGTGGGCGGCATGGTCGTCGCTGAGGATGAACAGCACGTTCGGCCGCTCGGCGCCGGTGGCGGGCAGCGCGGTCGCGAGCAGGGCCAACCCGATCAGGATGGCCGTCCGTTGTGTCGAGCCGTTCATGGGTTCCTCGCAGCAAGAGCGTCAGCGTCGCTTCGGGTTTGCCTTGACCTTCACCTTCGCCTTTGGTAGCGGTTCGTGCTTCCAGATGTCCACGTCGGCGGCGTTCTTCTGCGGCTTGCCCGGCGTGCTCCGGCCCTGGGCCACGTATCGTTCGAGAATCGCCGTCAGCTCTTTGACCACCTCGGGGTGCTCGGCCTCGACGTTTTTCTCTTCCCCGACGTCCGCTTCCATGTCGTAGAGCTGGATCGGGGGCAAACCCTGCTTCGCGGCCTGCGGGTCGCGCGGCAAACTCCACCCGCCGCTCCCCGGGCACAGTTCCAGCTTCCATCGCCCTTGACGGATCGAGAACTTCCCGCTGATCGAGTGATGCACCAGGGCCTCGCGGACCGGCCGGTCGGCCTTGTCCAGGAGCACGGGCAGGAAGCTCACGCTGTCCTCGGCCGCGTCGTCGGGCAGCTTCACCCCGAGGACGTCTGCGCAGGTGGCCGTGAAATCAACGAGCGACACGAGCTGCTCGCTCGTCGCGCCGGCTTGAACCACCCCGGGCCAGCGGACGATGAACGGCACCCGGTGACCGCCGTCGAAGATGTCGGCCTTGTGGCCGCGGAAGACGTAGCTCGGGTCGTGCCCTTTCTCCTCCAGGGCGGGAAAATCGGCCTGCGGCGAGCACCCGTTGTCGCTGGTAAAGATCACCAGGGTGTTTTGGGCCGCGCCATGTTCTTCCAGCGCGTCGAGCACCTCGCCCACACACGCGTCGTTCTGCATGACGAAGTCGGCATAGAGGTTCAGGCCGCTTCGGCCCTGCCACTCGGGCGAGGGCGCGATCGGCGTGTGGGGCGAGGCATAGGGGAGGTAGAGGAAGAACGGCTTGCCGCCCGCGGCTGCGGCGGTCCGCTCGGCGATGTACTCGACCGCCTTGCGGGTGAGCGTCGGGAGGACGTCGACCGCCTCGAACTGGGCGGCGCCGGGGCCCCGCCGCGTCGTGTTCTTCTTGCCCGGCATCATCGGAAACGCCTTGTCCACGGTGGGGAGCGCCGTCACCCGATCGTTCTCGATGAACGTGTAGGGAACCATGTCGAGCGAGGCGGCGATGCCGAAATAGTAGTCGAAGCCGACGCTGTTGGGGCCTTCCGCGATCGGCCGGGTATAGTCGACGTTCCACCCCTCCGGGCCCTTCTCGATGCGATCCTCAAACCCCTCGGCATCGGGCTTGAGCGGCCACTTCATCCCGAGGTGCCACTTGCCGATCGCGGCCGTGTGATAGCCGTTTTGGCGCAGCATTTCGGCTACGGTCAGCCGTCCGGGCTCGATCAGCCGAGGCGACAGCCCGCCGAGCACGCCGCTCTGCAATCGCGATCGCCAGTTGTAGCGGCCGGTGAGCACGCCGTAGCGGGTCGGCGTGCACACGGACGACGTCGTGTGCGCGTCGGTGAACCGCATCCCTTCGGCGGCGAGCCGGTCGATGCGCGGCGTGGGGATCTTGCACTCCGGGTTGTTGCACGCCACGTCGCCGTACCCGAGATCGTCGCACAGGATGAAGACGACGTTCGGGCGACTGACCTGCGCCCCGTGGGCCGCCCGGCCGGCGGTCCACGCCACCAGTCCGGCCAGAACGGCTGCCGCTGCAAGTATTCTCACGGTTCTCATGGTCAAATCCTTATGTGAATGCATTCGGAGAGTTTGACTCGTAACCTTTCACGGCGTTCGACGAAAGTAGCAGGCACACGCCGTGTGCCGTCAGCCCGGCGAGCGGTACGCCGAAGAATCGCTTGGACGCGTCGTTGGTCTGGCGTGAACATGACATCCGCTGACGGCACACGGCGTGTGCCTGCTACTTTTCGGGCCGTGAACAGCTACCTTGATTCGCTGCACCTACGGTCGACTACGATCTTGCCCACGTATTGCTTCCAGCCTCGCGGCCAGCTCCTTCACTTTCTCCGGGTGCTCGGCCGCGACGTTCCGTGTTTCGCCGGGGTCGTCCTTGGCGTGGTAGAGCTGCGGCTGGGGGTCGTTGCCCATTTCGGTGTTCGTGTTCTTGTTGATCTTCGCCCTCGTGCTCGGTTCGATGAGCTTCCAGTCGCCCAGGCGCAAGGAAAGGACGCCGGCGTGCTCGACGAGATGGTCGCGCCCGACGTGCGACTCGCCCAGCAGGGCGGCCAGGACATTGAAGCTGTCGGGCGCGGCGTCGGGCGGGAGCTTCCGGCCGGCGAGCGCGGCCAGCGACGCGGGGAAGTCGATCTGCGACACCAGCGCGTCCGACTCGCCCGGCTTGACGCGCCGGGGCCACCGAACGATCAGCGGCACGCGGGTGCCCCCCTCGAAGTTGCTGTACTTCCCGCCTCGCCACGGACCGGACGGCTTGTGATCGCCGAGCTTCTGGACGGCCTGGTCGCGGTATCCGTCGTCGACGACCGGCCCGTTGTCGCTGGCGAAGATCACCAGCGTATCGTCGGCAAGCCCGTTGCGTTCGAGCGTCTTGAGGATTTCCCCGACGCACCAGTCGAGCTGCGCGATCACGTCGCCGCGGGGGCCCATCTCGGTCTTGCCGACGAACCGCGGGTGGGGCACGCGGGGCACGTGGACGTCGTGCGTCGAGAAGTAGAGGAAGAACGGCTGCGCCCTATTCTTTTCGATGAACGAAGTGGCCTTCTGCGTGATCGTGTCGGCCATGTCCTCGTCGACCCATCGGGCCGATTGGCCGCCGGTCATGTAGCCGATCCGGCTGATGCCGTTGACGATCGTCATGTCGTGGCCGTGGCTGGGGTGCATCTTGAGCAGCTCGGGGTTGGCCCGCCCGGTCGGGTCGTCGCCGATGGGCTTTCCGTAGCTCACCTGAATCGGGTCCGCCGGATCGAGGCCGACGACGCGGCGGTTCTCGACGTACACGCAAGGCACGCGGTCGCCGGTGGCCGGAATCAGGAAGCAGTAGTCGAAGCCGAGTTCCTGCGGGCCGGGCCGGATGGGGCCGTTCCAATCGAGGTTGCCGTCCCCCAGGCCGAGGTGCCACTTGCCGACCACGCCCGTGGCGTACCCCGCGTCCTTGAGGAGGGACGCCAGGGTGACGCGGCCCGGCGCGATGATCATCGCGGCGTCGCCGCGGGCGATGCCCGTGCCCTTCTTTCGCCAGGCGTACTCGCCGGTGAGCATGGCGTACCGCGAGGGCGTGCACGTGGCGGCCGGCGAATGGGCGTCGGTGAAGCGAAGCCCCTCGGCCGCAAGCCGATCGAGGTTCGGCGTGTGGACGCGCGTCGCGCCGTAGCAGCTCAGGTCGCCGTAGCCGGCGTCGTCGGCGTAGATGAAAACGACGTTCGGCCTGACCGCGGGCTCGGCGGCGCGCAGCGTGTGCTGATCGACCAACAACAACACGGCGTTAAGAACCAACAGGGCGGCTATCCGTGTCATGGGGTCACCTCCGGGGGATTAACGGGAAGTCTATCTTGCATCGTCCGGCCGCTACTCCCGGGCGCCATCCGCCGCGAGGATTTCGATCCCGCAGAGGGTCGGAGCCGTGAGGCTCGTGGTCTCGGCCGACTTGGGCAGCAGTTCCACGGTCACCGCTCTGGTGGCCACAACGCCGTCGAACTGCCTGACCACGGCACGATGCCTACCGCCTGCGGCTGCGACGACGTCGAAGTCTTCCAGGACGACCCTGTCCTGCAATTTCACGTCGAACACGCGCTGTCCCGGCTTGGCGCCCTCGAGCTCGGCGAAGTGCAGCCGAACCGAGACTGTCTTCGGCCGGGTCAACTCCCGGGGCACCGCAAGCAGCCGCTCGAATCCCCGTCCGAGAACGGGAGGCTCGCGCAGGGCCCCCCGGTCGTTCACGTTGACCATGAGCTGGTCCCGGTTGAGTCCGGCTTGCGCGAGCGTCGTCCAGGGAATGGCCAGCTCCGCCACGAAGCCCGTGTCGTCCGCTTTCACCTCGCTCGACCAGGCGCCCGCGTAGCTTGCGTCCTCACCTTCAGCGCCGAGAGGAGGCAGCTCCACGGGGAACGGATGCGGCGGCACCGCCGTGTACAGTCCGGATTTGTCCGGCTTCTCGCTTCGGGTGAACTCGATCGGCGGACTCGGCTGGGCGGCCAAGTGGAAGGTCTGATACGCGAGCGGATCTCGGCGGGGGTCTCCGGCCGGATGCCAGAGGGCGCCGAAGCGGTACTTCTCCCCTTTTCCGTCCTCGTCGTTGACGAACAGTTGCAGGCCGAACTCCGCCCCGGCGCCCGGTTCGATCTTCAGGTTCTTCCAGGGGAGGCAAGTCTCGACCACGTAGCCCCCCGGCGCTGTCTTCGCGGCGATCTCCGCGGTCAGCGCTTCACCGGCCGTGGCCTTCCGGTAGTCGTCGAAGCGGCTTCGGGCTTTCGCCGTGCCGGGCTCCGTGCCCGCCGCAATGACCAGCCGGTAGCTCTCGGCCGATCCTCGCTTGGGCGTGACGAAGATCTCCACGCAGTCGCCGCGCTCGAGCGGCGTGCCGTCTTGCGCCGCTCGGATCACGTTGTCTTTCACTTGGGCCAGCAGGAGGATCCCCCGTTCATTCCAGCCGAGCCGGAAGGACGGGTCGAAGTCGTTGGGCGCGCGCAGCTTCCCGCCGGGCCCCGGCAGCGAGACGACCTTCAAGCCCCGGTCGGCCCAATCGTCCGCTTCGCCGTCCACCGTGATTTCCAGCCGGGGAACGTCACAGTCGGGCAGCCCGGGCGTGACGTAGGTCCACCGGGAATCGTATCGCGCTTTCGAAGCCGAGACGCCCAGGTGGAGGTACTTGTTGCTGGGGGCGTCGCGGCCCGCGGGCACGCCGCTTAGGAACAGTTCGAAGGAATCATCGTTCCAGACGGCGCCGTCGCGACTGGTCGTGGACTTCTTCCACGGGAGGGTCTTTCCGGTGGAGTCCGCGGCGGGCGGTCTGGTGTAGGCCAGATAGAGGTTTTGGTCATCGTGGCGCAGGGTGACCGAGGCGTTCTCGCCGCCAAGGGAAAGGGCTTTGTAGCCGTCCCAGCATTCGTCGCCGTCCCGCCCATCGACCGTGGGTGCTTGATCCGCCGGCCATGAGGTGATTGCCCGGTCCAGGATCTCCAGGTCCAGCTCCGCGCGGACGGGGCCCTTCAAGCCGCTGGTGTAGATCCACGGCCGATCGGTGCCGGCGATCTGGACGTCATCGGCGTTGACCCGATACGGCCCGTGGCCCTCCTGCCCGAAAAAGCGGAACGGCTCGGCGATGTCCCGGCGACGGCCGGTCGTCTCCGGCCGTGGCGTTGCCAGCCACAGGAGACCCTCCGGATCGCGCTGATCGCCCGGCGAGCCGAGATTCAAGGCGGCCCGTCGAACCGGGGTCTTGGGGAGCCGATCATAGAAGATCGACCAGTTTTCCTGCTTCCGGGTGGGCGCCAGGGCAATCGTCGTTTGAAAACAGTAGGAGCAGCTACAGCTCGCGTCGCCCGGCGGCATCAGCACAAGGCCCCCGGCGGCGATTGCATTGACGTAGCAGCCGGCACGCACGCCGCCGAAGTTGTGGACCCCGGAGTCGCCCGCCAGGTCGTACATGCCGAGCGTGCCGGAACGGAACATGAGCAGATTCGGTCCGGCCGAAATCGATCCACAGCCGTAAGACCGGGAGTAGCTCCAGGGCGACTCGGCTTCGGTGAACGGGCTTTGGCGGAGCATCGGCGCGCCGGTTCGCAAATCGAAGGCCGTCGGCTCGCCGTAGATCGTATCGCCGACGAGGACGGGAAAACGGCGCATCGAGGCACTTCGGCTGTAGAGCGGCTTGCCCGTCGCGGCTTCATACCCGCTCATCCCCCCGCCCCCCGTCGCCAGCAACACGCCTTGGGCCAACCACAGCTCGGTGCGTCCCGCAATGCCGTCTTCCGTCTCCCAGGCGACCTTGCCCGTGGCGGCGTCGAGCGCCACGAGCCTCCAGGCCGCGGGCACGCTTTCCCCACGTTTCTTCGCCCGCGCGATTCTGTCGGGGCTGGTCCGCTCGATCAGGTAGACGCGGCGCTGGGCCATCGAGATTGCGTTGTTGCCGACGACGCCGGTGGAGGTGTGCGTCCAGACCGGTTTGCCCTCCTTGCTCAGCAGGAAGACGTGCTCGCCCTCCCGGCCGTTGCCCACACTGCCGAGAATTCCGCTGCTATCGACCGCCAAGTAGCTCCAGACGAGCGATTGGGCTGCGTCGCCCTGGAGGCCGAAGGACGCAAGAGGCAGCTTGTAGGTCCGTCGCGTGTCGCCGGTGGCGGCGTCGAGCCGTAGACAGACGTCGCCCGCGGCAACGTAGACGCTATCCTCGTCCGCGGCGACGTTCCCTCCGCCGGTGTGCGCCGGAAACCGGCCCACCTTGGGAAAGTCGCGGCGCCACAAGGGGCGGCCGTTGTAGGCGTCGACCGCCATCAGGCTGTATTGGCCGATCACGAACATCCGCCCGTCGACGCACAGCGGGGCCGGCCCCTTCCAGTGACGTGCGATCATCCTCGCCGGGCCGGGCTCGCCGAACCAGAGCAGCTTCAGCGGCAAGCGGGCGCGCTGGTCGGTGGAGCATCCGGTCTTGGCCGCACTGGCGTACTGGTGGGTCCAGTCTCCGGCCCCGGGCAGCTTGCCCCGCACGACCCGGACCGCGTCGTCGGACGTGCTGATTTCCTCGGCCGGGACCTGCCCCGCCGTGAGCCATTCTCTAATTGCTTCCGGCCGTCCCGCAGCGCCATCGGCAATAACATAAACCTCGCCGCCGCAGGGACGCAGGACGCGGTAGACCTCCTCGGCGGGAAGCCGCTTCCGACTCGCTGCGGTGCCATCGCCAAGAATGATCAGATCGGCGAAATACTCAGGGTAAGCCACTTCGCCCAGGGAACCGTGATGGATCGCCACCTGCACGCCGTACCGTTGTGCCTTGTCCAGGATGCGTCGTGTCGAAGCGACCACGTCGGCGTTGGGCTCCAGGCAGCAAATTTGCAGCTCGGACTGCTTTGCCAGGTGATAGAGCAACCGGCCGTCGCCCGCGCCCAACACGAGACAGTAGCCGGCCCTCTTGCCGGTCTGATCGAGGATCCGCCGAGCCAAGGCCCCCGCAGACGCGTCCGGCTTGTCGTCGGCAAAGGCGGGCGTTTGGGCTTCGGAGGCGATAACCGGTGGATTGGCGACTGCCTCGGGTCCGTAGCAGATGATCCGGCCCGCGGTCGTGCTGACCAAGAGCCGTCCGTCGGCCACGGCAAGACTGCGTGCTTGTCCTTCGACTTCATCCCGCCAAACGACTTCGCCCGTGTCCGCGGCGATTGCCGTGACGGTGTCCTGACCGCCCACCACCAGGGTGCCGCCGGCCAGGATCATGGCGTAGGCTCGATCGTGCGGGGCCGACCACTTGGTACAGTCGGAGGGCTTGGCACCGCGGACCCAGGCCTCGGAATCGTAGGCGTCGACCGTGCCGCTGCCGGACAGGTAGAGCGTGCCGTCGTGGACCACGGCGCGGCGCTTGCCCGGGAAATCCCGCCTGACGCTACCCGTCTTCGCATCGAAGGCGACGATGCCGTCGTCCTTGTTCGGGGCGAGCTCGCCCAGTCGGACGTCGGTGTCCGGCGTGACCTGACAGCGCCAGCCGAACAGGAGCCCCCCGGAGAGCATGTTCCACGAGCCCCCCCAGCGGTCGCCCCAGGTCGTCGGACGGCTGTGGTAGTAGAGCAGCTCTCCGGTGTGGCGATCATACGCCGCGGGCACGCTGCGGCCGGTGGGCAGGAAGAGCTGCCCTTCGTGCCCCACCACGTAGCCTTGGGGCGCCACCCCGGTCACGGAAACCGACGGCGGATGCGGCTGGCTGCGGTAGTCGATTCCGCTCGTCTCGTTCTTCCAGACGACTTTTCCCTTTTCGGCGTCCAGGGCATAGAAATAGACCCCTTCGTTCGGCCACATGCCGGCGGAGAAGTACGCCACCCCACGATCGACCGCAACGCCGCTTCGCAGCGGCCAGCGGGAGATCATCTGCTCGTTGCCGAACATCCGCTCGTCTCTCGGCCCCCCTTGAAACCGCCACAAGGGCACACCGTCCGCCGCGGAAAGGCAGTAGAGCCGGCCGTCGTCCGAAGAGGCGAAGACGCGCCCCGCTTCGATCGCCGGGGCGAATCGAACCGGGCCTTCCGTGAAGAAGCTCCACCGCGGGTGGCCGCTATCGAGCCCGATCGCGTAGACCTTGTGGTCCGCCGACGAGCCGAAGTAGACCAGCCCGCCCGCCGCGGTGACTTCATAGGCGTAGTCAAACGCCAGGCGATTCAGCTCTCGGCCGGGTTCCGGCCAGGCAGGTCGGGGAGCGTGAGCGGGCTGGTAGACCCATTGTGGATGAAGGGGAACCGAGAGGTTCTCTTCGGTGACCCCGCTTCGCGCCAGGTCGTGGCGATAGGCGGGCCAATCGGCGGCCCAAAGTCCCTTTGCCGTGGTGAGACTCGTGCCCAGAAGAACCAGGGTCATGAGGATACGCGTTTTGCCGTTCACTGCGGATCTCCTAAACTGCGGCCCTATTCCGATCAAGATAGCGTGATGGCGGCGCAAATCGCGACGAAGCCAGTGGTCCGACTCCTTGGTTGGCGCTTCCGACGCTCATTCTCAAACGGTATCGTCTCTGCCAGCGCCGTGCAAGAGAACAGCCGCCTTCGCAAACGAAGAACGTCAGCGCAAGACAACTCGGCGGTTCATCGCGACTCCTTGCCGGACTACCTCGGCCGACTGCGCCCCTGTTGTTGGCACCGTTCCAGCCGCTCGGTCAACTGCCGAACGATTTCGGGCCGCTGGTTGTAGAGGTTGTCTTGCTCTAGGGGGTCGTCGGCCAGATCGTAGAGTTGGCCGGGCGGGTCTTCCTTGGAGAGATTGACGCGGGTCCAGCCGCCGGAGCCGCGGCCGGCGATCAGCTTCCAGTCGCCTTGGCGGAGGGCGAACATGCCGCCCGCGGAGTGGTGAACCACGTCGCTTCGCACCGCCCGGGACGGATCGCGGAGCGTCGGCCCGAGATCGTACGAGTCCTCCGCGGCGTCGTCCGGCAGCTCATGGCCGACAATCCCCGCAATGGTCGCCGCCCAATCCACCAGGCAGACGATCTGCCGATTCTCGCTCTCCGCCTCGACCTGACCGGGCCAGCGGACAACGAGCGGCACACGATGCCCCCCTTCGAAGACGTCGGCCTTCATGCCGCGAAGCGGCGCGTTGGGGTTGTGGCCGAACATGCGGGTGACGGCGCCCGTTGCCGCCCAATCCTTGCCGCGGATATGCGGGTCGCCCGCCCGGGCGGGTGAGCCATTGTCGCTGGTGAAGACGAGCAGCGTGTTGTCCGCCGCACCGCTTCGCTTGAGGGCGTCGATGACCGCGCCGACGATCCCGTCGACCTCGGCCACCAGATCGCCGTAGTCGCCGGCCCGGCTTCGGCCGAGAAAAGGCTCATTGGGCACGATGGGCGTGTGCGGGGCGGTCAGCGGCATGTAGAGGAAGAACGGCCGGCCGGTCTTCGCCTGCGCTTCGAGGAACGCTACGGCGCGATCCTTCAACGAGGGCAGGATCCGGTGCAGGTCCCATCCCTCCTGCATCAGGCCCGGATTGCCGTACAAGTCGTCGGGCTTGGGCCGGTCGGGGATCTTGCCCAGCACGCGATCGTTCTCGATGAAGCAGTAGGGCGGAAAGTTGGGAACGGCCGTGCCGAAATACGAGTCGAACCCGGCAGTGAGCGGCCCGGCGGTGATGCGCCCGGCGAGGTCGATTTGGCTCTGGTCGAATTTGCGGTCCCACAGCGGAGGCAGTTCCACGTCGGGGCTTTTCGTCGCCCATTGCATGCCCAGGTGCCACTTGCCGATACAAGCGGTCGTGTAGCCGTGAGCCTTGAGCATCTTGGCCAGCGTCAGCCGATCGGGCTCGATCAACGGCGCGCTATAGGGGCCGAGCACGCCGCTCTTCAGCCGCGTCCGCCAGGCGTAGCGCCCGGTGAGCAGGGCGTACCGGGTCGGCGAGCAGACCGAAGCCGGCGTGTGGGCGTCGGTGAATCGCATGCCCTGCGAGGCGAGCCGGTCGATGTTCGGCGTGGGAATCTTCGACTCGGCCTGGTAGCACTGCGGATCGCCGTGGCCGAGATCGTCCGCCAGGATAATCACGATGTTCGGCTTCGGGCCCTCCGCAGGGCCTTGCGCCGCGGCCCGTTCGCCCGCGGAAAGCCATGCGCATGCCAGCGCGACCACGACAAGATGACGAGACATTCTCATTCCCTCCGACTTCGATTCGCGGGTTGCCCAAGCCGACGATCCAGCTCACCAGCTCCAACTCACCAAGCGGCTGCTTATGCTTATCAAGGCACCTTGACGGGTGGAATCGCCGGCGCCTCGGCGTCGACCGTGAGGACGATCACCGTCGCGATCTCGTCGCGGTCAGCCCTCGCAACGTTAATGAAGATTCCTGATTCACTCTGCCCGACCACGGTCTTCGCTCCGCTGAGCGCCCGGCTGTGCACGATTCGTTGCTGGATCGGCGGCAGAAGAAGCGCGCCATCGTCGGGCCAACGCGTGACGAACAGGTAGATGGAATTGCCCTTGCACGTCGAGGCGCCCCACGCGCCCGGCATGAACGGTCCGCCGCGCGTGCCGTAGATGCCTTCGCCGTACTTTGCCAGCCACGCGCCCAACTCCTTGAGACGTTCGACTTGCCGCGGCTCGATCCGGCCGTCCGGCATCGGGCCGACGTTCAACAGCAGGTTGCCGTCGCCGCCGACCGTCTGAACGAGCGTCTCGACGCACTCCCCAAGCGACTTGAGCCGGTCGTCCGGCTTCCACGCCCATTGCCGGCAGATCGTCATGCACGTCTCCCACGGCCGCCGGCGATTGAAGCCGCCGATCTGCTGCTCGGGCGTGTCGTAATCGCCGGCGAACTCCTCGGACACCGTGGCGCCCTGCATGCCCCGGCGACCCTTGTCCACGCGGTTGTTGACCAGGATGCCGTCTTGGAGCGACCGGACGTAGGCGTAGAGGTCCAGGCCGTGCCGGTGCGTCCAGGGCTCTTCCCACTCGCCGTCGAACCACAGGATCCCCAACGGGCCATAGCCCTCGACGATCTCGCGGAGATGGCCTTTCATGTAGGCGACGTAGCGATCCATGTTGGGCTCGGCCTTATGGGTGCGGCCGCCGGGGCTGTCGGTCGGGTAGTCCGGGTGGTGCCAGTCGCAGATCGAGTAGTACGTCGAGAACAGGATCCCCTGCCGCTTGCAGGCCGCCGACAGCTCCTTGAGCACGTCCCGGCCGAAGGGCGTGGACATGACGTCATATTCCGTGAGCTTCGAGTCCCACAGGCAGAACCCGTCGTGGTGCTTCGACGTGATCACCAGGTACTTCATCCCCGCGGCCTTGGCCACCTCGACCCATTCGTCGGCGTCAAAGCGGGTCGGGTTGAACTGCGTGTAGAGCTGATCGTATTCGTCCTTGGGGACTTCTTTGCCGCGGGACCACCCGATCTCCGTCCCCTTCAGGCTGACCGGCCCCCAATGGATGAACATCCCGAATCTCATCTCCTGCCACCGGCGCATGGCATCGGCATTGGCGGCCGGCGGCTTCGCGCCCGGGGCGCTCTCGGCGGACCACAGGCAGACGGGCTGCACCGCCAGCAGGCCGGCGAACATCACCAGCAAAGCGGCTCGTGTCATGGAAGCGTCCTCCCCGAAGAAAGAAAACGATCGTCCCGCGTCAGCGTAGCCCGTCGATCGGGAAGCTGCAACCTTTTGACGCTTGCTCCAGGAGACTCCCTCGAGGACCGACCCGAAGACGACTTCCGATTTCTCGACCCGTCCCCCCCTGCAAGCAGGGCCCGATGGACGGACGCGGGAGTCTGGCCACGCCCCTGACCCTCCAGGTGTTGAGCGTGCCGGCCGGGTAGTACAATGGACCGGCCGAGGAATGACTTCCGCATTCCCGGAGTAGCAGGCACACGCCGTGTGCCGTGGCCAGCGGACGGCACACGCCGTGTGCCGCAACCAGCCGACGGCACACGGCGTGTGCCTGCTACGGAAGTTGGGAAGTCCATCTTCGGCGGATCCTGAGGGCCGGCGGACTTGACCAAGGTGCGATGTACAAGGGTGAATGAGCCATGAGTACGAGTGTTGCCGGCCTGCTTCTTCTGTCGCTTTCCTTTCCGGCAGTCTCGCCGGAGTCCGGGCCCCCGGTGGTCAAGGACGGGTGGGACTGGACGCTCCCGGCGGACGTGAAACCGGTCGAGTACTCCGGGTACGTCACCTGGGGCTCCCGACGTTTTCATCCTTCGATCACCGTGCGCGGCATCATGGTCGCCTGGAAGCGGCTCAACCCCGCGCCGGGCGAGTACGACTGGGCGTGGGTGCGCCGTGAGATCGAGAAGAACAAGGCCGCGGGCATGCGCACGGGAATCCATCTGAAGGGCGTCGAGCGCGATGCCGTGCCCGACTGGGTCGTCGAGCAATTCCAGCCCGTGGTGCTCGACGTGCCCGTCCTCCAGGAGAACCAGCCCTGGCGGATCCAAACGGTTCCGCCCTGGCAGCCCGAGGTGGACAGGGCCTTCCACGAATTTATGCGTGCCTTCGCGCAAACGGGCATCGCGCAGGACCCGAACGTGGTCTACGGCTACATCCACGGCATCAGTGCGTCGCGCGGCGAGGAGATGTTCATTCGCCCCGTCGATCTCGAAATGTGGCAGGAGACCACGGGCCTCACCCCGGAGATCTTCGCCGACTGGCTGCGGCGGCGGGTCGACGCGATGTGCGAGGTCTTCCGAGGCGTCGAGCACAAACTGGCGGTCACGTGGGGGGGGCCGCTCGGGCCGAACGCCGCATTCCAGACCGCCACGGCGGACCTGCATGAATACGCCTTCACCAAGGGCGCGGGGATTCGCGGAGGCGGGATCGATTTCATGAATTCGCTGATCGTCGCGCCGGCCTGGGGCGCGCAACTCGACAAGCAGGGCTACATGGTCGTCGACGACGAGCATCCCACGATCAAGGAGGGCCGGTTTCGCGGGGACGAAAACGAGGAGTACGGCAAGTACTGGGAGTGGCGGTTCGGGCCGGTAGAGGGATACCCATACCGGCATCGGATCTGTGTGCTGCGCGGTCTACAGGTGCGCGAGAACTTCCAGCTCGTCTCCCCCGCCACCTTGGAGCTCAACCCCGAGCTGAATGAATACGCCCGGATCACCCAGGGCTACCGCCGGGAAAATTCGCCGGACGCTTGGGCGTATCTACGGGAGTGCTACCGGGGGCAGAGCCCGGTGAAGAACATCGAGCGTTGGCTCGTCCAACGCGACGCGCCCGGCAGCCAAAGCGCGCCGGCGGAGCGGATCGACCGCTTTCCGCTTCCGGGGGAAAGGCGGGCGGATCCTTCCGAGGTCCACGATTTCGACGCCCGGCGCACCGACGTTCAAAACGGCCAGAGCGGTCTGCTCTTCGGCCTGGACAAAGTGTTCTGGAAAGAACCCGGCCCGGCCACGATCAAGGTCACGTACACCGACCGTGCGCCGGCCCGATGGCACGTCGAATACACCGATGCCGGCGGAGCGCTGCGGCAGACGGCGGCGGTCGAGAACCGCGGCGACGGTCGGCAAAAGACGGCCACGTTCCACGTCCCGTCGCTCGCGGCGCTCGGCAGTTTCCCGAACGACCACGCCTTCCAAGCGTGGCTCGACGAGACGCCGAAAAGGTCGGGCAACGTCGTCGGCAACGCCGACTTCGCCCGCGGCGCCGAAGGCTGGCGCCTGCCCGCCGAATACCGCATCGCGGCCGATGCCGACCGCCCCGGCGGCAAGGTGGTCGAGTTTCGCTTCCGGCCGGGCAACGACGATACGGTCCACGTGGATCAGCTCGTGCCGCTGGAGAAAGGGGTCGTCTACCGCGTGACGGCATCGATCCAGAACGACGGGACCCGGCTCAAGCCCGGTGTGCGCGTCGGACGCATGGACTGGTCGACGATCGTCTATCTCGAATCGTCGGACCAGGGCCAGTGGGAGACCCTGTCGGAGATCTTTCAGGCCGAGGCGGACGGCCCGGCACGTCTGCAACTGTTCGGCCAGGGCCGCGGATACATGCCCGAGGGTCAAGCCGGCAGCGCGTGCTTCCGCGACGTCTCCCTCGAGCCCGTGCCCCGGAAGGAGTTGCTGGGCGACTTGAAGATGGATTTCCGCATCGTGACCGAGGGCCCGGGGGACGTTACGGTGACCTTGGTCCGCGTCGTGAAAGGGATATTCTGAACGCCGGCCACGCCGACGCGGTTTGGGGGCGTGCCATATCTTACGAGGAAGAGAAACCATGAATGACCAGTTCGATCGCAGGAGTTTTGTGAAGATGGCGGCGGCGGGAGCGGCGTGGGCCATGGGGCGGGAATGCCTCGCCGCGGACGCCTCCGACGCGAAGGCTCGGCCGATCGACCCTGTCCGCGTCGGGCTGGTAGGCATCGGCAACCGCGGAACCTTCCTGCTCAGCCTCTTGCTCGATCTGGAAGGGGTCGAGGTGAAAGCGGTTTGCGACATCATCCCGGAGCGCGTCGCCAAGGCGCAGGACATGGTGGCCGCGGCCAAGCAGCCCAAGCCGACCGGGTACTCGCGCGGCGAGACGGACTTCCAACGCCTCTCGGAGACCGAGGAGCTGGACTTGGTGATCAACGCCACCCGGCCGTGGAAATGGCACGTGCCGATCTCCGTGGCGGCGATGACCGCCGGCAAGCACGCGGCCACCGAGGTCCCCGCGGCGGAGACCATCGACGAGTGCTGGCAGTTGGTCGAGACGGCCCAGAAGACGCAGAAGTATTGCGTCATGCTGGAGAACTGCTGCTACTTCCGCGAGGCCATGCTGGTCCACCACATGGTGCGAAAAGGCTTGTTCGGAGAGCTTCGCCATTGCGAGGCGGGCTACCAGCACTACGGCGGCAGGAGACGCCGGGCCACCGCAAAGCCGCCCAAAGAGGGCCAGGTCTACCCCGCCAACAGCTACCCGACGCACCCCATCGGCCCGGTCGCCCAATGGATGGATATCAACCGCGGCAACCGCTTCGACTATCTCGTCTCGATGAACGCCGACGGCACCGAGGGCAACCCCGGCGCCGATATCAACACCAGCCTCATCCGCACCGCGCGCGGGCAGACGATCACCCTCTACTTCGACACCACGCTGCCACGGCCCTATGATCTGATCTATCGCGTCCAGGGCACCCGGGGCATCGCGATGGCCACCGCGGACAAGATCTACATCGAGGGGCGCAGCCCGAAACCAGATACCTGGGAGTCGATGGAGCCTTACTATGAGGAGTTCGAGCATCCTCTCTGGAAGGCCTTGGGCGAGAAAGCGCTCAGCCGCGGCGGCCACGGCGGCGGCGACTGGCTGGAGATGCACCGTCTCATCAAGGCGCTGCAAACCGGCACCCCTCCGGACATGGA
>DATKZH010000254.1:0-5128 GCA_035528065.1 Thermoguttaceae bacterium | reverse complement strand
GTCCGCGTGCGACGCACCGACGCCGCCCCGGAGTTCTACCGGCTCGATCCGCTCCAGCGATTGGAGGACGGAAAGCCGTTCTTCGCCGCGCTCTTTCGGCTCGAGCAGTCGTGGGACGAGTTCTTCGAGGGCGGCATGCAGCTCGAAGTGGCCGACCGCCGGGTGCACGACGCCGCACGGGCCGCGATCGCTCGGGCGCTCACGGGATGCGTCGGCTTGCACCCGAAGTACGGCATGGGCAGCTACTGGGGCGCCGACGATCGCCATGACAGCTTCCCGCCCACCACGCTGAGCCTTTGCACGTGCCTGCTCGATTGGGGCTTTGCGGAAGCGGCCGGCGAGCGGCTGGGCTACTACTTCGACCGCTTCGTCAAGCCCGACGGCACGCTCACCTACTACGGCCCGGCCGTTGCCGAGTACGCTGAGCTGCTGGATCAGGCGGTCCAATACGTCCGCCGCACCGGCGACGCGACCTGGCTCGACCAACACCGCCCGGCACTCGACGCGATCGCCGGCTACCTCCTCCGCTTGCGTCAGGAAAGTCTCCAGTCGCAACCGCCCGACGCCCCCGGCTTCGGGCTCCTCTTTGGCGGGGCCGAAGCCGACACGTCCAAAGACACCAACTACTACTTCTCCGGAAGCGCGTGGGGCTGGCGTGGCCTTCGGGAGCTGGGGAGTCTCTACGTCGACCAGGGCGAGCGACGAGGCGACGCTCCGCTCGTCGAGCAGGGACGGAAGCTGCTGGCAGAGAGCGAAGCACTCCGCAACGACCTGCTCCGGGCGGTCGAGCGATCGGTGATTCGCTCCGGCGAGCAGAGGTTTCTGCCGCCGATCGCCGGCCAAAAGGAGCCGTTCGACACGATGACCCAGGACCGGCTGGCCTCGTACACCAACTACCGCTACTGGCTCGAAACTCTCTCGGCCCGTTGCCTCGCGCCCGACGACGAGCGGATGATGCTCGACTACCGCAGGGCCAACGGCGGCGAGCTGCTGGCCATGACCCGGTTCAGCGGCCACCTCGACGACTGGCCCTTCTGGCACCAGGCCAGCGGCCTGCTTTCGCACGACCGCGTTTCGCACTACCTGCTCGGCTACTACGCCCACCTCGCCCACCATCAGACGCCCGGCACGTTCACCGCCTACGAGCAGGTGCCCATCCGCGGCTACGGGCTACGCCGCGAGCACGCCGACTACTGCGTGCCCTCGCAGCTCACCGTCCCGATCATGACCCGGTGGATGCTCGTCTTCGAAGAGCGCGACGCCGACGTCCTCTGGCTCGGCCGTGCCGTGCCCCGCCGGTGGCTCGCCAGCGAGCTGACCGTCGACGGCGCCCTCACCCGCTTTGGCCGCGTGGGCCTGCACATCGAGCCGAGCGACGACCTCCGCCAAATGACCGCCCGAATCACCCTCGCCGGCGACGCCACCCCGCGACCCACGGTCATGCTCCGCGTGCGCCATCCCGACCGGCTGCGCATCACCACCTGCGACGTCACCGGCGGCAAGTGCGACCAGATCGACGCGGAGCGGGAAGTGGTGCGATTGAAGCTGGACGCAAACACGGCCGTCGTCAACCTGGGGTTCCAAGCCCAACGTGGAAGACGGTGTGGGGTCGGGTGCCGCTGACGTCCTGCCAGTGTAGGGGCCGCGACCCCACTCCACGGGCAAGATGCCCGCGGCAACCGGCGAGCTCGTGAGTGCACCGGTCGATGTGACCGAAGCGCCTCCGTCGGCGAGAAATCGCCTGCCCCTGTCCCGACAGTTGCAGAGGCGGTTCTTGTCCAACCCGATTTGCGTAGCGGATCCCATATCCTCGCGGTGAACCCGCGATTTCGCGCGTCTCATTCGCGGGATTTCAAGCGGCCTCGTTTCCTGAGACGGTGTTTTCGGACTCACATTCCGCGATTTCAACGGACAACGACGTAACCACCTTGGTGTTGCGCACTTCCAACGACTCCTGTTCGAAGCCGTCCAGTTGTCATTCATTCACTTCCTCCCTTGCTCGCCACGCATGTGCGCTCTTCGTGTCTATCCAATCGCCAGACGACACTTCGATCCGAATCTCTTCATCATTTCCCGGCACCAAATTCGGTTCGAGAACAGGGGGGATTGGAAAGTACAGTCCATCGTTTACGTCTTGGATCGGACGATTCGATTGTTGAGCGCCTTCCATTGATTGGACTCCCTCTGTACTCGTCGTGATTACATGGTCCAAACGAACTTCAAACTGAAATGCGCTGCTAATCCCATCGGACGCGACGAATAGCACCTTGTTCCCTGCCCAGACGATTGCTCGGTTATCGTATTGTTTAATGACATCACCGAACGCCTTCGTTGCTGGATCGGGAATACGCAGGTAGTACCCGAGAATGTCCGCGAACTCGGCATCACCCTGAATGTGTAGCAGCTTTGGATTCTTCACCAGCGGTTGTTCACTCTCCTCCTGGTTTGGACTTCCGCCACCGCCGCCAGCCGTGATGGTGTGGACGTCAGAACGTCTAACAACCTGTCTCTTCGCGGTTCTTGACAATGTATGGATGTCATCCTTAACTAACACCCACAGCTCAGACCGCTTCTTCTCAAGCGAATCGAGGTTTATCGCGCCGCTCCCGAAGAACTTCGGGCTTTGCTTTCGAAGGGCTGCGCCCAGGTATTCGCGGCAGAACGAGCCTATGAGGGAGTACAAAAGCGGCCCGAACTCAAGTTTCCTGAGTTTGGCGATTTCAGCGTGGCGCACGTCAACGGCAATCTCAAGCGGACCAAGCGTACTCGCATCACTCAGGTAAACTGGAATATCCTCTGTGAGATTTCCTGCCGTGAACTTGACATTGCGAACATCGAACTCGGACTGAATCGTCAACTCAAGCTCGCTTAAAAACACGCGTTCGAAACGATCGAGATTCTGGTATACCTCTTGGAAATCGACGATTCCGGAAAACGGTTTTGCACCGCAGTAAGTGGTAAGGTACGACTGCACGGCGCTCCTGCGATAACGGTCACTTGGAAGAAGCACGACCAAATTGCCACGGGCCTGCATTATTTGGCTCAATGCTTGCTTCTGATGTGCTCCGAAAAACACACCCACACCGTTACGGGCTGTTTCGTTAATGGATTCCAACAACTGGGTAGATCCATCCGCCAGTGAGACCTCAGCCTTGCCGAGATGTCCGATCCATCCTCTTTGACTGACGTATCGGTATATTCGGGCATGCTGCGAAAGCAGCTCTTTCGACGGAAGAATCGCGGCGACCGCCAGCGCTTCAAGACAATTCGCAACTCTCTGTAGAAGAGCGATCGACTGTGAATTGAGCGAGTCCCTTCCAGCAGTCGGCGACATCCGGTCACAGTCGATTCGCCCTGAAATACCAATCTGCGTCTGGATTGTCGTCGCGCAGAGCTTGAAGCCGCGTTTGAGGACATCAATTGGGCCATTCTCCATTCGCAAATGAGCCTGGAAGGGCACTTCCTCGCCTGCCACCCTCAGCCCGGTTATTCGAACAATAATCGTGCTCGCGCTTTGGTCTCGAAAAAGCTGCCCGGTGAGTTCAATGTCGCCTTCTGTCCACTTCACGTTCTCCCGAGTGAGCGGAGTCAAGTTCTCAAGTTGCGCGGACGTAAAGTAATTCGCTTGGCTGATCAAGGCGTCATTGAACGTTACGCGTTCTACGGCGAATCGCACAAAGCTGCTAATGTAGCTTTTCAGCTCAGCAACGTTGGCTGGACTCTTGAACTGCGCTGCAACCACCGTGCCGCGAGGGTCTGCGTCGTGCGAGTCCTCGACATGCACGATAGGAAACTGGGTTGTCGAGTTATTAATCTCATCTTCCGTTAGACGCGTAAGTGTGCCAGTCGGCTGATCCTCCTTTCTCGATGTGACCGTAAGTACGTTGCATACGCCAAAGTTGGCGAAGCCACCAATGCCGAACATCCCCACGCACCCGGCGGCTCTTGCTTCTTGAGTACGTTTGCCACTGGCTCCGATCGTCCAAAAGTACTTGCGTAGTTCCTCGGCAGACATCGCGATGCCATTGTCCCTGATAATACAGTCCGATTCTGTCGCGCGGATCGCAATTTCGTAGGTCTGGTCGCCCACGCTCTTTCCTTCGGCATGAGCCTGCATTCGAATTGCGTCCAGCGCGTTCTGCACGTTTTCGCGCAGAAATGCCAAAGGGGTCTCGTAGAGGTGCTCCGAGATGGTCTTGTGAACGTGCTTGAAGTCCATCCCGACAGGGAACGATTTGCCGTTGCTCATTGTCTATTCCTTAATCGCGTCGAGCTTCTCTCTCATCTCTGCGCTTCCGCTTTCGGCAGCGAAAGTGTAGGCGCTTTCCATAAATGACATCGAAAGGGTACGGAAGCGCTCGACCGCCTCAAAGAACAATTGGCTCGCCCGATCGTCTTCGCCATGATTGCGGTTAATGGCAAATCCAAGTTCATAGTCAGCTTCCGTTGCGTCAGTCTGACTAACTAGGTCATCAGCGATTGCTCGTGCTTCTCTTCTTCTGTCGAGATCGTCGCTGTGTGCTAGCGCTAGCGCCAAACGCGCTGTCGCAACTCTGCGAACATAGGGATCCACATTTGCTTGATATCTTCGAGCGATCCCCTCCAATTCGAGCCATTCCTGTTCAGCGACGAATTGGTCCAACGTGGCGACGAAGCTGTTCTGTTGTCCTGCAGAGGCGATCCCGCACAAAGTCGTCGCCTCGTCGATTCTCGCTTCAAGTGCAGTCCGGAAGATTGAATTGTCCTCCGCAAGCGAGTTGAGGTGGGTCGCATAGCGGATAATTGGGTCCGCATTGGCCAGGATCCGGTCTTCAAGTCGTGTTGCATTCGGAAATGACAATAGTGAGTTGCGAACGTTCAAGAAGGACCGTGTCAATGCCAGGAAGGATGGCTCCGCCATCTCAAGCAGCGCAGGTGCTCCAAAAGTGATGTTGCCTTCCAGAAGTAAGGGAACATCTGAGACTCTGTTGTCTATGATTGCTGCCAAGTAAGGACTGAGGATTAAATAACCTCCCAAACTGTGGTATCCTGTCGGATGGGGGTTGGACGACTGGTCTGTGGCTGGGAGGAACGACGATGCGTGTGGAACCATATCCGTCGGAGGTCGAGCGTCGGATGAAGGGCTTGT
>DATKZH010000253.1:0-52076 GCA_035528065.1 Thermoguttaceae bacterium | reverse complement strand
CGTGACGCTGGAGTCGGGCAAGACCGACGCACTCGTCGTCGAGGCGCGCCAATACGGCGCGGCGCCGCGATCGTTCCAGATGATCGTCCCGTACCGGAATGTCCAATCGCCGGACGGTTTCGCCGTCCACCGCCCCAAGTTCGTCACGGTCGAAGGCTACGAGGACCCTCCCTTCGACGCGATCGCCGAGGCCTTCTTCCGAGGGGTCGACTTGCACGAGAAGGGCGCAGCCGTCTGGAACTCGCACCTGGACGAGAGCCGCTGAGCGAGACGGGCCTGACCGATCGGGCGCACCGCGGTCACTCCGTCTTCAGCTCCCACGCCCATGACGTGCGCGGGGCGAAGGTCAGCTCCCGCTGGAAGACAGGCGGGCTGCTGAACGACTCCTCGCTCCCTTCGGCCGCGAGCTTGGCGACACGGAGCTTCTCGGCCTCCAGCCCGTAGGCTTGGGCATCGAAATCGAGCCGGGCAGTAACCGCGGCGTCGCCGACGTTGGCGAACAAAAGCACCAGCCGCTTCTCCTTCGGTAGTGCCCAGGCCCCGCTCATCACCGCGTCGGTCGTGACCGGCCACTCACCGCTCCACTGCCAGTCGGCCGTCACCTTGGGAATCTCGCCCACCAGCTTGGGCGGCCGGGCCATCTCACCCGCGTGGAAGTAGCGGCGCAACCGATGCCGCAAACGCACCACCTGGCGGAGGAACTCCGCGTTTTCCTTTTCGTTCACCACGCCGGGGTCGATCCAGCCGATCTGCTCGCCGTAGACGAGCTGCTGGCCGGCCTTCATCCTCAGGGCGAGATCCTTGGTCGGCCCGCCGCGATACGCCCGACCGAACATCTGGATCGCCCCGCCGTAGACGGCCGGAAACGCCGGCACCTGGCCGTCGTACTGCCAGTGCCAGGT
The DNA here is from genome assembly GCA_035528065.1 of Thermoguttaceae bacterium. Classification (GTDB taxonomy): domain Bacteria; phylum Planctomycetota; class Planctomycetia; order Pirellulales; family Thermoguttaceae; genus DATKZH01. The sequence goes on along the minus strand of DATKZH010000253.1, from coordinate 51,174 downwards.
GAGGTAGCCGTCGAACACGTGGGCGTAAGCTTCGGCGTTGCACTCGGTGGTCAGCATGCGGTCCTCGGGCATGGCCTGGTGGATACGCTCCATCAGGTCCCAGTAGGACTCGGTCCACCAGTGACCGCCGCCGAGCGGATGGCCGTGCGACTTGTCGAAGCAGAGCCGCGGCTGCGCCGCCGCCACCTGGTCGATGTAGACGCCCTTCACGCCGCACTCGTTGAAAAGCCGCAGCACGATCTCGCGGACCTTGCCCTGCCACACGTCGGTCGCCGGGCACATGGCGGCCAGCTTGACGCGGCTCCCGTCCGACTCCTTGCTCCCGTACATCTCGGTGTGGGGCTCGCCGTCTTCGTCCTTCGTGGCCGCGGGCCGGGCGACGCTCGTAAACTGGAAGTCGTCCATGCCTTGGTCGCGTGTGTCCCAGAGCCGGCCGTTGATGTACGGCATCACGTAGACGTTCGACGCCTGCAAGTCGCGCACGGCGTCGGCAAAGCCTTCCTTGGTCGGGAAGTAGTGCGGATAGTCGTTGTCGAACGGAATCTGGTGCCAGTTGTACCAGTGGAACCCGACCGGCACGCCCATGGATTTCTGGAACTCCTTGACCGCCCCGACGCAATCCCCGGGCGCCCCGCCCCCGAGCGCCCAGCACGAGAGCTCCCGCATCCACGGCGGCGTATCTTCGCGCCCTTCCGCGGTCAGCTTGGGATGCCACTTGGCTTCCTTTCGCACGAAGTCGCGATAGGTCACCGCCGCGTCGAACCAGTCGCCGCGCAAGAGCTGCAAGACGGCCTGGCCGCTCAGCTCGAAGTCGTTGCCGGCGACCCCCATGTCCGGAGCGGGGTGATCGAACGAGAGCACCACGGCCTGCTCCGACGGCCGGCTCTCGACGCGGATCTCCTTCGCGCTCGCCAGCGGGTCGTGCATGGCGACGTACAGCCCGGCGGTCGCGTCCTCCTGGTAGGCGGCGAGCATCTGCATGCTCGTCCATCCGCTGGGATACCTGCCGGAGAAGCGGAAGCCCCGCTGCCAGAGGCCCTGTTGCACTTCGCCCGCACCGCGAGGGAAGAAGACGCGACCCTGCGGGCCCAGGTCGGCCACCGCGACCTGGGGGAACACTATCCGCCACACGCTCCAACGGTCGCTCGGGTTTTCCACCGTCAAGGAGCAACGGAGCGCGTCGCGATCGTCGTCCGGCGTGAGCTTGACCAGGACGCTCAGATCGCCCAGGCGTTCGTCCTTGGGCCGTTGCCAGCGGAGCCAAAGCCCCCTCGGGCGCGGCATGATCAGTTCGACCTCACCCCATCCCTCATCGGCGTTGAGGGGAACCTCCTCCTTGGATTCGGCGTCCCGCATCGTCAACGTGAACAACGGGAGCGACCGCGGCGCGAGCAGCTTCCGGCCGCTCGCCAAGTCGAACAGGTTGAGCAGTCGGATGCCCTCCTCGGCCCCTTCGAGAATCACCCCCAACTTGCCGGCGGCCAGCGCGCGCCAATTCGGCGGCAGCTCTCCGGTGGCTGCCCGGGCGGCCTCCTCCAGGCGTCCCGCGGCTTCCAGCGCTTCCGCAACGGCAACGCACCGCCAGTCCGGTCGCCCGCGTGCCGCTTCGATCCGGGCTCGGACCTGGTCCGTGGTGACGGCGACGCGTGGGCTCTTCGCCCGCTGGCTCGCCGCGGCGCGGATCGCCGGAACCGGATCGTCGCCGCTCCCCATCCACAGCCACGCGGAGTATTGCGGCTCCCGGTCGCGCCAGCCCGACCAGGCGGCGCTTCCGTGGGCGTGGAGATAGGTGCCGCCTCCGGCGTCGTAGAACAGCGCCTGGCCGCAATCGAACATGGCGATGGCGTTCTTTCCGTCGACCACGGCACCCCACTGGGGAAACCCGAAGGTCTTATTCGTCACCGCAAACTCGCCCTCTTTGAGCGGCTCGCCGCCGGCCCAGCGGGGAAAGGCCTCCTGGGCATAGTTCAGCTCCAGGAAATGATGCTCGGGCCAGGCGAACGCCTCTTGCTGGCTCATCGCCGCCCGGACGTGCACCAACGGGCGGTCGGAGAAGTAGTACCAGTCGTAGACCGCCTGGGGCTTGGAGGCCGGCGCTTCGTCGGGCGACTTCATGTAGCGAGCCCGAACGCGGACCACCGTCGCCAGCGGTCCCTTCGAAATCCGCTCCAGTTTCGGCTCGGGATCATTGCACAGGCCGAACCATCCCTGCTCCCGGTCGTACACGCGGTCGTTCCAGCGGAAGCCGTCGAACACCTTGCCCGTCGCCGGAAACGTAACGCTCGACGGCAGCCCGCCCAGCTTCTTGGGGTCATGTTTCACGACGAACGCCGGGGTGGTCACCGTCCCGTCCCAGGCTTCCGGCCCCTTCGGCTCGGCGGATGCGAATGCCAGACGCAAGCGGCCGTCGCTCCCCTCGGGCAATCGCAGGACCACGGTTCCGGCGACTCGCTCCTGCGGGTCGTAGTCGACGTCGGGCACGAACTGAAACGGGATCGGCTGCTCGCCATTCACGGCGAAAGCACGAATCCCTTCCGGGGCGACGGCGCCGAGCTTGCCCCAGCGGACCGCCCCGGTCAGGTCCACCCGGGCCACGACCAGCCCGTCGGCCGGCGCCTCCTCGACCAGAAGCAGCACGTCATCCGCCCGGGCGAAGCCGAGTGCGGCGAGAAGCAGCAGCAGGAATCCAAGCGTCGAAATGGCATGTCGCATGGGAGTTGGTCCTCCTCGGGGAAGTTGGGAAGTCAATCAAGGGCTCTCGCAAAGCCGCAAAGACGCGAAGGAAAGGAAGCGAGTCTGTCACGAGCGGCGCCCAAGTGCGCGCTCTTCTCTCCTTCTCTCCTTCTCTCCTTCTCTCCTTCTCTCCTTCTCTCCTTCTCTCCTTCTCTTCTTCTCTTCTTCTCTTCTTCTCTTCTTCTCTTCTTCTCTCCTTCTTTCCTTCTTTCCTTTGCGTCTTTGCGCCTTTGCGAGAGTCCTTCCCACCCGCCTCGCTCTCCGCGTTTCGCGCCTTGGCGAGAGTCATTATCACTTCCGCCCGATCCGCGTAAACCGCTCGGTCTGCTCTCGGATCGCCCGCTCGGTGGGCAGGCGCTCCATGGAGCTTGCCCCGTAGAATCCGTCGACGGCCGGGCAGCGCTGGAGGATGAACTGGGCATCGTCCGGCTCGGCGATCGGGCCGCCGTGGCAGAGGATGATCACGTCGTCGCGCACGGCCTTGGCCGCCGCCGCGATGTCGTCGATCAAGGGCACACACCCGGCGAGCGTCATGGCCGTCTTCGCCCCGATCGCGCCCTTGGTCGTGAGGCCCATGTGGGCGACGATGACGTCGGCCCCCGCCTCGGCCATGCGCCGGGCTTCGTCCGCGTTGAACACGTAGGGGGTGGTCAAGAGATCCATCCGGTGGGCCAGGTGGATCATGTCGACCTCCCGCCCGTAGCCCATGTTCGTCTCCTCCAGGTTGGACCGGAACGAGCCGTCGAACAAGCCGACCGTGGGAAAATTCTGCACGCCGGCAAACCCCGTCTGTTGCACCTGGACCAGGAAGCGGTCCATCAGCCGCATCGGATCGGTGCCGCAGACGCCGGCCAGCACGGGCGTCTTCTTCACCACGGGCAGCACCTCGGCGGCCATCTCGATCACGATCGCGTTGGCGTCGCCGTAGGGCAGAAGCCCGGCCAGCGAGCCGTGCCCGGCCATGCGGAAGCGGCCCGAGTTGTAGATCACGATCAGGTCGACGCCGCCGGCCTCCTCGAACTTGGCGCTGATGCCCGTCCCCGCCCCGCCGCCGATGATCGGCTTGCCCTGGGCGATCTTGTCGCGGAATCGTTTGAGGATCTCCGTTCGTGATTGGGTCATGGGGATCTCCGTCTGGAAACGTTGTCTGGTTAGGTTGGCGAAAGACTCTCGCAAAGCCGCGAACTCGTGAAGAGAGTGGAGCAATCGGGGCAGGAAGGACTCTCGCAAAGACGCAAAGACGCAAAGAGAGAAGAGGAGGAAGAAGAACCTGGACGATGGCGTCGGTGCCGATCACTTGACTTCATTTCCCATCCTTTGCGTCTTCGCGTCTTTGCGAGAGTCCTTCTCTCCCGATCCTCCTCCGCGTCTTCGCGTCTCGGCGAGAGTCATTCCTCCGCTATTCTTCGAGCCTGTTGACGACGCGCGTGATTCCGTCGCGGATGAGTGCTTCGGCGAAGTTGATCAAGAGGCCCAGACGCATGTCCGTCAAGCGCAGGTAGGTCAGCAACTGCTTCTTGTGAGCGGGGTGGAGCTTTTCCACGGTCTTCACCTCCACGATCAGCTTCTCCTCGACGATCAGGTCGGCCCGAAACCCTTCCTCGAACGTGATCCCGTCGTACTCGATCCGAACCGGCACTTCCCTTGCCACTTGCAGTCCGCGCTTCTTCAGCTCATGGGCAAGAACCACCCTGTAAACCGTCTCCAGCAGCCCCGGCCCAAGCCGCGTGTGGATCTGAAACGCCGCGTCGACGACCTCTTTGGCGATCTCGTTTTCGGTTGGCATGCCGGAATGCCCCTCGCAGCGGGATTGGGCAAATCAAGTCAATGAAGCCCCTCGCAAAGACGCGAAGACGCAAAGGAAAGAGATAGACAAGACCACGGACTCTGGCGCCGGTCCCGGTGAATGCACTTCATTCCCTTTGCCGCTTCGCGAGACGCCCTCCTTGCTCCCTGCATTGTCACCCTCGGTTGGCGAACTGGTCAACGAGACTGTGTCTCCTTCTCTCTCTTCTTCCTTCCTTTGCGTCTTCGCGTCTTTGCGAGAGCCCTTCCTCCCCATGGATCTGCCACTCAGTCCGACCTCATGCTTTCCAGCAGGACCTCCGCACACCGCCGGGCGAACTCGGGATCGTTGACGTTACACTCCATCTCGATCACCGGGATCTCCGGCCGCAGCTTGCCCTTGAGCGCATCGAACAGCGCCCGGTTCGCCTCCGGCCACCAGAACGGCCCTTCGGGAGCGTCGATCATGCTCACCCCGCCGAGCGGGATCAGCACCGTCACCGGGCCCGTGCTCAGGTTCAGCTTCTCGGCGAGGATCTCGCCCAGCTTGCGGCACTCGTCGGGCGTGGTTCGCATCAGGGTGATGTTCGGGTTGTGCCGGTAGAACTTGCGGCCCTCGAACTCGCGGGGCACGGTCTGGGGCGCCCAGAAGTTGACCATGTCCAGACACGCCGGGGTGACGATCGCCGGCACGCCGCGTCGGGCGGCCGCTTCCAGGCGCTTGGGCCCCGCGGCCAGCACACCGCCGATCAGCTCGTCGGCCCATTCCGTCGTCGTGATGTCCAATACGCCCGCGATCAGCCCCGCCTCGATCAGGCTCTCCATGGTCCGCCCGCCCGTGCCGGTGGCGTGGAACACGAGCACCTCGTACCCGGCCTCCTCGACGATCGCCTTGGCGGCTTCGACGCAGGGGGTCGTATTGCCGAACATCGACGCGGCCACCAGCGGCCTATCCTCGCCCGGCGGCACGTCGGTCTCGAGCATCCCGCAGATCGCACCGGCGGCTCTGGCGAAGACCTCGCGGCTGATGCGGTTCACGCCGGCCACGTCGACGATGCTGGGCACCATGATGATGTCCTTCACGCCCACGTAGCCCGATACGTCGGTGCCGGCCACCGTGGAGACCATCACCTTGGGCACGCCCAGCGGCAGCGTCCGCATCGCCCCGCAGGCGACCGACGTCCCGCCGCCCCCGCCCAGGGCCATGATCCCGTCGAACCGGCCCTCGGCAAAAAGCTTCGGCACAAGCGACTCCGCGCCCCGGGCCATCGCCGCCACGGCCTCGCCGCGGTCCTTCTTCCGGACCAGCTCGTCCAGGTCCACCCCCGCCGCCTCGGCCACCTCCCGCCGCGTCACGTCCGGCTCCACCCCCGGCGCCCCCAGCACGCCCACGTCGATCAAGAGCGTCTTATGCCCCCGCGCCTCGATGCACGCCTTCACGAACCCGTACTCGGCGCCCTTCGTATCCAAGGCCCCCAGCAAGGCAACCGTCTTGGCCATGGCCCGTCCCCCTCGCGTCCCATTCCGAGATCCGCCCACGCCGCGAGCGCAATTCGCGCTACGACCCCCAAGTTATACACGACGAGAGCGACGCAATGCCAGCCGCGGCGTGCGATCAGGCGGATCTTTCGGGAACTCTCGCAAAGGCGCGAAGCAGCATGGGAACGGTCGGGGGGAAGCGCTCTCGCAAAGGCGCCAAGGCGCAAAGGAGAGCTAATTGAGTCCTGGATTGAGCATGGAACGCGCTCGAAGCCCAGGGGTTGCAACCCCTGGGTTTGGGACCTGGAGTGACGGGCGATTGACTGTGCGGGACTCAATAAACGCCGCTCGTGACAAACCCACTTCCTTTTCTTTGCGTCTTTGCGCCTTGGCGAGAGCCCTTCCCAACCCCCTCGTTCCGCGCCCTCGCCCGGCGGTCAGCGAAGCATCACCAGGCGGTAGCGGCGCAGGCCGCCGTCGGGGTCGGGGAAGCGGTAGTCGACGAGGGGCAGGAGCGCGTCGCCCGCGGGGGTGGACCATTGGGCTTCGGCGAGCCGGGCAAGCGTGGGGTCGTATTGGGCACCGCGGTCGGTGAGGTTTTCGGCCAGAAGAAGGTGGGTGAAACCGGCGCGGCGCAGCGTGCGGCTGAGGTCGGCCGGGTCGGCGATCGTGCGGTCGTACCCGGTGCGGCGGCGATAGACGTTCTCCCGCGTCACCCGGCACTCGAAGTCGAACGCCCGATAGTCCTGGCTGAGCAGATGGGCGTTGGGGCCGAACCACTGGTTCATCACCTCGGCCGCCTGCCAGGTGGGCTCGTGCCGCAAGAGGTATTCGTCCCGGCTTTCCAATCCCAACGCCACGGGCAATTGCCCCCGAGCCCGGGCCAGCGGAATGAGGGCATACGCGCCGAGGGCCGCGGCGAACGTCGCGCCGGCGAGCCATCGGGGGAGCGCGGGGAAGCGACGCATCTCGATCCACACCCACACGGCCACCACGGCCGCGAGCGGCACCGCCGGCAGCAGGAACCGCACGTTCTGCCGCAGCAGGTACCAGAGCACGCAGTAGGCCAGGCCCACGCCCGCGAGCACGCCCAGGCCGCGGAGCCGCCGGGTGAAGAGCACGCCCGGCACGGCCGCCAACCAGATCACGCCGAGCTGATGCCCGCGCCCGCCGAACCGCTCGGGCTGCATGGTCACGTGCCACGGGGCCGAAAGGGCCCCCGCGAGACTTCGGCCCAACGGGGATTTGCTCTCCGGCAGCGTCTCGTGCTCTTCGGTTGTGCCGGGGTCGCTCCCAAAAACCTCGCTCAGGAACGGATAGACCGGATTTCCGCGATGCCAGGCGGCCCGGACGTACCACGGCCCGGCGACGCTGGCCGCCACCACGGCGACGATCGCGACACCTTCGAGCAGGACTCTGCGCCGGTGCGCGTGGCGGCAGAAGGCCCACGCGGAGGGAATCGCCAGGGCGGCGAGGAACAACATGGCCAGGTACTTCGTGCCCAGGGCCCCGCCGGCGGCCAGCCCCGCGAGGACGAACCAGCGGCGACTCTCGCCCGCGACGACGACGCGCCACCAGGCGGCCACGGCGGCCGTGGTGAGCAGGGCCAGGGCGACGTCGTTCAGCGGGGCGGTCATCTGGTTGTTCACCCCAGGGACCAACACGACCAGCGCCCCGGCGATCCACGCCCAGGGGCGCCCGACCACCGGCGTGGCCAGCACGACGGTCGCCAGCCCCAGCAGCACGCCCAGGCCCCAGTGCACCAACTGGGCGGCCACGCCCCCATCGATCGCAAGCCCCCAGAGGTACCACATCTCGGTCAGAAGCGGATACGTCGAATTTTCGCTGTAGGGCAGATACCGGATGGCGTGATCGGCCAGGAACGTCTTGGGCAGCTCGAGGTGATAGCAGAGCGCATCGCCGGCCGTGGGCGGGGCCATCGCCGACACGAGCGAGCCCAGACACGCCAGGCCGGCCAGCAACAAGACGCCGCGGCGGAGCCACCTCGGCGGAGAGGCCCAAGGCGTCCGGGCGAATTCATCGGACGGGTCGGACGGACGTGGCCGAGGGCGCCCCGAGCCTCCCTCGACCAATGCTTCGGCAGAGGCGGTGGGCTTGCCCGCCTCGGAGAGGATCTGCCCGATGGCCCAGAAGCTTGCGGTCAGCGAGAAGACCCCGATCAAGGGCGCGTAGAGGAGCCCTGCCAGACCCAGCGCGGCCAGGGCCGTCCCGGCCACGATCAGCCCCGTGGCGAGGCTCCAAACGGCCGTCGAGAGCCTGTCCTCCTGTCCCACGCCCAGCGCGCGGACGATCGGCCGCCCCAGCCCGTACGAGGCGAGTGCGATAGTGGCTAGCGACAAAAAGGAGAAGAGTTGGGCGAGCATGGGGGATGAGGGTTGAGAGTTGAGAGTTGAGGGCTGATTGTTCGGAGTTGGGGGTTGGGGGTTCGATTGCTGCGTTGCTTGTTGGAGGTTACTGAAGCAGGCCGAGCATTGTGGCGAAGTAGACCCCGGTGACGATCACCACCCAGGCCGCGAAGACCCATGCCCGCCATGCGGGGATCGGCGGCGCGTTCTCGATCGGCTCGGGGCGGTGCTGGAAGAACGTCGAGGCGACCAGGCGGCGTGCCAGCCGCAAGCGCCGACGCGTTTCCGTTGTCTCCGCATCCATCTGCTCGAGCGGGGCGATCATCGTCGGCCTCCTTTCCAACCGCGTGCAGCCGCAAGTCTCGCGTCGTCGTTGCCGACGCGAGTTAAGGACTCTCGCAAAGGCGCCAAGACGCAAAGGAATGGAAATGAATGGGTTGATGCGTGCGCCGGCGGGAAAGGGGTTTGACGACTACCGTGGCTAGTTCCCAAACCTCCTTCCACCGGCACAAGGCCGGTGGGGGAATGCGGAAGTTTTCTTTCGGCCGATTCCAAGCAGCTACGTGCCATGATCCTAAGACCTCAACCGCAATGCTCTGCCCACGCTTTGAATCATCCTACTCTCTCTTTCTCGCTTTGCGCCTTTGCGCCTTCGCGAGAGGCCCCTGCCGCCCCGTTTGCCTCCCGCGCCGTTTCGACCCAAAGCCGCTCGATCGCCTCGGCAACCTGCCTGGGACTCAGCCGTCTCATGCAAGGGTGTTCGCGCCAAGGGCAACTCCGGCGATGGCACGGCGAGCACTCGACCGAGTGCCGCACGACGCGCACGTGCCCGCCCCAAGGCCGCCACTGCCGCGGGCTGTTCGTGCCGCTGAACAAGACCACGCCGGGCGTCCCCACCGCGGCCGCCAAATGGGCCGGCCCCGAGTCGGCCCCCGCGAACAGGTCCGCCTGCTCCAGCAGGGCCGCCAACTCCACCACGCTCAACCGGCCGGTCCAGTCCACCACGTGAGGGCGCGGTCGCGGGCCCAGGGTCGCTCGGGCGATTTCGCGGTCGCCCGCGTCGCCGACCAACACCACGCGAGCCCCCAGCCGATGGACGAGCCGGCCGACCAACGCCCGCCAATGCTCGACCGGCCAACGCTTGGCCGGCGTGCCGGCGCCGACGTGCAGCACGATCCGAGGTCCGTCCAAACCGTGCCCTTCTTCCAGGTCGGCCAACCACTCCGCCACGCGGCGCCGTGCGTCGTCCGACGGGCGAAACACGGGCGCAGCGGCCTGGAGCGCTTGCCACGGTAGTCTTTCCGGGTTGAATTCACGGGTGCCACGGTTGGCTTGAGCAACCGTGCTTCCGGCACTGCTGGACAAGCCAGCAGTGGCACCCAACGTGCACAGTCGAGATGGACGCACCACTAGTCCGATCCCCAGTTCGGCCAACAGCGCCCGCCGCGACTCGACCTCCGGGCGGTCGGGGACGAAGCGGGGCACGTGGGTCAAGAGGAAACCGCCGCCGCCCGAGTCCCAGCCCAAGCGTTGCCGGGCGCCGCTGAGCCAGAGGATCACGGCGTGGGGGAACTCGCCGCGGACGTCGATGCCCAAGTCCACGTGCCTCCGCCGCAGCCAAAGGCCCCACCAGAGCGTCGACGCGATCCATCCGGCTCGGCTCTTGCGCGCGAAGCGATTCACGCGGCAGACGTGAACGCGATCCACCTCCGGGATCGCCTCGAACACCTCCCGGTTCCACGGACCGGCCAGGACTTCGATCGAGGCACGCGGATACCGCCTTCGCAACGCGGGGAACATCGCCGTGGAGATCACCGCGTCGCCCAGGTGATCGAGCTGGATCACCAGAATCGTCCGCGGGTCGGCGGACTGCCTCGAAAACGTGGGCGATCGGCCCGTCACCGCTCGCACGATCAGCATCCTCACCGCCCGGGCGGCGGAGAACGCAACCCACCCAAAGAGATCGACCACGGCAAACAAGACTCGCCACCGCAATCGCACGTAGCGATAGCGGCCCAGCGGGCGTCGCCGCAGTCGGCTTCTGTTTTCGCGGTTCTTGGGTCGGGGGACAAACACGTCAGATCACCTTTTCGTAGCCCTCGCGCGTCGCCTGAGCTGCCGCCTTCCAGGAGAAGTGTTCTCGCACGTGCCCGGCCAGCGTCGGATCCCGCCCGCGGCGGACCGCAGCAAGCACCGCCTGCCGGATGCCGGCCGAGTCGTTCGGCTTCACGTAGTTGGCCATCGGGCCGAAGTACTCCCGGGCGCAGCCACGTTCGGGCAGCACCAACGGCGCGCCCGACATGCCCGCTTCCAGGGCCACCAGGCCGGGCGTCTCGAACCAGCTCACCAGCGCCAGGCAGCCGCTCGCGGCATACGCGCTGGGCAACAAGGGATCGTCGTGGTCCAGACGCCCCAGGAACCTCACGTGCCGGTCGGCGGCCCGGCGACACCGGTCGGCGTACCATTCGCAGCCGGGGACCACGTCGCCGAGGACGACCACGGGGACGTCGCTGCCGCGCATCGCCCGAACCAGCCCGAGCTGATTCTTGCGGGGCTCGATCCTCCCCGCGCAGAGCACGAACCCGCGTGCCCCGACGCGCCGGGCGAACGGCTCCGGATCGGCCCGGGCGAATCGCTCGTCCGCCCCGTTGGGCACGACGTGGATCCGCTCGGCCGGCACGCCGAAATAGCGGACCAACTGCTCCGCTTCCGCCTGGGAGTTGGGCATCAGCAGATCGACCGCGTGGTAGAGCCGACGCCGCCATGACGGCACCCGCGGACACGCGGCCCGGACCACGAATCGGGCGCATGCACCCAGCCGCTTCCCAAGCGGCCTTGGCTCGCGCCAGTAGCCGGCCAGGTCGAACCAGGCGATCGTCGACAGCGCCACCGGCACGCTTTGCCGATGGGCCGCCTCGACCACCGGCAGGTGCTCCGGCAGACTGCCGAACAGGTGCAGGCAGTCGGCCCCGGCCAGCCGCTCCTCCCACGGGCGCCATAGCCGGGCAGCGATCCCCACCGAGGGCAACGCCCGGGCAAGCGCCGTCATCTGCACTTCGCCGCCGCCGGGGCAGTCCAGGGCGGTGAGCTTGCCGGCCAGCAGGACGGTTGGGGTATTAGCTTCTGTCCGACTCGATGCATCCGCGGGGGATGCGCTCTGGGTCGACCGGCGCGCGGCGGCCAACCCGCTTGGGGCTTCGCACGGTGTCGATTTCCGGATCAGAGGTTTCACGGTCGGTCCCCCCGGAATCGTCGCAGGCTGCGTTTTGCCCAGTTTCGCCAGCCGCCGCCGGAGATTTCCTCGATCGGTGTGACCCGTTCCCAGTCGATCAGTCGCCGAATCCGGCCGCGGAGCCCTTGGGGCCGATCGACCCGCACGGGACGCACCGAAGGAGGGTCGCCCCGCGTCTCGTAGGCCAAGGCCGAGGGGGAGAACCGAAGCACGTGGCGTTCCAGCGCCATCAGGGCAACGTGCCGGGCCCGACAGTACTCGATTCCCACGCGATAGCCCGGCGCCGTGCGGTTGGCGACCAGCACGTACTGGCCCTCGTGGCGCGTGACGGTCAGCCGCACCCGGGCGCGGGCCCGCCACCAGCGGTTCATCTCGGAAAGCGTCGTCTTCCAGAGGGCGCCGCAGCCGGACGCCGCGTCGAACACCCGCCGCAGCACTTGCGGATGCCGGCCCAGGCGACCCGTGGGATGTCCGTAAAGGAACACCGGCTCGCCGCTGTGGTACCGGGATCGAATTACCTGGTCGAAGTAGCCGATCGCTCGATCGACGGCCGCGCCGGCCAGGGCATCGGCCGGCTGCGACGCTCGCTCGCACTCCCGTTTCGCCGCTTCCAAAAAAAGCCCCAGGCAGACCGGGTGGACCGGGATCTGGAGCAGGTTGGCGGCGGAGATGAACAGGGGCAGCTCGTCGTAGACCAGGCCGAACTCGGAGCTGTGGGTCACGCCCAGGGTTTCCAGGGCCAAAAGCAGTCGGCGGTGGAACCGCCCGTGGGGGGCGGCAAAGCCCGAGGGCTCGATCCCCGCCGCCCGGAGCGTCTCAATCCCCCGCCCGATGTTCTTCAGGTTCTCCTCGGCCGTGCGGTAGGTGTGGTGGCGGTAGCCGTGCGAGCCGACGTCGAGCCCTTGGAGCCGGGCCAGCGCGTCGCGAGCCCCTTCATACGCCGCCCCGCTGACGAAGTGGCTGGTGGCCCCTTCGTGGCCGGCGATCGCTTCGAGCGTGGCGTCGAAGTCGGCCGGATCGTACTCGTCGTAGTCGATCCGGAAGCTCAACGCGCTTCGATACGGAAACGGAAAGGCAGCGATGCGAAGCCAGATCCCCCCGGCCTTCTCGATCCTCACGCGGAGCTTCTCGAGCAGGCGCCGACGCACTGCCCGCTTGTCGACCCGGGCGATCTCCTCGTCAAGCGTGAGCCCGCCGATCTTCCAGGCGAAGCGTGCGGAGCGCTCGTCCACCAGCGCCTCGAAGGGGTCTTCGCGGAAGCCCTGCCGCAGCCGGCTCACGTCGATCCCGATCTGTCCGGCGGCGGGCGCCTCGCGCTTGCCGAAGCGTGAATCGAACAACAGAAAGCGCCCCGCAGGCGGCCCGGGACGCCATTCGGCGGTCGGAATCCCCTCCTGCGCAAGGGCCTGGCGGAGTCCCTGCGGGACGTCGTCCAGGATCAGCGGCAATAGGGGAAGTCGCTCGTTGGCCATCGTCGCGTCAACTGGAGGTCCAAACCGAACTCGTTCTCACGGGGAAGGACTCTCGCCAAGGCGCCAAGGCGCAAAGGGAAGAAGAGAAGAAGAATGCAGACGCTGGCACACGCATCGACCAGTTCATCTCAATTCCTTTTCCTTTGCGCCTTGGCGCCTTGGCGAGAGTCCTTTTGGAAAGAAGGTCTGTGTGATGGTAGGGGTCAAAGAATTTGATCGGCGAATCGTCTCGCTTCGTGGTTCGGTGTCGGCTGCGCGATCACCGCCTCGCCCGCCGGCGGAGCAAGACGCACGCTCGGCGGACCGCCAAAGACGGCGGTGGCGGTCGGCCAGCACCCACTCCGAGAGCCCGCTCAACAGGCAAAACGCGCAGCCCTGCGGCCCGTCGAGGAACCCGCGCTTCCATACCAGTCGCCGGAAGACCTCGCGGACCGGCGCAACCCACGCGTCCCAGCGTCGCGGCGCACGGCCCGCGGCCACCCGGGCTTGCGCCTCCAGCATCGTGTAGCGGTGCATCTTGGCCAGAAACGCGTGCAGGTCGGGGAGCGTCTCGTGCCCAAGCCCCGCGCGGAGTCGGCCCACGCGCCCCAAAACGTGCAGCCGCTCGTGCACCTCGCCCACCCAACGTTCGCGGTCGCGCCGAGCCAGACGCACCGGGCAGTCGTCCTGCGTGCCCGATGCCCGAAACGTGCGCCCGAAGATCGAGCTGCGGATCGGAATCCGGAACCCGGCGTGCCGGGCCGACGCAACTTGCCGCCGGATCTCGGCCGCCAACCGCGGCGTGGGTCGCTCGTCGGCGTCGATCGAGAGGACCCAATCGCCGCCGGCCAGCGCGAGGGCATGGTTTCGCTGTCGGGCGAACGTGTCGAACCGGCGGAGGGACACCCGGGCGCCGTGCGACCGGGCAATCTCCGCGGTCCCATCGACCGAGCCGCCGTCGACGACCAGGATCTCGTCCACCCAAGCCAGCCGCGGCAGAAGCTCCGCCAGGTTCCCCGCTTCGTTCAGCGCGATGATCGCCGCCGTGATCGTTGGCCGGTCGCTCATCCGCGTCCTCCCAGTCGCCGAGCGACCAGCACGTACCGCGTGATCCACCGCACGTTGTAGTACGCCGCCACGATCGCCAGCTCCGCGGAAAGCCAACCGGCGAGAAGCGCCGCGGCCAACAGGTGCACGCGGACGTCGGCGTTGCCGGGCAGGTGATACGCGGCGCGAACGACGCGGGCGGCGCGTGAAGCCGGAACAGGCTCCACGTCTTCTTCGGACCGGCCTGCCGACGCTGCCCCTTCGCGCATCTGCCCCTCCGTCGCCATACCGTGCATGAACAGGTACTTGCCTGCCAGGAAAGCCCCCAGCAGGAGCCACGGGATGCCGGAAGCCGTCTGCCGCACGGCCGCGGCGGCCACGGCACCGTGCAAGCCCACGTCCAACAGCTCGTCCACGTTGGCGTCCAGCCACGCTCCCCAGGCGGTGACGGTATTCTGCCGTCGGGCGAGCTGACCGTCGGCCCGGTCGAAGAGCCAGGCGGCCAACACCAGGACCCCTGCCACCGGCGCAAGATGCGGCGCCCCGACGAGCACCGCCGCCGCGATCGCCCCCACGGCCAGGCCGCAAAGCGTGAGATGGACCGGACGCACCCGGGTCGGCGTCAGAACCGCCGCCAACCAGCCCGCCGCCGGACAGACGTACCACCGCGAGATCGGATGCCGGCGAGCACGCCGCCGTGCGTCCGACGGTGCGGCCGGGGCGCACGACGGCCGGCCGGCTTCCGTCGTCGGCTCGCGGGAGGACGGGTTGTCTGCGGTGGTGCTCACAGCGGGACCTCGACTGCGGTCGGATGGGCTGCCGCGTGTTGTGGTTCCCGTTGTGGGGAGGATGAACGTTGTCGCGGGAATTCTCCCGGCAGGCCTCCCGCCGTTTCTTCCCCGAGGAGTCGGCTCGGGAAAAACCGCCGGAAGAACTCCCGCTCGCGACGAAGCGTCCCTCGCGCTCGAAACGGACTCGACCGCAAGGCACGCCGTCGGGCCAGCGCGGCCGCAAGCGCCCGAGTGAACGCCCAACGTCGTGCCGGCGGAGCCCAGGCGGCGCGAACCACGTCGAAGGCCAACCGTATCGGGAGGCCGGTCAACTGGCGCGCCCAATGCGCCGGGTGCCGAAGGTTCTTCCACTGAAACAGGAGCGTGTTCCGAAGCGCCAACTGCTCGCAGCCCGACTCGCCGAACACCCGGCCGAACGTGGCCGCACCCCGGTGATAGGCAACCGCCTGGGGCACGTACCGGGCGTGATAGCCGGCCATGTAGCCGCGGAAGGCGAAGTCGAGGTCTTCCAATCGCCCGGGCAGGAAGAGCGGATCGAACCCGCCCAGGGCGGCGAACTTGTCGCGATCCACGGCCAAGGCCGCGCCGGCGGACGCCGTCAGCCCCGGGCGGAGAATCCCCGCCTCGCAGCCCGGAAAGAGCGCGGTCGCCTGGACCAGCCCCCATCGCCAGCGAACGGCCGTCTTGAAGCCCTCGTAGGTCGCGCCGTCGAAGAGCCGGCACAGCGGCGCGGTCATGAAGCACGGCGAACGGCCGTCCGTCTGCGGTTCCCGAAGCGGCTCGACCAACGGGTCGACGCACCCGCGGTCGAGCTTGATGTCGTTGTTCAGCAGGATGGCCACCGGGCCTTCCAGCCCCGGAACCACGTCGTTGAACGACGAAAGCCCGCGATTCGGCCGGCGGATGACCCGGACTTGGGGAAACCGGCTCGCCAGCCAGGCGACCGAGTCGTCGCGGGAGTCGTTGTCGATCACGGCCACCCGGCACCGGTGGCGCGACGCCTCGGCCGCGTCCACCACCGACGGGAGACACTCCGCCAGCAGACGGCGTCCGTTGTAGTTCAGCACCAGAAGGTGTATGAGCATGGCGAGGCGGGGTGCTTCCCTGCGGGCCTCGGGACTGCCTATCAGCCCGTTGAAAAAGGCGACAGTGGCCGATACGTGTGCCACTGCTTGCAAGCAGTGTTTTTCGCCGGGTTCTCAGCGGCACTGCTTGCAAGCAAGCAGTGGCACTCGACTTCCTCAACGGGCTGCTATCACGAACCGAACACCATAGGGTCGGGTGGCGTTCGGGGTCAAGACGACTGTGTGGAACCTGCCGTCGAATCTTCCGCAGAACCCCCAGCTTTCCCTTCTTCTGGGGGCTGAAGCGACTCTTGCGGCTCGACGATCCACCAACCGTAGGCAAAAACCAGCTCGCAGTCAGGCGGCACCCGATACCAGGCGGCAAACTCCGCCTCGGCCGTCTGCCTGCGTTGCGAGCGCCAAAGCGTCCAGGCGGCGGTCGTCGCGGCCAGCGGGGCCATCAGGAGCAGGTAGGCCCGGCCGGCCCAGAGTCCCGCGTCGCCGAGGAGCAGTTGCCCGATCGCCAGCGCCGAGAGCACGTTCATGATCACGTGCGTCTCGCACGCCTTGCGTGCGGACCAGGCGATCAGGCGCAGGGGCGTGCGGGGCACGGGCGGCTGCGGAGCCGGGCGCGCTCCCCCGCCCCCCTCGACGAGGAGCCGGCCGCGGACGCGCTTCAGACGACGGATGAACGCCTTGTACCGGGCGTCGTGCTGGAGCGTGATCAACAGGAGCGACACCCCCCACGCCAGCCCGCCCAGAAGCCAGAGCGGCTCGGCGTCAGCGGCAAACAGGCCGAAGCCCACGCCCAGCGGCACGAGCAGGTTGACCGTGTGGTGCATCAGGTAATCGAGCTGGACGCCGTCGAGCGAGGCGGTGCCACGGAGCCGGGCGAGCTGGCCGTCGACGTGGTCCAGCAGGTACCACGCTTGGAGCAGGCCGGCACCGACGAGCCAGCCCCCAACCGTTCCCCCGCCGAACGCCGCGGCCGCGGCCGCGCCGCAACCCCAGGCGGCGAGCGTCGCCGCGTTGGCCGTAATACCCCATGGAGCGACCACGCGCGTGATCCGCAGGGCCACGGGCCGGCTGATCCGCCGGGCCATCCAATTGCCCACCCGCCGGTGGTCCGGCTTCTGGCACCGGCGCTCGAGTTCGGACAGAGGGGGGATTGTACTCGTTCCCAGGCTCTGCCTGGGAACGCAATGCTCGGCAGGCTCTGCCGGCCGTCCGTGCTGTCCGATTTCGTACCAGGTCATCGTGGCTTCCGTTGATCTCGTTCGAGGCGGAGCCTCGAAGTAGTGCGTTCCCAGGCAGAGCCTGGGAACGAGAGGAGGGGCGAAGCCGCAAGCGGCTGTGGGTATTCTCAGATTATCTCGTGGGTTCGCTCTCGGACCTCCACGGGACCGCGGATCGCTTCGGC
The DNA here is from genome assembly GCA_035528065.1 of Thermoguttaceae bacterium. GTDB lineage: Bacteria > Planctomycetota > Planctomycetia > Pirellulales > Thermoguttaceae > DATKZH01. The sequence continues at coordinate 33,806 of DATKZH010000253.1, read as the reverse complement.
CCAACGACCGTGATGCCATCCGGCCCAGACGGTCAGGCACCAAACGACCGCCACCATGCCGGCCTTCGCCAGCGTCGTGACGAGGTCGGCTTCGATACCCGGGTGCAGTCGCTCCAGGATTACCGCCAGGATGACCGTCGGAGCAAGCATCAGCCCCAGCATGGCCAGGTAGCGCCGCCTGTGGGCGCGATCGAGCTCGGGCCAGAGGGAGATCGACACGATCAGCACCCAGTACGCCGCGTGGGCGATCGCCGTCGCCGCCGCAACGCCGACCAGCCCGAAGCCGCCGCGAAGCGCCAGGTGGTTCCCTGCGGCCGCCAATAGCGTCGCGATCACCACGGCCGCCAGCGCGCGATTCTGACGATTGACCGCGACCAGATACTGGGAAGCCGGCAGCGTCGCGCACAGGACCACCACGCCCGGCACCAGCCACACCAGCGGGGCCAGGCCGGCCTGGTAGTCGGGCAACAGCCGCGCCAGAAGGGGCGGGGCCACGACGATCGCCATCGCCGCCGGCAGGGCCATCGCCGCCGCGCAGAGCTCGGTCGCCCGGGCCGCAAGCCGGGCCACCTCGCCGCGGTCGCCCGAGCGCCCGTACGCCTCGCCGTACCGCGGGCCCATCACGATGGAGAGCATGTTGCCCAGGCCGTAGAGTTGGACGGTGACCATCAGGGTCGCGGAGTAGCAGCCGAGCTGATACTCGCGATCGCTCAGGTAGCCGAGGATCATCAGTTTGTCGAGCGAGCGGAAGAGCGACGAGACGGTGCCCGCCAGGAGGATCGGGCCGCCGACGGCCACGAGCCGCCGGATTTCGCCTCGGTCGCATGCCCAGGCCAAGGTGACGGCCCGGCGCCGCCAGACAAATCCCAATCCGGCCAGGAGCACGGTCAACGTTCCTACGTAAAGACCCCAGAGGCCCCATCGCCAGGTGGCCAGTCCGCAGGCGGCGAGCGTGAGCACGGCCTCGAGGATGGACAACTCCGAGGTGGTCCTGAAGTCCTGCTTCGCCCGAAGGATGGTCACGTGGAAGGTGACGTAGCGGCTCAACACGGCGAGCATGCCGACGACGGCCAGCCCGACGCCCCAAGCGCCGGCCCAGGGCCCGACTCCGGAGAGCCCGATCCACGCGCCCGCCCCCACGAGCACGGCGGCGTAGACCAGGCTGGTCAGCGTGTTCACGGTGAACGCCAGGTCGAGCCCGCGCTTGGCCTGCGAAGTGTCGCCCTTGCCCAGCGCGATGGTGAAGTCTCGCGTGGCCCCTTTGCTGATGCCCAGGTTGGCGTAGTTGCCGTAGCTGAGGAAGAGCTTCAGGGCCTGCCAGATCCCCATCTGGGCCGGGTCGAGGAGCATGCGGAGGAGGAGGCTCGTGGCGGCTCCGAACACGTGGCAGACGGCCGTGGCCCCGCCCACCACGCCCCAATCGGCCAGCACGCATCGCCAGCCGGTCACGGGAGCGGGGACCGCCGGGGCGCGCGCGCATGCGCCGCCGGCCGCCGCCGCGGGCAGGGCGGATGCGGCTTGCGCCGGGGCGTCTAGGGTCTCTATACCTGCGGCCACTTCGCTTTCGTCCTCGTTCCGGCTAGGTGGAAGCGGACAGGGTGTCCACGGCAATGGGTGACTTCGGCTGGGACGTCTCTTGCACGGGGGATTCCGACTTGGCGGAGGGGCTGCCTTCCCGGGCAGGTTGCCGGGCTGCCAGAATCGCCTCCGCGATGGTCGAAGCGGCCGAGCTGCCGAGGTCGGCGAACACGTTGGGATTGGGAGCTGACTTCGATGGGCGGCCGGTGTGGGCGTGGGTCTCGCTGCGCTCGACCCACCCTACCGCCTTTCGGCGAGTGTCCAAGGCTTGGAGGAGCAACGGCGTGAGCTCGGCTTCGGAGCGAGCGCTGCCGAGCATTCCCCACTCGTCGTGCGGGAGGACGTCGCCGGAGCCCTGCGGCAGGAGCTGGATCACCGGCACCCCGGCCAAGGTGGCGTCGATCCCGGCGCTGGAGAAGCAGCTCAGCACGCAGTCGACCTCGTCGAACCACGGCTCCACCGCCCCGCTCTTCACCACGCGACGGCGAACCGCGGGAAACTCCGACAAGACGGCATGCGCGACCGGGTCGTCGGGGGCCCGAGGGTGCAGCTTCACGATCAGCTCCGCGCCCGGCATCGCCGACACGGCGGCCAGCGCCGTGCGGAGCATCTCGGCGTAGGTGCGGCCGGTCAGGTGCAGGGCGACCGCATCGGGCCGATCGTCGTGCGGGGGCGTGGTCGCCAAAAGAAGGATTCGCGGCCGTGCGTCCTGGTGGCTCGCCGATCGACCTTTCGCGCCGGCGTCCGTCGACCCCATCCGCTCGACTTGCGGCGGCCCGTCGTCGCACCGCTGGTGCCGCGCCGAGCCGACCACGTCGATTCGCTCGGCCGGCACGCCCCACCGGGCCAATTGGTCCTGGGACGATCGCCCCCATACGAGGATCCGATCCGCGGAGAGCGGGGCAAACCCGAACCGGCAGACGGGGGCCCCGTGCTGCACGACCAGCGAGGCGGCCCCGTGTCGCCGGGCCAGCGCGACCGCGGCCCGGGCCATCGGGGTGGCGTCGTCGGTGAGGACCACGGCGTGCGGCCGCACCCGCCGGAAATGGGCGTCGATCCGTGCGACGATTCTCGTCTGGCGCGGCCCGTAGGTCCTCTCGCGGTCGGCCAGCCACCGGCGGACCGGCTCGGCCAGATTCACCCCGCGGCATTCCAATCGCTCGGGAACCGCGTGGGTCAGTCGATTCCCGCCGGCGTCGCTCGATTCGCAAACCAGTTGTCCCACCCCCAAAGGGCGCCAGCGAAGCCACGACCGGATCGCAAACCGATCGTAAAGCCACCAGACGCGGCAACCCCGCCCGAGCAACTCCCGGCAGACGGGATCGAGAAACCTCGGATTGCCGCAAAGCACGACCCGATGGGGCGCTTTCGAAGCGGACCGCGGCGGGTCGAGGAGTCGGCAGAGCCGTGCGAGCCCTCGCCGCCACCGGCCGTTGAGAGGAAACGCTTGAGGTTGCCGCTCGGGCCGATCGATCCACTCGACGCGACACGACGCGCCGGCCAGGCGGCAAAGCTCCGCCATACACGAGGCATAGTCCTCGTCGCGGCACCGCGCGGCAACGAGCCGCACGCGATCGCCCGGTTCGAGCGGCCGAATCTCGGTGAAGTAGGCCACCAGCCGGACCAGCTTCGCCAGGTAGTAGCGCAGGGCGAGGGCGTTGAGCCAGGCGGCGTTGATCGGAGGGAACCCGGGCTCTTCGCCATCGGAAGAAAACAGCGGGGCGCACGCCTGTTCGGCCAGCCGGGAAGCCGTGCGGTCGATCCACGCGAATCGGGCGTCGATTTGGTCGTCGAGCGACGAGGGGGAATCGGGCGGCGCGCCCTCCGGCCACGCCCCCTCGAAGAGCACGGCCGGCCCGTCGAGAGCCGGCACGCGATCGACCAGGTCGTGTCGTGCAAACAGGAGCAGCCGGTGGGTCGTGGCGGCGTCGCGCATGTCGTCTCAGCCGCGGCCGGGTTGCGAGGCGGAAGGGCCAACCAAGGGGAGGATCTCTTCGAAGCGCGTGATGAACACGTCGGCCTTCGCGTCCGCGTCGTAGTTGAAGGCAATGGTCGCCATGCCGACGCCGGCGGCCCCGGCCAGCTCTTCGCGATCGTGGCCCACGAAGGCGACCCGATCGGGCGCAAGCTCCATGGCCCGAAGCGCCGTGCGGTAGCAGACCGGATCGGGCTTGATCCGCTCCAGGTCGAGTGAAGAGACCACCGTGTGGAACATGCCCCCCAGGCCGAGCCGCTCGAGTCGTTCGCCGAGCACGGCGGCCGGATATTCCGAATCGCTGAGCACGCCCATCGTCACTGCCGCCGCGTGCAGCTTGGCGAGCGTCGGTTTGACGCCGGGCAACAGCCGAGCGTTCCACTCCCACTCGTTGCGGCGTCCCTGGCAGGCGGCCTCGACCTCGTCGATTTGTCCCGGCGACAGCCCCACCGACAGCAGGAAGGCCTGGAACGCCTCGCAGAACTCGCGGCGGCCGCGGTAGACGTCGTCCAGGAAGTCGTGATCCCAGACGTGGAAGAAGCTGCGATAGCTGGTGTGCACGCCAAGCTGGGAGAGGACGCGGAGAAGCCAGCGGCGCCAGAGGGTGGCGTCGTACAGGACGTCGCCCATGTCGAACAGCAGCCCCTCGACCGGCCTGGGAAGCGTGCCCAGAGGGCGGGCCAGGCCCAGGGAAACGTCGTCCACCCGCGTCGATGCCGGGAATTGACTCACGCCCATCGGCTTTCGATTCCTTTCGACTCGCCGGCTGGTCCGCTCAGCCCTTGGCGTGGACGCGGTTGAGGGCCGCCATCCTCTTGCGCAAGTGGGGTTGGTGGACCAGCAGGTCGGCAATCCGTTGCCAATCCAGGTCGTCGGGCCCAAGGGCTTCGAAGATGGCCAGGGCGTGTTCCCAGTCCTCTTCGAAGTCCACCGTCAAACGCACGTCGTCCCGGTCGATCTGCTCCGGGGCGGGGATCAGGCGGATCTTGAACCGCTCCGGGTGGCGGTAGAGGTATCGCGTCGCCTGCTGGCGATCCTCCGACGCTCGGGCCTTGCGCGCCGCCCGACGCAAAGCGCTTGCGCGAAACCACTCGGCAAAAACCCCCACGGGCGACAAGATCGCAGGGCGACCGTCCCGGGATCGGTACCCGACGTAGTCGCACTCGGGGTCGGCCTCCGCGGTGCTCACCAATCGATCGATGAGCACGGGGTCGATGAAGGGGCTGCGGGCACAGATCCGAACCGCCGCCTCCGCCGGATAGTCCTCCAGCGCGGCCAGAAAGCACCGCAGCGCGTCCTCCTGGCAGCCGGCGAAGACGGGCACGTCCAAGGGGACCAATTCGGAAAGGAAATCGTTCTCCGGCGCGCTGGAGGTGACCACGATCACCCCGTTGAGCCGCTGGCAGTCGGTGGCTCGGCGAACCACCCACTCCAGGACCGACTTGCCGCCCATCTTTCGGGCAGCTCTCGCCCTCGAGCCGCGCGATCCGTAACACGCGTCCACAATTCCCAGGGTCTTCAACATCCGGCACACCCTCGAATCCGTGTTGTCAGCAGTCCCTTCCGACCGGCAGCCGGACACGGCACATAGGGCCAGTCTAACACTCCGGTTCGTGTGCAGTCAAGGTGAGCGTCCCGGTGCTGCGAAGTTCCCGCCGACCCCTCGGCCAACCACCTCCGTCCCGTAACAGCGCGTTGAAAAAGGGTGCCACTGCTGGCTTGTCCAGCAGTGCTGGTACAAATCCACGCGAAAATCACTGCTGGGCAAGCCAGCAGTGGCACCCTGCAACCTTCAAACTGCGCGGGCTGGGGGACTTCTGGAAACACGCAGGCTTTCGACACGCCCGTCCCCCGAAAAGAGTGCCAGCACTGAAAGCACGGTCTCAAGACCACCCCCCTTCGGCGCGCCAGCCCGTCCCAGTGAACTCGGCTTGGCCCGGCTTCCGGCGCCGGATACAATCCCCGCCGCCCGTATCGACGGGAATGCGACCCGGACAGGACGTCCCGCCCTCCACTCAACCGGGCACAAGGCCATGGAATACAACTGGCAAAGGAAGCCGGATCCCGAGACGCTGTTGGTGACCGGCGTCGAGGGCCTGGTTGGGGCCAATCTGGCCTTGTCGTTGGCCGACCGATTCGAGGTTCTGGGGCTGTTCGAGAGCTACCCGGTCGCGCTGCCCGGCTGCGCCACGCTCTCCTGGACGCCGGCGGATTCGTCCGATTGGATCGACCTGATTCATCGGGAGCGGCCCGACTGGATCGTGCACTGCGGGCTGATGGCCTGCGGGAGTTGGGACGTCCCGGAGTCTTGTCCGGATGGCGAGCAGGAAGCTCGCACCTGCGCGCTTCTGGCCGAGGTTTCGCAGGAGGTGGGGAGCCGGCTGACGGTGATCTCCACCGACGCGGTTTTCGCGGGGCCGCGGCTCTTTCACGACGAGCGGGCGGCCGCCGCGAGTCGGCAGCCGCTGGCCCGGGCCGCCCGTCAAGCGGAAGGCGCCCTGGAGGCGACCGGCGCGCTGGTAGTACGAACGCACCCATACGGCTGGAGCCCGGCGGGCACGCCGCCCGGCTTCGCCGAACGCGTCTGGGAGGCGCTCATTGAGGGGCGATCCACCCGCTTCGATCCCGATCGGCACGCCACGCCGATCCTGGCCACCTGCCTGGCCGAGCTCCTCCGGCTGGCCTACCATCGCGGCCTCCAAGGGCGATACCACGTCGCCGGTGCCGAGCGGGTAAGCGCGTATCGGTTTGCCGTGGAGCTGGCCGCCGCGTTCGGCCTGAGAAGCGGCGACACGTTGGCCGACGAGGCCCCGCTCGACCTGGACGACTCGGCTCACCTCCGCGAGACGTCGCTCTCGACCCGACGGGCCCGGCGCGAGCTCGGCCGGCCGATGCCCATGCTCCGCGAAGGGCTTGATCGGTTCGCCGAACAGGCCGCCGACGGATATCGCGCCCGGCTCCAATGCTGCGTGCCCCAGGCAGCCGTCGCGGCAGGCGCGGCGTAGGGAGCCTGGAGAAGCGGGGGCTAAGTTTCTTGCGCCGGCACATCGGGGACGGCGGCCAATCGGGCGGGGACGGGGAGCTTGATGGTGAACTGGGTGCCGCGGCCCGGTTCGCTCTGGACCCGGATCCGGCCGCCGTGGGCCTCGATGATCTTGCGGGCCGTGGGCAGCCCCAGGCCCGAGCCGCCGCTCTTCGTGGAGAAGAAGGCGTCGAAGATGTGCGCCCGCGTGCTCTCGTCCATCCCGCGGCCCGTGTCGATCAGGTCCAGGGCGACCCCGTCGCCGGTGGCGCTGGTGCGAACCATCAGTTGACCGCCGTCGGGCATCGCTTGCTGGGCGTTGAGCACCAGGTTCAAGAGCGAGCCGCGGAACGATTCGCGGTCCAACAGCACGGTGGGCAGATCGCTGGCCAGGTAGTCGATCACCTCGATGCCGCACTCCCGGGCTTTGGGCCGGAAGAAATCGAGGACCTCTCGGACCTGGTCGTTGAGGTTGGTGGGCTTCCGCTTCGGCCGGCGGACCTTGGCGAAGTCGAGGAAGTTGTCCAGGAGCTTCTCGAGCCGCTGACATTCCCGCTGGACCACCTGCACCTTGGACAGCGCCCGGCGGTCGCGAGGGTTGTCCGACTCGCTGAAATCCTCGGCCAACAGCTCCATGTTCAGGCGGATGGTGGAGAGCGGGTTCTTGATCTCGTGGGCCAATCCGCCGGCCAGCCGGGCGATCTCGGTGTATTGGTCGACCAGCTTCTGGTTGACGTCGCTCGTGGAATCGGCCGATGGGGTCATCACCCGAACCTTGATCGCCCTATTGGTGGCGCGCAACTGCCGGCGACACGAAGGGCCTCGCGTTCCGGGCGCCTTCGTGTCGCTTGGTTCTGCGAAAACCGACGGGAACCGCCTACTGCTGAGCCGCCAACTCCTTCATGGCGATCTTGCGGCTAAGCTTCACCCGGTCCTGGTCGTCGATGGAGATCACTTTGACCTTCATCACGTCGCCGACCTTGCAGACTTCGGACACGCTGGTCACGTAGCCGTCGGACAGCTCGCTGATGTGACACAGGCCGTCCTTGCCCGGCAGGATCTCGATGAACGCCCCGAAATCCTTGACGCTGGTCACCCGGCCCTCGTAGATCTTGCCGACCTCGACCGAGGCGGTCAGGGCCTCCACGTCCGCCAGGGCTTGCTGGGCCCCCTCCGCGTCGTCCGAGGCGACGGTCACCGTGCCGTCGTCGTCGACCTCGATCACCGCGCCCGTACGTTCCTGGATGGCGCGAATGGTCTTTCCTCCCGGGCCGATCAGCAGGCCGATCTTCTCCGGGTCGATGTGGGTTCGAAGCAGACGCGGGGCCCACGAAGAGATCTCTTCCCGCGGCCGCGAGATGGCCGTGAGCATCGTCCGCAGGATCTCGATTCGAGCTTCCCGCGATCGCGCCAACGTGGCGCGGAGGATTTCCTCACTGATCCCGTCGGTCTTCAGGTCGAGTTGAATGCCCGTGATCCCGTTCTGGGTCCCGGCGATCTTGAAATCCATGTCGCCGAAGTGGTCCTCATCGCCGAGGATATCGGTCAACAGGACCCACCGGTCACCCTCCTTGACCAGGCCCACGGAGATCCCGGCCACCGGGTTGCTGATCGGCACGCCGGCGGCCATCAACGCCAGCGTGGCCCCACAGACACTGGCCATGGAGCTGGAGCCGTTCGACTCGAGGATGTCGGAGATGATGCGAATCGTGTAAGGGAACTCGTCGGGGCCGGGGAGAACCGGGTTGACGCTCCGCTCGGCCAGGGCCCCGTGGCCGAACTCGCGGCGGCCCGGTCCGCGGATCGGCCGGCACTCCCCTACCGAGAAGGGCGGGAAGTAGTAGTCGAGCATGAACTTCTTGGTGTACTCCTCGACCAGGCCGTCCACCCGCTGCTCGTCCCGCGTGGTGCCCAGCGTCACCGTGATCATCGCCTGCGTCTCACCCCGCTGGAACAGGGCCGACCCGTGCACGCGGGGCAGGACGTCGACCCGGCAAGCGATCTCGCGAATCTCTTCGTTGGCGCGGCCGTCGGCCCGCTTGCCCGATAGGATCAGCTCTCGCACCACGTGGCCCTCCAACTCGTGCCACGCCTTGCTCAGTGCTCCCCGCTCGATCGCATCCTCGGCTTCCGGGTCGGGGATCAATTCGGCGACGACCTTCTCCTTGAGCGTCCGACAGGCTTCGGACCGGGCCTGCTTCCCTTCCGTCTGCTTGGCCTCACGGAACGCGCTGCCATATTGCTCCTTGAGCCGATCGAGAAGACCGTCGGGCTCGGGGACCTCGAGGGGAGCCTTCTCGGGGTTGACCTTCTCGATCATCTCCAACTGGAGCTCGCAGATCTCCCGAATGTACCCGTGGGCCGTCATGATCGCCTCGGCCATCTTGTCCTCGGGCATTTCCCGGGCGAATCCCTCGATCATCAAGATGGCGTCTTTGGAGCCCGACACGATCAGGTCCAGATCGCTATGGTCCAACTGCGCGTGGGTGGGGAACGGAACGAACTCCCCGTCGACGTACCCGAGCCGGACCGAGCCGATAGGCCCTTCAAACGGCATGGGGGAGACACACAAAGCCACCGAGGCCCCGTTCATGGCCAACACGTCGCCGTCGGTCTGCCGGTCGCTGGCCAGCACCAGGGCCTGGACCTGCACTTCGTCGCAAAACGGCTCGGTGAACAGGGGGCGGATGGGACGGTCGATCAGCCGCGAGGTGAGGGTCTCCTTGAGCGTGGGCCGACCCTCGCGCTTGAGGAACCCGCCGGGGAATTTTCCGGCTGCCGCTACCCGCTCTCGATAGTCACAAGTCAACGGAAAGAAGTCGATTCCCAGCCGTGGCGGGCCGGTGGCCGCAGCACAAAGGACAACCGTGTCTCGGTAACCCACCAGGCAACTGCCCGCCGCTAGTTTTGCCAGCTCTCCGGTCTCGATCCAAAGAGTCTCCGCTCCAATCTGTTTCTCAATGCGCACTTTCAATGTTCTTCCCTACCTTCACCTACTGGTTCTAGTCCTAGCCGAGACCGAAAGAGGAGGCGACCCGGTCGCCATCGACGAGAAGGGGTGTCGTGCCCCATACGGAGTAGACGAGAGCCGGTGCCAGTGACTGCCGGAAGATCGCGAGAGCGAACGTCACGACACGCACCGAGCCGGCCTCGGGAGCGACAGAAGAGTAGCGCACTACTTGCGGATGTTGAGGCGCCGAATGATGTCGAGGTAGCGTTGCGGGTCCACCCTTTTGAGGTAGTCGAGCAACCGGCGACGCCGACTCACCAACATCAGAAGACCCCGCCTGCCGGCGAAATCCTTCTTGTGAGACCGCAAATGTTGAGTCAGCCCATTGACCCGGGTCGTGAGAATGGCGATCTGCACTTCTGCGGAGCCGGTGTCATCCCCACTGCGTCTGAACTGCTCAATCAGCTCCTGTTTCCGCTCTTTCGTGACAGTCATCTGCTACCGCGATTCCTCCAGTCGAGCCGGCTTCTCATGCCTCCCTGCCGAAGCACGCTCCTCCTACCATGTCTCCTAGAACTTCATCCATATTCCTGTAATACCAACTCACTAAGGTCGTAAGTGTATCATCTATTGATTTCTTTGCAACGGGGGTTCCGGATTGCGCGGTCCGATGCGTAATTGTAGTAACTGCCCGCTTCGCAGACTACCGGTCTACGCGCCGCGTAATAATATCGTCAATTTGGGGGATCTGGGGTATCTCGGGGCCCCGTCCGGCGCCGCGAGATCCCCTCCGTGCGGAGCCCCTTCGTGTCGATAGCACAACGGATCGCCCCAACCTCGCCCGTGATAAGCACTTGCGCTCCCGCCTCGCGGTAGTTGGCGGCGGTCTCCGGCTGGTAGGAGTCGAGGCTGCCGCTGACAACGACCCATTCGGGCCGACACCACATGGCTAACCCGGGGGGGTTGCTGCTTCGACTCCCGTGGTGCGGGGCCAGCAGGACATCGCAGTCCCAGGGCTCTTCAGCCAACACGTCGTCCAGGCCCGGGGATTCGAGATCGCCCGGAATGAGGATCCGGCGCCCTCGATACTCGATCGCCAACACGATGCTGTTGGCGTTGTCCTCGCCGATCACGCCCCGCCGGGGCGGGTGCAGGGCCTCGATCCGACAGCCCTCCCCGCCCCAGAGCCTGTCCCCGGCAGAGATCTCTCGCACCGGGACCTCCGCCTCGCGGATCGCTTCTCGGAGGGCAAGGATCGCCCGGTTTTCGTAATCGAACATCACCGGCGACACATAGACCACGCCCACCGAGAACCGCTCCAGCAGGTCGGGCAGCAGGTTGTAGTGGTCGGCGTCCGCGTGGGACAGGATCACGGCGTCCAGGTGCGTGATCCCCCGCGACCAGAGCGACGCGGCGACCGACCGCGCCCCGATCTCCGGCGAGGCAAGGCACCCGGCGTCGTACAGCATCGTCTGACCGGAAGGCAACTCCAACAGTGTCGAGCAGCCATGGCCGACCGACAAGAACGTGCACTCCAGGCGAGCCGCATGGCTACGCGCCATCGATGGGATGAATCCAACCGCAATCCATCCGGCCAACAGCGCCAGGCACCAACGCCGCGGCGGCCGAATCGCGGGAAATGCGGCCAAAAGCCCCAATCCACCATAAAACCCCCAAAGCCACCAGTCGGCCGGGCCCGGCACCCAGAAGTGACTGCACGGCACGTCTCGCACCGTCTGGACACCCGACTCCAGAAACCAAAGCGACCCGTTGCAGCACCACCCGAACACCGCCGCCAACGGCGGCACAAGCCACCCCAACAGCAGCACCCCGAAGCCGCTGACCAGGGCAACGCCCATCGGAAGCCATAGGACCGTGTTCAACACCACGCCCGCCGGCGCGAAAAGATGGAAGCGTGCCATGACCAAGGGCAGGGTCAACACCCACATCATTGCGCCGACGAGCGTCAGACGACGAAGGCTGCGCCAGCACATCCATCCGATCCGCGACGCCAACGTTTGCTGTTTGGCCAATAGCCTCTCGATGACGTCCTGTCCACTTCCCGTCGCGAACCACCGCGGCGCAAACCACATCAGACCCGCGACGCAGACGAACGACAAGTGAACCCCGGTGCGGAACAGGTCGGCCGGGCTCAGCGCCAACACGACCAGCGCCGCGGCCGCCAGCGAGTTGAACGCCAACTGAGGGCGCCCGAGGTACGTCGACGCGCAGAAGGCCAGCACCAAGATCATCGCCCGAACGGCCGGAGGTCGCGCGTCGGTGAGCAACGTGTAGAACACGATTGCCGCGGCCACGAGAATTACGGCGCGCCTCCGGGGCACGAAAACCAGCCGCAGGCTTAGAAACAAGGCCCCCGCCACGATCCCCACGTGCAAGCCCGAGATCGCCAGCAAATGAACCGTGCCCGTCTCCATGAACGCCTGCACTTCTGCCTCGGTGATCTCCTCCCGGGCGCCCAAGAGCACGGTGGCTGCCAGCGCGGCGCGGCGCTCGTCGAGGTGCCTCCGCAGAAGCCCTCGCCCGGCCGTCCTCACGTTTTCAATCCAACGGCGCGTGCTGAGGGAGTTGCCCCGGCGAGCCACGCTCACGCACTCGGGATAATCGCTCCCCAACAGGCTGAGCCGGCGATCGGCCCGATGGTGCGCGGCGGAATCGAAGTCGCCCGGGTTGTGCGGCGGACGGGTCGCGGACAACTGCCCAAAGATCCGCAGCCGATCCCCCGCCCGGATGCCCAAGAGGTGGCCGTCGACCGCCAGCCGGACCCGGCCGGACGCGGATCGCCAGCGTGCCCGGTCGCGGATGCCGGTCACCTTCAGCTCGACCTGGGTGCGATCGAACGGAGGGATGATTCGCATCGGATTGAACTCCGGTGCCGGCACGCGTCGCGGCCCTCCCAGCGCGATCGCCTCGACGCAGACCGGCTGCCGCTCCCTTCGGGCGTAGCACCCCAGGTCATCCGGGGCGAACCGATTCCACTGGAGATGGTGCCAAAGACCGCCGCACGCGGCAACCGACGCCAACAGCACCAGCCCGGCCGTCCGATCCCGCCCGCGTCGCCACGAGGCCGCCCACGCGACCCACGCCACGCCGGCCGCCCCCGACCACGCGCCGACGGGCACTCCTCCTGCGCGATCGGCCACGATGCCCGCGCAAACGGCCACCAGCACGATCACCAGCGGCTGGTACCTGGCCGCCTGCGGAGGCTGTTTCGTTTCCTCGGTCGAAGAGTCCGACATGCCGCGTATTCTCCACTCCCGGTCGCGGCTTCACAAGGGAGGCCCCGCGTTGGGTAGCGGGCTCGCAGACGGTACAATAGACTCCCCTTGCTCAGTGCCAACCTCATCCTAGCCGGGAGGCTGCCGACCATGTTCCCGTTCATCGTCAACTGGGACGACTGTGTCCGGAGGAACCCGTTTGCGGGCGTCGAGATGCACGCCATGGAGGCCGAGAAGATGACGCTCTCGGTGGTCGACATGGAGCCGCACGCGGTCATCGACGAGCACAGCCATCCCCACGAGCAGATCGGCTACATGGTGGAAGGGGAAGCCGAGTTCATCATCGAGGGCAAATCGTTCCACGTCCGCGCCGGCCAGATGTGGCGCCTCCCCGGCGGCGTTGCCCACAAGGTGATCGCCGGCGACCGCCCGATGCGGGCGATCGACGTCTTCTACCCGATTCGGGAAGACATGCGGGGCAAGATCGCCTGAGCAATGGGGCGCTGCGTCCGGTTAGGCGGTGACAAAGTGACGGGGTGAGGGCGTGAGGGGTCGTCGCGGAAGTCGCTTCACCTTGTCACCCCGTTACCCCGTCACCCCGTCACCTCCTCGGCGGATCGCCGGAAACGTGCTTCCCGTCTTCGGCCGGCAACGGTACATTGGAAGGGTTCGGTCGTATTTCTGGAACGTTCGAGGCACACGGAGGGAGGCCGAGCGATGATCGTTCTGCACGCGGCCGCTTTCGGCGACGACCTGTGGCTTTGGGCGGAAGTGTCCGGCAAGGGCGTCTCGCCTGCCAATGCGGGAAGAGGGCGACCGCCAAAGTCCCCTCGTCCGATCGACCTACCTTACGGGGCCGGTTGGGATGAGTTGGCCGCTGCGCTCCGGGCGGCTCCTCTGGGAGACAAGCCCCGGAAGGCCCAATCGCGGCCCATGCTGATTTGGGTTCCAGCCCGCGGTGCCGTGCCGGTTCCGTCGAGCCCTTTGGTGGCGGAAGTCCCCGCTAGCCGCGCAAGGCCCAAGTTGTCCTCCTGGACGGTCACCACGTTGCCGCTGGAGCCGGCGGCGACGGTCGATTTGCTCTGTGGAGTGGCCGATCGGCCGACGCTCGCGCCCGGCGTTCTGGTCGGCCGGGACCTGGCCTTCTGGGCAGGAGCCTTGCGCCTGGCCGCCTCGCTCGTCGCCCGGCAGCAGTTCCTGCCCGGAGTCACCGAACAGAACGGGGCCCACCGCGCATGTTGGGAGCCGGTCTTTGCCGCGGCCGATGCGGAGCGGCTGGCCGACATGGCCCGCCGAATGCCGGGGGCGGCCCGGGCGATGTCGGCCCCCGAGACGACCGCACCGCCCGAAACCGCGGCGATCGACCTGCTGAAGCGGTTTGCCGCTCGTATGGTGGACGAGCTGGTTCGCTCCTCGCTGCCCGAGCGAGCCGCTGAGAAGGCGCGTCGCCGCGCCCGGCGAGCGGAGTCTCCGCGCTTCGACAGCATCCACGATCAGTGGCTCTACGCACTGCGGCACGGCGACGGGACGATGCAGGGCGAGCCGTCCGAGCTGGCGAAGTTCGCCGAACAGGCCCGCCGGTGGCGGCGCCCCATTGCGGTCTCCACGGCCTCGCCGTTTCGCCTCTGCTTCCGTTTGGAAGAGCCGCCCGATGGAGATGACGAGACGCCCGCCAACGGAGACGTTCCGTCCGGCGTGCAGGACAACGGGTGGTACGTCCGCTACCTGCTTCAGGCGGCGGATGATCCGAGTCTCTTGGTTCCCGTGGCCGACGCGTGGCAGTCTCGCGGGCGCAAGGCTTCGGTGCTCAATCGCCGAGGGTTCCAGCCGCAGGAGTACCTCCTCTCTTCGCTCGGCCAGGCTTCCGGGATTTGCCCGCGGATTGAGGCGAGCCTCAAGTCGGCCCGACCGGCCGGCTACGGGCTCGATGCCACGGCCGCCTACGAGTTCCTCACCGAGAGGGCCATCGCGTTGGAGCAGTCCGGCTTCGGCGTGATGCTTCCCTCCTGGTGGACGCGGACGGGCACAAAGCAGCGTCTGAGCGTTCGAGCCACGGTCAAGAGCCCACAGATGCAGGGCGGGAGCGGCCTGTCGCTGGACGAGATGGTCAAGTTCGACTGGGAAGTGGCGCTGGGCGGCGAGAAGATCGACCCCCGGGAGCTGGAGCGGCTGGCCCAGGCGAAACAGCCCCTGGTCCGGGTCCGCGGCCAGTGGGTGGAGGTCAGCGCCGAACAGATCCACGCGGCCCTGGACTACTGGAAGAAGAATGCCGACAAGGAGGTCAGCGCTCGAGAGGTGGTCCAGATGGCGGTCGGCGCCGCGGCGCCGCCCGGCGGGCTCGGCTTCGAGGGCGTGAAGGCCACCGGCTGGGTCGGCAAGCTGATCGGACAGTTGGAGGGCGACGCGGCCCTGGAAGAGCAGTCGGCCCCGGATGGGTTCCAGGGAACGCTCCGGCCCTATCAGTTGCGGGGCTACTCCTGGCTGGCCTTTCTGCGCCAGTGGGGCCTGGGGGCGTGCCTGGCCGACGACATGGGCCTGGGCAAGACGATCCAAACGCTCGTCCTGATCCAGCGGGACTGGCACCTCCGCCCCAAACGCCCCGTGCTGCTGATCTGCCCCACGTCGGTCGTGGGCAACTGGCAGAAGGAAGCGGCCCGGTTCACCCCCGAGTTGCCCGTGATGGTCCATCACGGGATCAAGCGGGCGAAGCAGGCGGCGTTCGTCGAAGCGGCCGCCGAGCAGGCGATCGTCGTCTCCAGCTACGCCCTGCTGCACCGCGACCTGGAGTACCTGGCCAAGGTGGCGTGGGCGGGCGTGGTGCTCGACGAGGCCCAGAACGTCAAAAACCCCGAGACCAAGCAGGCCCGGGCCGCCCGGTCGCTGGACGCCGATTATCGCGTCGCGCTGACCGGCACGCCGGTCGAAAACCACGTCGGCGACCTCTGGTCGATCATGGAGTTTCTGAACCCGGGCCTGTTGGGCACGCAGGCGGCCTTCAAGCGGACGTTCTTCGTCCCCATTCAGGCCGGGCGCGATCCGGACGCCGTCGCCCGGCTGAAGCGAATCACCGGCCCCTTCATCCTCCGCCGCCTGAAGACCGACAAGAAGATCATCTCCGACCTGCCCGAGAAGCTGGAGATGAAGGTCTACTGCACCCTCACCAAGGAGCAGGCCTCGCTCTACGCGGCGGTGGTCAAGGAAGCCGAAAGGGCCCTGGGGGAGACCGACGACGACGGCATCCAACGCAAGGGCGTCATCCTCGGCACCCTCTCCAAGCTCAAGCAGGTCTGCAACCACCCGGCCCAGCTCCTCGGCGACCACTCGGCCATCCCCGGCCGGTCGGGTAAGCTGGCACGCCTTACGGAGATGCTGGAAGAGCTGATCGAGGTGGGCGACCGGGCCCTGGTGTTCACGCAGTTCCGCGAGATGGGCGACATCCTCGAGCAGCACCTCCAGGAGACGTTCGGGCGCGAAGTGCTCTTCCTGCACGGCGGGGTGACCAAGGGCAAGCGCGACGCAATGGTCGACCGCTTCCAGGCCGACGACGGCCCGCCCGTCTTCCTCCTCTCGCTCAAGGCGGGCGGCACCGGCCTGAATCTCACCGGGGCCAACCACGTGTTCCATTTCGACCGCTGGTGGAACCCCGCCGTGGAGAACCAGGCCACCGATCGCGCCTTCCGCATCGGCCAGACCCGAAACGTCCAGGTCCACAAGTTCCTCTGCGCCGGGACCCTGGAAGAGAAGATCGACGAGATGATCGAACGCAAGAAAGGCGTCGCCGAAGACGTGGTCGGCACGGGCGAAGCGTGGTTGACCAAGTTGTCCAACCGGGAGCTCAAGGAAGTGTTCGCGCTCGGCAAGGAGGCGGTGGGGGCATGACTATCGGCAACGAATCAAGCGACGCGACGGCCAGCCTCCCCTCGTTCCCGGGCTCTGCCTGGGAACGCCCTAACGCGAGGCTCCGCCTCGCCCCCAAGCAGCACACGAGAAGCAAGCTCCGGTGCACCCTGCAAGCGCCGGGCAGAGCCTGCCAACCCCGCCGTTCTCAGGCGAAGACTCCGAACGACCGCTATCACCGTTCTATTTCAAGCACCAATCCTACACGCATGCCATGAGCAAGAAGAAAGACGAGAAACCCGGCCGCGGCAAACGGCAGACCGACTGGGCCGAAGCGAAGCGGCTCTGTCGGCTCAATCAGCAGGACGCCGAGATGGCGAAGGAGCTTGGCATCTCGCCCCGCTCGCTGATCAAGAACATCCCCAGCCCCAGCCAGCCGTGGAAGGCGCCCGTGAGATACTGGATCCGCGAGCTCTACGAGAAGAAAAAGCAGCAGAAGAAGGCGGCCGAGAAGAAACTCCGCCCGCCGCAAGAGCCGCCGGCCGATACCGAAACGAAACACGTCCACGAGCCGCCCCCCGATACCGGCGACGATTTCGCGTCGGACGGGACGGCACCTTCCGACATCCCGTTTTGAAGGGACCACCCACATGGCCCGGCGACGACGACGCTACGGCTACGACGACTTCGGGTACGGCTACTTCCCGCCTTCCAAGCCCCGCAAAGCGACCGGCGGGATCAAGGCCCAGTCGAAGCGGGGCTCGTTCGGCACGAGCTGGTGGGCCAAGCGCTGGATCGAGGTGCTCGAAAGCTTCGACATCGGCGCCCGGCTCGGACGCGGACGCTCCTACGCCCGCAAAGGACAGGTGCTCTCCGTCGACGTCGGCAAGGGAACCGTGGCCGCCAGCGTCCAAGGCTCGCGGAGCACGCCGTACAAGGTGAGAATTGAGGTGAAGACCCTGTCGAAGCCCGACTGGAAGCGACTGGCCGAGGCGTTTTCCGCCCAGGCCGTGTTCGCCGCCAAGCTGCTGGCCGGAGAGATGCCGCAGGACGTCGAGACGGCCTTCGAGGGCGTGGGGCTCTCCTTGTTCCCCGCAAAGCACCGCGATCTCCGCACCGACTGCTCCTGCCCCGACTGGTCCAACCCCTGCAAGCACATCGCCGCCGTGTATTATCTGTTGGGCGAGGAGTTCGATCGCGACCCGTTCCTCATCTTCCGGCTCCGCGGAATGGAACGCGACGAGCTGGTGAAGCTGATCGGCAGCGAGCCGGGCGCCGCGAAGAAAGCGGGCGGGAAGCGGCAGGTTGCCCCGCCCGAAGAGGAAACGGAAGAAGCTCCACCGGCCGCGGAGCCGCTCCCTTCCGACCCCGGGGCGTTTTGGGACGCGGCGACGACTGCCCAAAGCGCCCTCGGCGAAGTCCGCGTTCCACCGGTTTCCGCCGCCCTGCCCAAGCGGCTGGGGGCCTTCCCGTTCTGGCGGGCCGAGGCGAACTTCCTGGACGCGATGGACGAGATCTACCGCGCCGCCTCGCCCGTGGGAATGGACGTCTTCCTGGGCGAGCGTGAGGCCGTAGAGAAAGAAGCGGAAGCCCCTCGTCGCCGTTCCGCCCGCTCCGGCTCGCCCGAGGCCCGCCGCTGAATGCCCCGGCGGTCGGCTCGCAGTGGAAGTCGACGACTCGTCGCGTCCTCCGCGCTTTACACGGCCGGCGCCGCCGTCTATGCTCGTCTGTACGATAGCGTCGGCAAGCCGACAGGAGCCAACGTCGGACGGTGTGTCACGATCGTCAGACCCGATTCAGCGAACCGATCCCAGGTCGAAACTGACAGGAGGACTCGTCATGCGAACCCACCGCGCACGAACCGGCGTCCTTTCGCGACGCGCTTTTGTGACCGGCGCCGCGGCGGCTTGCGCCGGCACCGGCCTCTGCGCAGACGCAAGCTCGGCAGCCCCCGCCCCTCCGAAGCCGGATATCCCGCCGGAAGACTACCGCATCCAGAACGGCCGCATCAAGCAGTCGGTCTACGGATGGTGTTTCAATCCGATGCCCACCGAAGCGTTGATCGAAGCGTGCCACCGCATGGGCGTGCCGGCGATGGACGTCGGCAAACAGCACTACCCGACGTTGCGCAAGCTCGGCATGAAGCTGACCATGGCCGGCGGCCACGGGTTCACGCGGGGGCCGTTCAGCCGCGACAACCACGCCTTCTGCGTCGAGAAGCTCCGCGAGGGGATCGACGCGGCCGTCGAGTGCGACACCGGCCAGGTGATCACGTTCACGGGGATGCGCGAAAAGGGCGTCGCCGACGAACAGGGCGCCCGGAACTGCGTCGACTGCTGGAAGCAGGTCATCGGCTACGCGGAACAGAAGAAGGTCAACCTCTGCCTGGAGATCCTCAACACCCGCGACGATTCGCACCCCATGAAGGGCCACCCGGGCTACTTCGGCGACGACGTCGACCTCTGCATCGACCTGATCAAGCGGGTCGATTCCCCGAGAATGAAGCTCCTGTTCGACGTCTACCACGTCCAGGTGATGAACGGCGACGTGATCCGCCGGATCCGGCAGTACCAGGACTACATCGGCCACTACCACGTGGCGGGCGTGCCCGGTCGCAACGAGCCGGACGAGACCCAGGAGCTCTACTACCCGGCCATCCTGCGAACCATCCTCGATACCGGCTACACCGGCCTCGTCTCCCAGGAGTTCATCCCCACCTGGCCCGACAAGCTCGCCGCCCTGCGCTACGCGGTGAGGCTGTGCGACATCTGACCCGGCCGCGTCGATCCGCCCATGCTCCCATGGTCGCAGTAGCAGGGCCCGAGAAGAGCTGCGCCCCCTCTTCTTCCGCAAGAAAGCAGAATGCCACCTTTTCCCAGAGCGCGCCTCGTTCTGGATGTCTATGCACATAATATTGCTTGACAAATGAGGCGCCGGTGATATGATTGTTGTATAAGCGGCTTGCCACTCCGAGGGAAAAGGATGATCACTACGCTCGACGTAGCACGTCTCAGGTCTGCCATTAGCGCGCAAGGCATTACACAGTCTGAACTTGCGAAGTCGTCCGGTGTGTCGAGAGCCCAGCTCAGTCGACTGCTCGCGAGCGATCAGGCCCGGGTGCGTGAGGGCACCCTCAAACGGCTCGCTCGGGCGCTCCAAATCGATGTGGTGCAGCTTGCCCCGGGGGGCGAATTGGAGTCGTTCAGGGAGTTGGTCGGCAGGGAGCACGCGGAACTCGATTTTCGCGGGATCGGGATGCCGGGGCTTCAGAAGCTGGCGATTGAGGATGTGTTTGTGGACCTCGACGTCCGTGAAGACCTTGACTTGCCGGAAGCGTCGCAGCGCGATGACGACTGCTTCCCGGAAGGGCCCTTCTCGCCGCCTCAGCAGCGCGGTCCCGGTCAGCCTATGCCTGCCACGCAGTGCATCCGAACGCACGACCGCGTGGTGCTGCTGGGAAATCCGGGGGGCGGCAAGACCACGGTGCTCCGCTTTCTGGCGCATTTCCGCGCCTCGGACGACAAGGGTGACGGCGAAATCCCCATTTACGTTCGCCTGCCGGAGTTGTGCCGCGCGCAAGAGTTGGACGAGCGCGTCGATCCCGTGAAGTATGTCGCCGCTTGGGCTGCGAAGCGCGGTTGTCCCAACGTAGAACAATCGCTCAACAGCGCGCTGGAAGACCAAACGCGTCGCTGTCTCGTGCTGCTCGATGGGCTGGACGAGGTCGGGAGCCAAGAGCAGAGGACCTTTTTGATCGAACGCGTGCAGGAATTCATCGGACGCTACCCGCAAAACCGCTTTGTGATCAGCTCCAGGGTCGTCGGTTTTGAGTCAGCCCCTTGGAAGAGACAAGGCTTCGCCGTTTTTCGGATTCTGCCGTACCAGAGGAGGCAACTGGAGACCTTTGCGGAGAAGTGGGCCAAGATTCTCGCGCGCCTCGAGAACAGACCTCATGGCGAAGTCCTGGAGATCCTGACCGGCGCGATCTTCTCCAATCCCCGGGTGCGGACTCTCGCCGCGAACCCTCTGATTCTCACGATTCTCGTGCTGCTCAACGAGGCGCGGGGCGGAACGCTGCCCCGGCGTCGGGTCGACTTGTACGAAAAGGTCGTCGATGTCTTTCTGGACACGTGGGAAAGCAGCAAGCGGGAGACTCGCAAGTTCGACGATACTCACGGCCTCGATCTGGACGCCCGCGAATTCCGGTGGCTCTTGTCGGACTTGTCGCTGGCGATGCAGAAAGCCGATCGAACCCTCGCGCCGAGATGGTGGATCGCGGAGAGGATGCAGGACTACTTGCACGAGAAGCTCGGGTTTCCGTTGGAGCAAGCCAAGGACGCATCCGACCGGATCATCCGTTATCTAACGGAGCGCACCGGGATCATCGAGGAGCGAGGGCTCGACTTGTTCGGGTTCTCCCACCGGACCCTCCAGGAGTACTTTGCCTCACTGGGGGTGATCGACGAAGCGGACGCATCACCCTCGCGGGACGTGACGCGTTGTCTCCGCGGGTACTACTTCCATCCGCAGTGGTCGGAAGTCGTTCGATTGGTGGCCGCCCAGCTTACACCTACGCCGGCTGAGTCGCTCGTTTCCAGCATCTTGGACGATCCCGATCCCGTTGGCCGTTTTCTGCATCGGGGTCAGATGCTTGCGCTGCGATGTCTTTCGGACGGCACAACGATAGCCAGTCGGCGTTTGGTTTCCACCGTCTTTGATTCCATAATGGAACTCGGGAAATCGCGCTGGTTGGGCATCACGCTGGAGGCGATTGACGCCCTCCAGAGCTTTGAAGGAACGAGGTTCGAGGGGCAGGCGGACCGAACCGTCGAGGTAATTCTGGAAACGGCGAGACGTGAGCTCAGCGAGGAGGAGTACTATTGTCTTGACGGGTGGGCCCGCGGGCGGGAAATCCTGGAATCTGCCGCAGAAGAGCTGCCACCAAGCTTCATCGCTTCGGAGGCCGCGCGGGAGGTCACGGTGATGTTAGGAGATAGAACACATCAAGTGTTTCACATGAATTCCAAGCTCCGGTTGGAGGATCCCAAAACATGGTACTCCAGCGTTTGCTTGCTTCTCGAAGACCCAGAGCAGAGTGCTGAGCTGAAAGAGCTGCTCGTGCGTGAACTGGGCCGAACGGTTGCTACCGACAGGCGTGCGCGGGTCCGACTCCGAAAGATCCTTGGCTCGGACGCAGCGGCGCCCGTCCGGGCTGCGAGCGCGTCGGCCCTGGCGGCGTGCACTAAGGGCAAGCACAACGCGAAGCGCTTGTTACTTCAGGTACTCGAGAACGACCGTGAAGAGCAGGTCATCCATGCCTGTGCTTCCGCGTTGACGGACGCAGCAGCGAACGATGCGGAGATTCGCAATCGACTCATGGAGATCCTGAGCAGCGGTCGCCCCCCCATGGTGCGGTCGGGAGCTGCGCGAGGGTTGGCGAAAGCGACCGCCGAGCCTTCCGTGCTCGAGATGCTACAGCGGTTTGCGTGCCTCGACGGTGAGTCCGACAAGGTGAGGACTGCGTGCGCTTGGGCTCTGGAGTCGCTGATCGGAAAGAACCCGGCCGTCACGAGTATCTTCACGTCTTGGCTGGACGCAGGCCCTTCTCCGCGGCTTCAGCGAATCGCGGCCCAGGCGTTGGGCGCGGCGATGGCGGATGAACGGCTGGGATGGGACCGGCGGGTTGTCGAGCAAGTCGAGAGCATCCTAATGAATCTGGAACACCCCTGTCCGCACGCGTTGGATACACTGGAACAGCTCGCCACGGCTCGGGAGATTCGGCGGGGGCTTCGCCTGGAGAGCGTGCTTCGCGATGCACTCCAGCCTCTACGCGATCGCATCGAACTGGCGTTCGTCTTCGGCTCGACGGCCCGGAACCGGCAGACGGAGGACAGCGACGTCGATTTGTTGATCCTTGGTGACGTGAACCTGAAAGCGCTATCCGGCCCACTTCGCGAAGCGGAAAGGACGCTCGGTCGGCGCATCAACCCGGCCATCTATGCGCGAAGCTCGTTTCGAGAGAAGTACCAGGCGGGCGATCCGTTCCTGTTGGACGTGTATCGGCGCGAGAAGATCCCGGTGATTCATCCAGGGGGCAACTCGTCGCACGGAGACTTGGACGATGAGCTTAGAGCAATGGTTGCGGAACGGGTGGCTTCAACGGAATGAGCCAACCGTCGCTCAAATCCAGCAATTGCTCCGGGTAGTGGATCGGGACGTCTCGGATGCTCAAGCCAAAGGGCTCAGCGCCGACGGGAAGTTCGAGCACGCGTACGACGCGGCTCTGCAACTATGCCTGATCGCGCTGCTTGCCTCAGGCTACCAGGTACCGAAGGGCGCAGGTCTTCACAAGCGCGCGATCGACTCGCTGCGCTACACCTTGGGCGATCGTTGGTCCGACACGGCCGATCATGTCGAACGCTGCTCCAGACTGAGAGGCCAAGCGATATACGAACGAGTCGGCGTGGTTAGCGAAGAAGACGCGGACGACCTGCTCAACACGGCCAGGCAACTCAGGACCGACGTCATCAACTGGCTGAAAGAGAATCATCCCATGCTCGTCCCCCCCGGACTGTAGTTGCAAAATGGCTCCCAGTGGTATCTACTGACGTCGCATGTGCGGCGAGAACAGCCCCGCCGCGGATCCGACGAACCACGAGAGGGAGACTGAACCATGAACACGAAGCAAGGCGTGAGTCGGCGGCGTTTTCTGGCGGGATCGGCGGCCGTCGGCGTGGCGACGATCGTCCCGCGTCACGTGCTCGGCGCGCCCGGCCAGCCCTCGGCGAATGAGAAGCTGAACATCGCCGGGATCGGCACGGGCGGGATGGGGACGGGCGACGTGACCCGGGTGCCCACGGAGAACATCGTCGCCATCTGCGACGTCGACGCGAGCCGCGCGGCCAATGCCGCCAAGCCGTTCCCCAAGGCCAAGCTCTACAGCGACTTCCGCAAGCTGCTCGACGAGATGGACGGCCAGATCGACGCGGTGATGGTCGCCACGCCCGACCACAACCACGCCGTGGTCACCATGGCCGCCCTCAAGCGGGGCAAGCACGTCTTCTGCCAGAAGCCGCTGACGCACAGCGTGCACGAGGCCCTCCAGGTGGCCAAAGCGGCCAAGGAGGCGGGCGTGGCCACCCAGATGGGCAACCAGGGCCAGGCGACCGAAGAGGCCCGGCTCACCTGCGAATACATCTGGGCGGGCGCGATCGGCCAGGTCCGCGAGGTCCACTCCTGGTCGAACCGCCAGCCCGACATCTCCCCCCGCGGCGTCCCCCGCCCCAAGGAAACGCCCCCCTGCCCGGAGCACATGAACTGGGACCTCTGGCTCGGCCCGTCGCCCGTGCGGCCGTTCCACCCGTGCTACCACCCGTTCGCGTGGCGGGGCTGGTGGGACTTCGGCACGGGCGTTTTGGGCGACATCGGCTGCCACAACCTCTCGGCCGCGTTCAAGGCCCTCAAGCTCGGCTGGCCGACGAGCGTGGAAGCCTGCTCCACCCACTGGAACGCCCCGCCGGAGATCAAGAACGAGACCGCCCCGTTGGCCTCGATCATCACCTTCCGCTTCCCGGCCGAAGGCGACCGCCCGGAGATCATGATCCGCTGGTACGACGGCGGGATGATGCCGCCCCAGCCGGAGGGCGTGGCCCCGGGCCGCAACATCTTCAAGGGCGACGGCACGTTGATCGTCGGCGACAAGGGCATGCTCCACGGCCACCGGCTCCTGCCCGAGTCGAAGATGCAGGAGTACGGCAAGCCGCCCCAAGTCCTCCAGCGCTCCCCCGGCCACTACCAGGAATGGATCGACGCCTGCAAGGGCGGCCCCCCCGCCGGCAGCAACTTCGTCGACCACGCCGCCCCTCTCGCCGCCGTCGTCCTCATGGGCAACGTCGCCCTCCGCACCCAGGAAAAACTCTACTGGGACGCCGAGAAGCTCCAGTTCACCAACTCGGACGCGGCGAACGCCTTGATGAACCCGCCGTATCGCGAGGGGTGGACGTTGTAGAATCTGCGAGCTGCAACTCAGCACGCCGAGCCCGGTTTGGCCCATGAACATTCGGTGGATCAGGCGATACTCGCCCTGCCCCGCGAAGTCCCATGGCCGCCTCGTCAACGGGGACTCGCAACGTGCGATTGATTTCGCAGTGCGTTGACCACGGTGGAAATAGCAGATTCGAGGCGTCGAAACGACCTCATCGGTCGATTGCGGACCAACTCCAAATCGACCATTTCGGTCAGTAGCGCTTGATCTCTGACCGCCTTGTATCCCGACTCCATCACGTTGCTGAGCCAGCCTTTTGCATTCCGCGGTGCCAACTCCAAGTCCTGGGCGGGGGGTTGCGTGCCTGCGCGAACGCCGGGTCGGCCATCCTTGAGCGGTTTCCCGCACAGAGACTCGACGCCGGCAATCAACCACGATTCATACTCTTGGCACGCGAACACGGCGGCAACCGAGAAGAGCTCGCCGCCTCTGGCTCGGGTCGACGCGTGTGCCAACTCACGAGCGACGTTCGCCGCGCAGAACGGCTCTCCGCGGAATCTCGGAAGGTCGCCGTCCAGGACGAGAAGGACGGCGCCGATCGCGTCGCGTTTCGCCGCGGCGCCCAACCACCGAAGCCAGTTTCGACAGTCGTCCTTGAACAGCTTGTTTACCCCTCTAACCACGAACGGATTGGGATCCAAGAACAGACAGTCCCAGGCGTCCAGCTCGGTAAGCAATCGTTTCACGAGAACCGGCACGGCCAGCGCGTCACCGTCTCCTTCTACGAACAACACCAGCCGTCTCATGCGTTTGCCGATTCCGTATCTTCGATGCGAGCCGGGTCAACGGTGAGCAGCTCTCCGGGCTCCAAGAGTTGCTCCTGAAGAGCCTCGCGCTGCTCGCGAGAGATCCTGCCGATCCGCGTCTGAAAACCGTCGAGGTCAACGACGCGGATTTGGTCTTCCGAGAAATGGTCCAGCAACCTCGGACTGTGTGTGGTAAGAATCACCTGCCCGCGCCCGGCGGACGGCGCGTCCTTGAACTCGTCGGCCAGAAGCCCCAGCGCCCCGGGGTAGATCCCGTTTTCGGGCTCCTCGAACACCAGCGTCTGCTTGGGCGGAAGCTGATAAAGAGCCAGCAGGTGGGCATAGAACCGTCGGAATCCACCGGACTCCTGGGCCAACGTCAGGGCAAGTGTCTTCTCGTCGAATTTGTGGCCCACGACCGCGTGCTTGGGTTGCTGAATGGAATCCAACTCAACGGCCGAGACGGATGGATTGAGACGCTGAAGCGTAGCAGTGATGCTTTTCCGCAGGTTTAAGTCCTGCAAGTTACTCACTATGTCCTTGAGCGTCTGTAGGTAGTTGCTGGCGTCGTCATTCAGTCCGGATATGCGGGTCTTTCCTGCTCTCTGGTCCATGTCTCCGAGAACCGTCGCAGGAAAATCGTAGCATCCAATGGCAGACGTTAATGCCGTGTAGGCAATCACAATTTCCGAAATAGAAGGAATACGTCCTATCGCCGGCGGTCCCGGTTGCGGCACCGAAACCAACTGCGGCTCGACCTCCCATCTCCCTTCGGCTTGCGCGAAGAACGTCTGGTCGCCCAGGCGAAGCGACTCCCTGGTCACCGGGCCGCTGGGGCCATCCTGATCTAGCGTCACACAATACGTGAAGGACTCTTGTATTCCTTTGACGTCGAACTCCAGTTCAAACGACATGTGGCACTTCTGCTTCTGCTTCGTTGCTGGAAGCAGCCGATGCCAGTCTTGCAGCTCTGGATTCTGGGGCTTCCCGAAGTACAGGTAGTCGCGGAGATAGGCAAGCGCCGTTACGAAGTTCGTCTTGCCCGTCCCACTTCGTCCCACCAGAACGGTGACGTCGCCGAGGTCGACCGAAATGTCCTCGAGGCTCTTGAAATTCTGAACTCTGAAACGATGTATCATGATGGCTCTCGATTCGGAGAATTCGAGTACGAGGCAATTCCCGGCCAGCGCCCCCTTCGCACGGGAGAAAAGCGCGCGCCCGCTCTTCCAACCATGCTAGCTGGTTGCCCTAGCTCATGACAAGGCCACATGCGTACTCAAGGGGGCGCTGTCACGTACCTCGAATGTGGTATAAACCACTCACTCAGAACGCCGCAGCCGGATCAGCGTCACGCCGTGGCGGGGGATGGGGGCGGTGAAATCGGCCTCGAACGTGCCGAGGTCTTTTTGACGCCACGGGTCGCGGGCCGTGCGGGGGCCGGAGATATCGAGGTCGGACCAGCGGACGGTCATCTGGCGTTCGAGCTCGGCGAGGTTGAACAGGCCGACGGCCAGGGAGCCGTCTGCCAGGGGCTTGGCGAGGACGAGGTCTTCGTCGGTGTGGCGGACGATGCGGGCTTGCTTGCCGAGGGGGTCCTGGTCGATGGCGATCACTTCGGCGTTGCAGAGGACGTTGAGGGTGAACTCGTCGAGCTTGGCCATGTCGCCGGAGAAGATGAGCGGCGAGGCCATCAGGCACCACATCGACATGTAGCTGTACTGCTCGTCGGGCGTGAGCGTGGTGGGGCGGCCCTCGCTCTGCTTGCCCGCCTTGCCGACCCAGCCGATGAGGATGTAGTCGGGGTCGTTCCACTGGCCCGGCCTGGCGTGCTCCCAGTGCTGGGCGTTGCTCAGGCCGATGTGGTAGAAGCCGGGCAGGCTTGTGTCGCGGGCGAGGCCGAGGTCGCCGGTCGTGCGCCAGCAGTTGCCGCCCACCTCGCCGCCCCACTTCCACACGTCGCCCATGCCGTATTGGCAGAGGTTGTAGACGACGTCGCGATCGAGCCCCGCGAGGATTCGGCCCATCTTGCGGTAGGGCTTTTGCAGGTCCTCCAGGCTCTTGCCGCCGGCTACCTGGCGGTACGAGCACCAGTCGTATTTGAGGAAATCGAACCCCCACTCGGCGAATTTCTTGGCGTCGATCTCCTCGTGCTCGTAGGTGCCGGTGTAGCGCTGGCAGGTGAGCGGGCCGGGCGACGTGTACAGCCCGGCCTTGAGGCCCTTCGAGTGGATGTAGTCGGCCAGGGCGGTCATGTCGGGGAAAAGCCGGTTGGAACGGATCGCGCCGTCGGCGTCGCGGGGCTCGCCGCCGATCTGGGGGTCGTCCGCCCCCGGCTTGACCATCCAGCAGTCGTCGATGTTCACGTACTCGTAGCCGAAGTCGGCCATGCCCGAGGCGATCATCGCGTCGGCCGCCTGGCGCATGTGCCGGCCGGTGACGCGGTAGTAATGGATGTACCAGGAGTTCCAGCCCATGGGGGGCGTCAGGGCGAGCTGGTCGCCGACGACGATCGCGAGCGGCCGCTCGGCGCGCCCGTGCGAGCTTTCCGCCACGAGCGTTATCGCGTGCTCGCCGCGCTCGAGCGGGGCGTGGCCGGTGAGGATGCCGGTGGCCGGATCGAGCTTGAGGCTCTCGGGCAGGTCGGCGGCGGCGAAGGTGATCGGCCGCGCGCCCGTGCAAGGGATGCGATAGAGAAACGGCCGCCCGGGGCGACACCCGTAGACGAGCGGGCCGTTGATCCGCGGCTCGGGCCCCGGCTTGGGCGTGAGGATCAAGGCCGGCGGCCCGCTTTCCGCCGCCAGACACACGGAGGATGCGCCGAGGATTGCAGAAACCAGCGCTACGAGGGCCCATCGTGCGAGAGAGTGGATCATATTCGATTCTCCGGTGAGGTTGTGGCGTTCGCTCGCCAGACACCGCCATACTACTCGCTCGGGTCGCGCCACACAAACGGCCGCAGGGCACGGCCCAATCGATCACTCGGGCAGCCTCCGGCCCGACGCTTGGGCAAACTGCCGGACGGCGGCCACCACCACGTCCTCGACGCCGGGCGCGAAGAGGCCGATGTCCAGCGTCAGGCCGATCGTCTCGTGACCGCCCTCAGCCAGGATCCGCGTGGTGGGCAGGTAGCCGAACGACTCGTTCGACAAGGCGACGACCCATAGGCGTTCCGGCCCGAGGGCCTGCCGGAGCATGCCCACGTAGTCGGCGACCGCCTCGCCGGGCAGGCCGACCAAGGTCAAATCGTCGCCGAACTGCCACAGGGCGATCGGGGCACGGTAGTGCTGCGGGAGCGGCTGGCCGCGGTCGAGCACGGCGAGCATGCCCTTGGCATTGCGGGCGTGCCAATACGCCCCGGTCTTGGCCATCTTCTCCAACTGCTCGCGGGGGAGGGAATGCTCCAGCGGCAGATCGGTCCACTTCAGTTGCACGTGCAACGGGCCGCGGATCGGCTCCAGCGGGCCGGCCGCCACCCGGCAGACCTCCCGGCCGAGCGTCTCTCCATGTCGGCCGACCAGCTCCTCTTGGTTGGGCCCGCCGCGGGGATTCGTGTTCGCGTCGGCGCCGCAGCCGGCGACGAACATCGCCTGCACGCCGGGGTGCTGCTGCTCGATGTGCCGCTGGGCATGGCCGGCGTAGTCGCCCGAGATCTTGCGGTTCTTTCCGTCCAGCGTGACGCAGTGACAGGCGCAGCCGAAGACCATCGCGCGAAGACGGCCGTCGGGCCCATCGACCCGCAGCACGGGCACGTCGCGATCGACGGGGCCTTGCGGATTGGGGCCCATGCCGCGGCACTTGCCGTGCTCGTCGATCAGGCGGCGGTTCACCACGAAATCCCCGGCGCGGCCCACGCCCCACGAGAGCCGCGCCGGCCGCAGATCGGCGATCGCCGCCACGGCCAGATCGACGAGCCGGCCTTGGAGCTTCTCGGTGTACGCGTCGACCACCCGGCGCTGTGGGTCGGTGAGATCAAACCGATCCGGGTCGCGGAGGCCGAAGACCGGGCCGGCGTGGGTGTGCGAAGCGGTAAGCTGGATCTCGCGGCGCGCGAGCCCGGTTTTCGCCATGATCTCCGCGCACAGCGCCTCGGCAAAGGGGGCGCGAAAGAAGAGCAGGTCGGCCGTCACCAGCAAGGCCCGCTGCCGGTGGCCGTCTTCGAGCACGACGGCCTTGGCGTGCAGGTCGTCCAGCACGCCCTCCGACACGCGGGGGCCGTAGCCGCACATGGCGATCGGCACCTCGGGCGTGATCGTCGCACGGGCCAACCCGACGCGCCACTCCGCTTCCGCCGCGCGTGTTTCGCGTGCCGCAAGCAACACGCCCAGAAGGCCCAACGCTGTGGCGGCCCACGGGAAGCCCTCTCCTATCGCGCGATGCAGCATTCGCTCCTCCTTCGTCAGTCGACCCGTCTCGCGGTCTGTCCAAGTGTGCGTTCAGAAATAAGTTGGTCAATTCCAATGTAGTAGGCACACGCCGTGTGCCGTAAACTGCGGACGGCACACGGCGTGTGCCTGCTACAAGTTGTCCAAGTTATTTATGAGCGCTCCCCAAGTTGGGTTCACGGGCGCCACGGTTGGCTTGTCCAACCGTGCTACCAACACTGCTGGGCAAGCCAGCAGTGGCACTCAGCCCGTAGCCGGACTCACCGTACCGTCGAGGCGACCCAGTCGGCCAACAGGCTCTGCAAGACGGCGGCCCAGCCGTCGACGGCCGTTTCGATTTCCGGAAGGGGGATCGGCTCGTCGTCGAGCGCGAGCCGGGGCACGGGGCCGTCCACGGCGAGGCTTGCCGCCAGGGCGTGGTCGGGCGACACACCGACGCCCGACGCCGACACGCTCAAGCAGTGGCACAGACTCCGCCGGGCCGCCCGGTCGCAGTGCGGGCGAAGCTCTTTGGGCGGGATTCGCTCGACCGCGACGGTGCCGTTTTCGATCTGCTCGGCCAGGAGCATCTCGACGAGCATTTCCTCCGGCTCCAAGAGCGGATCGCCGTGATCGACGAGCAGGAACTCGAACCGGAGCGCGTCGCCGCTGAGCCACTCGATCAGCTTGCGAACCGCGGCCACCAGGAGCGCCAGCACCATCACGATCCGCTGGTACGGCAGCGCCGCGTCCTTGAACCGCGCCCCGACCAGATCGGGCCACAGGGCGAAGACGAACGTCTGCCGTCGGCGGAGGAACTGGTTCTCGTCGCGGCAGTAGTACAGCAGCTCGTCGCGCACGAACTTGACGTCGAACAGGTCGGGTCGCTCGCCGGGCTCCATGAAGGTCAATTGCGAGTGCAGCAGGCTCTCGATCGAGCCGCGATTGGCGATCGAGGCAAACCCGCCCACCGGATACGTGTCCTCGTCGTAGATCGGCGTGGCCACGGGAAGGGGCCGGCGCGACTTGGGGCGGGGTCTGTAGTGCGGCAGTGCGGCGCCCAACTGCTCGGCCATCTGGAGCACTTGCCTGAGGGCGAGCCGTTGGCCGAACTCGGCCAGGGCGGTTCGCCGCTCCAGCTCGAAGAGGTCCTCGCCGCCCAGCAGATCGCCGGCGCTGCGCATCGCGGCTTGGATCTCGTCGTACTGGCTCGCCAGTCCCGGAAGGAGGCCCTCGGTGCGGGTCGATTCCCAGCCCTCGGCGAGGATCGCTTCGGCGGGCTCCTCGCCGAGCCGCTTGAGCACGGCGGGGCTGAGGATCGCGCCGCCGATCTCCGCGCGCCCACAAAGCTGGCTTACCAGGAAGGCGAGCCCGCGGGAGCGATCGCGGCCTTGATAGCCGAGCAGGGCGTCGGACGCCCGCTCGAAGGTCAGGTCGGCGTAGAGGCGTCCGAGGACGTAGTCTTCGTACTCCCGCACCGTTCCGGCGTCGAGCCCGGGGATTGTCGGGGGCTCGTCGAGCACGTCCGGCTGACCGATGTTCAAGGCCACGTGGCCCACGTCGGCGACGAACCCGACCGGGGGCAAGGGCGAGCCGGCCGAGGCGATCTCCAGCGACCAATCGAGCGCGCGGCCGACCATCTCCGGCCCCACGGCAGTCGCCCTGGAAAGCCACAGCCCTTGCAGAACCCACTGCCGGGCGTCGTCCGGATTGCGAAGCTCGTGAACAGTCACGGGGGGAAATGCCTATTGGTGAGTGGCGAGTGGTTAACTGCGAATCCCCGCAACCAGTGGACTCACTCTGGATGATGCCCTCACCCTAACCCTCTCCCCGAGGGAGAGGGGACCTTTCGCTCTCCCCATTGTTCCTCGCCCAAGTCCTCCCGTTCTTCATTCATCCCTCATCCCTCATCCCTCATCCCTCAACCATCAACCCTCAACCCTCTCCGAGCAGAAGCGGCACCTTCTCGCGCAGCAGGGCCATCTCCTCGGGCGACTCGCCCAGGTAGGCCAGAAGGCGGAGGTCGTCGCGGCTGACGGTGCCGCCGTGCAACAGCCACGCGCGGACGCGGAACAGCTTGTAGAGCTTCACCAACTTGCGGTCGCTGATGAAGACGCGATCCTCGCGCACGAGCGTCTTCACCAGGCGCTGGAACTCGCGGAACACCTCGGCCGGGAAGAACTGGTGGCGGTCGTACTGCTCGGTGCCGTCGCCCAGGCTGCGTCGCCGGCTGAACAGGTAGGTCAGGTAGCGGCCCGCCTTGAGCAGGTCGGTGAGCGTGGCGTGGCCCTCCATCCACGGTTTCTGGTTCAGCGTGCGGTGCACCTCGGCCTGGAGCCCGGCGTCGATCAGCTCCTCGAAGTGCTCGTTCTGCACGGAGCGGCTCTCGGCCTTGAGCACGAAGCGGTCCTTCAGCGCGGCCAGCTCGCCGTGCTCGGGCACCTCGTTGGTCGCGGCGAACAGGACCTTCAGCTCCACCGGCTGGGGCAGCCCGTCCTGGTAGAACTTCCGCTCGTTGAGGATCGTCAGGAGGATGTTGAGGATGGCCGAGTTCGACTTGAAGATCTCGTCGAGAAAGGCCAGCTTGGCGGTGGGGAGCTTGCCCTGCTCGCGCCGGATGTAGCGGCCTTCGCGGAGCTGGTTGATGTCGATGGGGCCGACGATCTCCGAGGGCTCGGTGAACCGGGTGAGCATGTACTCGAAGTAGTCCTCGTCGGGGATGGCCAGGGCCTCGCGGAACTTGAGCACCAGCTCGCTCTTGGCCGTGCCCGGCACGCCGACCAGCAAGAGCGGCTCCTGGGCGACCGCCGCCACGACCATCAGGTCGATCAGCTCCTGC
The DNA here is from genome assembly GCA_035528065.1 of Thermoguttaceae bacterium. Taxonomy (GTDB): domain Bacteria; phylum Planctomycetota; class Planctomycetia; order Pirellulales; family Thermoguttaceae; genus DATKZH01. Next base: position 1,218 of record DATKZH010000253.1, on the reverse strand, counting down.
TTCGCGACGAAGAATCGCCCCAGCGACGTGCGACACAGGTTCAGCCGCTTGCGCAGGTCCTCGGCTTCGCTTTGAAGCTCGTCAAAGGTCCATTCTTCCCGCTCGGGTGCGATGGTGCTCGTCGCGTGCATGTTGTCTTCAGGGTTGGGCGATGCTTGCTTTGGCCCGGGAGTGGCCGAAAGACGGCTACCACGTTTTTCGACCGCTCCCGCTCGCCGTCATTCCCAACATCCCAAACGCGCCCCGTTTTGTCAAAGGCGCGGTCGGCATGACCTTGCAGGAGCAGCCTTGTCGTGCCATGCCCTTCTGTGTGACACGGCCGGGCGTCCCGCAGGTTCGCTGCGTGTAGCGAGCCCCTTCGGTCAAACGTCCACGTCCCAAATGACGATCGAGTCCCTTCGGCTGCCGCCGACCGCCGCGGTGGTCCCGTCGGGCGAGAAGGCGAGCGAGCGGACCTCGCCGGTGCCCCAATCGTAGCAGTCGACCTGCTTGCCCGATCGGGCGTCCCAAAGCCGGACCGTCTCGTCGAGGCTGCCGGAGAGCAGGAACCGGCCGTCGGGGCTCCAGGCGATCGAGGTCACCTCCTTCCCGTGCCCCTTCAGCTCGCGCTGGACGCGACGACTTCGGCGGGTCAGGTCCCACAGGCGAATCCGCCAGCCTCCCACGGAAGCCAGCCGGCGCCCGTCCGGCGAGAAGGCGACCTGGCGCACGTAGCCCTCGTGGCGAAGCCGAGTCATCTCATCCTCCCACTGCGGGGAAGCCCGCACGGAGATCGCGTCGCGGAGCCCCAGGGCCACCGTGTCGCCCCGGGGGGACACGGCGATCGACCAGACGCCCCCAGATACGTCCGGAAGCACGGCGTCCCGGTGAAAGACCGTGGTGCCTCGATCCTCGGCCCATCGTATCGCGTCGACGCGCCCCCGCGGTTCGCGGTCACGGCTTGCTCGTGTGTAGAGGACCGTCCGGTCGTCCGCCAGCACGACCAGATCGGTTGGCGCCATCGACCGGCCGAGCGTGAGCCGGGTCTCCGCGACGAGCATCGGCGAGGTGTCCCAAAGGAAGATCTCCCCCTCGGACGTTAGCCCAAGTTGCGCAGTTCGGTGAAAATCCGGGCGATTTTCGAGCAAATTGGGGCCGGAAGTCGGCGCAAGTCGTTATTTCTCGGTCGTGGAGGCCTGGTTGGGGCGATGTAGTGGAAACCTAGTTGCTTGATTCGGC
>DATKZH010000252.1:0-2570 GCA_035528065.1 Thermoguttaceae bacterium | reverse complement strand
CAGCGGGTCGACCACCTCGGAGTTGAGCTTGAAGCCGTTGCGCCCCTCGAAGGTCAGGCCGTCCTCGATGCGGATCTTGAAGTTCTGCTTGGACAGGTAGCGGGTCGAGGCGCCGCGGTTGCGGATCTCGATCGGCAGCTGCTGCCCGTCGATCAGCAAGGTGGCTTCGACGTACTCGTCGGCCGAGACGTCCTCGGTCAGCCCGGCCAGCGCGCTCGCCGAGAGCCGGATGTCGAAGACCGGCAGGCTCGACGAGAGGTGGTCGCGCACGAACACCGGCCCGGTCACGGCGCCGGGAGCATCGTTGCAGAACAGATCCTGGGCCACGACCTTGTAATAGACTGCACTGCCCGGCGGCAGGCCGTGGTCGACGAAGTGGCGGGCCGTGACCACCCGCGGGTTGACCCGGGTCCAGGGGCCGCCCGCGGTGGCCGCGCGCCACACGTTGGCGCCGCGCAGGTCGCGCTCGGGGCCAAATTCCCACGTCAGGATCGCCTGCTCGTAGCCACCTCGCGCCTCGAGATCGGTCACGTCCGCCGGCGGCGCGGTGTCCGGGTCGATCGCCTCGACCTCGAGCGCGGACAGGATCGGCGGCGACTGGCTGCCCTTGTCGACGAACTCGAGGTCGAGCCGGCCGTCCTCGACCTCGGCCAACGCGCGGATCGTGGCCATGAAGCGGTTGCCCACCTCCTCGAAGATATCGTATCCCGCGACCGCGACCTCGCCCTCGACCAGCAGGTCGGCCTTGCGGAACCCGGACCAGTGCTCGGGCTTCTCGATGAAGTGCCAGGTCACGGCGTAGACCCCGTTCGGCACGTCGAAGCGGTAGCCGCCCATGCCGGCGCGGGTGGCGAGGTGGATCCGCGGGTCGCCGCGCCCGCCGTAGGGCCAGGCCCAGGTGGTCCAACTCGGGTCGACCGCGGCCTCGCCGGAAGAGCCCACCCAGCCGTAGCCGGTCTCGGCGCCGTACGGCCGGTCGAGCGCGAACGGGCTCGGCTCGCCCTCGTCGTCCTCGCCGCCGTCCGCTTCGGTGCGGCCCACGTCGACCTGCGCCAGGAGGTCGAAACCGTTTTGCCCTTCGTCGCCGTCGAGCGGGGTCTCGCAGACGTCGAACCCCGCGGGCGGCCCCGGCACCTTGGGCGGATCGCCGTCACAGGACAAAGCCGCGCTTGCGAAAGCCGACGAGAATGCGAGCACGAGCAGGCGCACGGGATCACCTCACTTGCCAGGTGTCAATGATAGACGAGTTCGAATCGAGAGGATAGGCTCAAGGCGCTCTTCCGCTCGCGGGGCATCCCGACCGACGGCAAGGGCGTGTACTCGCCCTCGGAGCGGGCATCCTACATCGCCAGGCTCCCGGAGCGGTCGAGGCCGCGAGCCGAGACGCTCTACATGGAGTTCGACGCCCTGCTCGAGGTGCGGAAGAAGGCGCAGCGGGAGATGGTCGCCGAGGCGCGTCGGCACGGCGTCTTCCGCACGCTCAAGACCTGCCCCGGACTGGGGGAGATCCGCGTCGCCCAGCTGCTGCCGGTCGTGGTCACCCCGTACCGCTTCGCGAGCAAGCGGTCGTTCTGGGCGTACATCGGCCTGGCGGTGGTCACGCGCAGCTCCTCGGACTGGGTGCGGGGCAAGGACGGCCAGTGGCTGCGGGCCCAGACGCTGCAGACCCGCGGGCTGAACCGCAACTTCAACCACAGGCTGAAGGACATCTTCAAGGGCGCGGCCACCACCGTGGTCCAGCGGGCCAAGGACGGCCCGCTGTACCGCCACTACCAGTCGCTGCTCGACGGCGGCACCAAGCCCAACCTGGCCAAGCTGACCATCGCGCGGCAGATCGCGTCCATCGTTCTTTCGATGTGGCGCTCGGGAGAGGAGTACGAACCCAGGAAGCTCGAGCAGTCGAAATAGCGCGTCCGAGGGCGGGTTCCGAAGACGGGAAGCGAGCCGTTTCAGCGAGGAGCGGTGCCCATGGACGCAAAGGCTTCGGAGGTGAGCATCCGTTAATGCGGTGGTCCCGGAGAACGCCGGAGTCCCCAAGGATAGGCTATGCCCCTCTGGAGAGCCAAACGAAGCGATGGGCCACAGAGTCCCTGATAGAAGGATGGTTCCCATTCATTGGAGAACGGCACGGCTGCGATGTCATCGGGCAATCGGAAGGAAGGCTGGGAGAGAAACGTCTCGTCGATGACGTGAACCCTGTCCTCACGCACGCGACAGCGTCCGCCAGGGGCTCAAACCCCGTTTCGCGGTGGAACGGAGAAGTGCGTCTTGACCCCTTCCCCGATAGAAGCCGCATTAACGCACTTTCCTCCCGAACGCCCCATCGCTCCCGTCCTCCGACCTCCTCTGACCCTACGAAATTACCTTACCGCCGGTCGGTGAAGCCCGCAAGCGTCGTGGGTTTCCGGGTCGGGAGCTGTGAGTGGAGCCGACGATCGCAAATCGGATCGGAAAAAGATATCGGTATCGTCATTCCTGATTCACTTTCTTCTCCGGAATCCCACTTGACATTTGGACTTCCGGTGAGCCGAATGGCGTGGCCAAGTGTCATATGTTTTAATATGCGGTGC
>DATKZH010000251.1:0-15548 GCA_035528065.1 Thermoguttaceae bacterium | reverse complement strand
CGTGCTGTGGCTTGCGGGGAATCGTCGCTCGGATACACTTGTGCAATAGACGGGTGGCCGCTGACTACGCTGTGGCTTGCGGGGAATCGTCGCTCGGATACACTTCCGCGTTTGTCTCTTGCCACGCTTGCTTCGCTGTGGCTTGCGGGGAATCGTCGCTCGGATACACTTGGCGATCTGAACGGCTGCACGCGAACGTTGCTGTGGCTTGCGGGGAATCGTCGCTCGGATACACTCCGGGGCTGCGCCACGTCATCTTCGAGATGAGCTGTGGCTTGCGGGGAATCGTCGCTCGGATACACTTGCCGGTGCCAGGCACCAGCTTGCGGTTGCGCTGTGGCTTGCGGGGAATCGTCGCTCGGATACACTGCGAGGTTCCGCGTGTAACCGAACATGGCATGCTGTGGCTTGCGGGGAATCGTCGCTCGGATACACTGTGGTGGAGAGTGAGCAGCTCAAGCGAGAGGCTGTGGCTTGCGGGGAATCGTCGCTCGGATACACTATTCCCCTCATAGGTCCCGTACCCGAGGTATGCTGTGGCTTGCGGGGAATCGTCGCTCGGATACACTACCTGTGACGTAACCCGCGTCCACACAAGGCCTTGTGGCGGCGACCGGCCTAGAAAAGCGTGAGTTGAGCCGGCGGTTTCTCGCTCGGCTTGCTCGTTTTTCCCACATAGCTCTCCATCTTCCCGAATTGCCGGTCGGTGACCCCGAGCACGCGCACATACCCCTCAGGGGGTATCGCGGCGTGAACACGCTGCCGGTGCGCGGTCGCCGACTCCTCGCTGGCGCAGTACCGGGCGTAGACCGAGTACTGGAGCATCGAGAAGCCGTCCTTCAAGAGCGCTCTGCGGAACTGCACGTACCGCTTTCGCGCCTTCTTCGTATCGACCGGCAGGTCAAACATCGCAAAAAGCCACATGCCTCGATACCCCGATAGCGTGTATTCTCGTCGTGGCATGGTGTCACCAATCGGGCAGTTCAAGCCGGTCCGCTTTGGCGAGGAAGACCTGTGCCAACGAGGAGGCCAGTCGCGCGGCCGTGTCGAAGAGCGTGCGTTGCTCTCCGTCGACCAGATAGCGTCCGGTGAGCTCCGAGATCATCGTCTGCTTGGCGGCCGACTCCAGCCCGTAGAGGGCGTCGTGCGTGCTCATGTATTCCACCACGGCCCGATCCACCGTGGGCCGGAACGGCTCCATCAGGTCATCCGCCAAACAAAAGGTGTCGTATCGGTTGTGGTGGTGGATTCCCAGGCACGGATGGAGGCCCGCCCCGCAGATTGCCCGGGCAACGATCGCCCGCAGAACGGCGTAGCCGTAGTTGAGAAGGACGTTTTGGTCTTCTCGGTCCGGGTCGCGCCGGAAGCTGAGGTCGGTGAACAGCCGGGGCCAGTAGCGTCGGGACGCTCGTGCCTCGACGTTCGCCGGGTCTCCGGAGCGAACAAGGGGCACCAGCGCACGCAGCCCGTGGTCGGTGCCGTGCAGGTCTTCGAGCACCGCGGCCTGGGCGTCGATCTTGGCGCGCACGATCTGCCGCCACAGCCGCTTTCGCACGGGCATCGGCGTCCGGGCCTGGGCGGCGAACCGCTCGGCCTGGGCGTAATGGCCAGCCAGCGGCATCACCATCCCCACGGGCAGGTGCCGCCGGTTGCAGGCCACGAAGCTCGCGCCGCGTTCCGCCAAGCCGGAGAGGACGGCCTGCGAAAACGTCACCTGGGGGTGAGACACGATGACCACAGCCAGGTCGGCCAGCGGGATCGAGACATCGGCCTCATCGGGCCGCGTCACGATCAGTTGATCGTATCGCGCCCGCAATCGGGCCGGCGCGTCGGAGAAATCGATGATTCGGTCAGTCATTGGCCGGAAGGATGTTGCCCAGAGGATCAACGGCAACCTTCCGTGCACCCCACTCCCTCAACTGGTCTGGGCCGCCGCGAACACGCGGCCCAGCCTTTCTTCGTACCTTAGTTGGGCGAGCATCATAGTGCAAAACAAATTCCACCTCTTTCTCCGATATCCCGGTGACGCGATAAAGCCCCTCATTTCCCCCCTTATGGGCCATCACCACGTGCTCGCCCCGAGTGAGCGAAAACTTGAACATTTTCCATTTACCATGATCTCGCTGGATGATCTGGTTCGCATTGCGCTTACATTCCATGGCTTGCAGGCGGTCTACGACGCAACCTTCCCAGTGCGTTTCGTTCCCGTCACCGTCGACAATGGCCACAACCTCCATGTGGTGGTTGGAGTGGGGAGCGCGAACGACGTAACGGGTCCCGGTACCCTTCCCTATCACGATCGGCTTGGCCGACGTGCGAATGCGCACCCTGTGAATTTGCACTGGGATTATGCGCGCGTCTTTGGCTCTCATACACGGGTGATTGTTTCGATCCGAGAACGCCTTTTTCAAGTCGCCTCCGTTCCTGTCGAGATGCTCTGCGACTATCCTGCGAATTCGGTCATCCACGATCTTCGCAATGTCTCTTGTGGAGAAAGACGGGTCGTCGAGCTTCTTGCGCACATGGTGCACGTACGTTACCCGCCCTTTGGAATCTGTGACGGGAATGCGCTTACTCAGCGTTGTCTCCTTGTGCAACTTACCGCTCAGCTTGCGGCTCACGCGCGAGGAGACGTGGATGGCCTCGACCGTCTGTCGGGCCTGGTCGAGGAATGCGTCCCAAGGCGGATCGAACGCGTCGCGGGGGAAGAGCCTTGTCTCGCCCAATTCTTCGGCCTCTTCCGCCGCACGGCTAAGAAGGTGGACCTCGCGAGGGCCGGCGAGCGCGACGACCAGGGCGTCGATGGCGTGGTGGCGGTGGTCGTCCCGCTCTTTGTCGTCGGGGTGGCCGAGGATCGCGTTGAGATTCCACCGTTGGCGGAGGTAGGCGGTCACGCGGCCCGGGCTCACGTGGATACGGCGGTGCCCTTCGACGTCGATCTGGCCGCCGAACAGAAGCCCCAGGTAGTCGGCCGCCAGTCGCGACATGTAGCGGGTATCGCTGAGTTGACGAGCGGTGAAGTCCTCCGTGTCCGGCAACCGTTCCACTTGGAATAGCTCCAGCTTGCGCTTTCGCGTTCTTGCGTCGGTGCGGAAGCGGCGGACTCGGGAGAGGATCTCCTCCCACTGGGGCGTACGGCCGTACGCCTCGAAAGGCGTGCGGCCTCGTTTCCCCTTCCGGTTCTCCTCGTGGTAACAGAGCGTCTTGTTGAGGAAGGAATTGTCGAGCGACCGGCTGAACGGGATGATGTGCTCCACGTCGAACTGAGGTTGGTCGCCGACCAGGGCTTCCATCGAGATGCACTTCCCGGTATAGGGGCATTCCCAGTTGCACTCGTCGGCCAGACGCACTTTGAGGACGTTCCGGTCCGTGCAGTAGCGTTCGTCGCCCATCTCCTCGAGGATCTTCCTCCGCGCCGCTGCTCTCGACTTCTCGTTCTCTTGGTTCTGGTCGGCCATGCGTTTCCGGCGGTCGCGCGAGTGCTTCAGATCGCGGGCCAGCTCAATGTGCACTTCGACCGGCTTCCCGTACCGGCCGACCAACGCATTGACCACCTTGCGAAGCTCACTCAGCGCACGCGCAACCGCAGGATTGCGGAGGTTCCGCAGCACGGCGCATTCGTGCTTCGCAGGGAGAGTGTCCAGCACTTCCTGGTCACGGCGGACGTCTCCGTAGACTTCCTTGCGGGCGGTCGCGTACGCGACGCTTTCGGCCAGCAGCGGCAAGAGCGTACGCATCGCTTTGCGCGACAGGGCCGCGTAGCCGGGCTCCAGCGGCGTCTCGGCGACCGCTCGCGCGACGTGAGGCTCGAAGCCCCAGCCGCTTTCGAGCCGCCCGATCAAGGGAGCTTCGGATTCGAAGGAGAGGATTTCGTTCACCAGTTGGCGCTGTTTCTCCGGCCCGAGCTCCCGCCATCCATCCCCCAAGATGGCCACGAGCTTGGCGGCGGTGCGGTTGCCCACGAGACGCTTCTCGCCCCCTTCTTCCAGATTGAACGCATAGTTGCGGCCGTACTCGCGAGACGGTCTCATTTTCAGGAGGGTGCGAATTCTCCCGAAGGTGACCTCCCCCTTTTCGGCCAGTTCGCCAAGCACTTTGGTGCGTTCCTCCGGGTTGAGCGCGCGGCACTCCCCATCGGGCTGGATCACCTCCAGGTCGTTGACGCGCTGCAAGATGCGGAACTCCTGGAATTCGAGGCACGCAGCGGGCGCCCTCCGCTTGTTGGGCTCGAGTTCACAAATACCGATCAGGCCCTTTTGCGACTTGAGCGGGCGTTGGTCGAAGATCGCGTGGTACAGGCGGTCTCGGTCCTCATCGGTCAGGTCCGAGTGATAAGCGGACTGTGCGGTCCAGATCTGGTTGAACTCGTCCTGATACATCTTTCGCGAGGTCCATCGGCCCCGAATCCGGTACTGTTGCGGGTCCAGCGACGCCAAATACTCACCCAAGGTGCGCGAGCCGGCCTGTTCCATCAGGTTCTCCAGGTCGCTGATGCCCTTCTTGACGACTCCGACCTCTTCGTCCTTTTTGGCGGCCTTGAGGTTGGTCTGGAACCCGCGGCGCTGGGCGAGGTGGGAGAGGGCGCGGCCCAGTTCGTGCCGGGAGAGCTTCTCGTCGAGCGCGCGAGCGCGGAGTAGATACGGCAGTAGGTGGGAGCTGGCCGGACCCGGCGTTTCCGCGCTACCGCGGAGCTGGCGGTCGAGCTGGGCCAGGACTCGATGCCGCTCGTCGTGCGAGTCGTCCTTGCTGGGGGGTAGGAGGTCCATCTTTTGTAGCAGCCGGAAGACCTTGCGCAGCCGGTATTGCCGGCGCCAAGCTTGCCGGCGTGGTCCTCGCGCATCGCGACGTGCGGTCGCCCGAGACTCGTCTTTGCCCTGCTCGATGTCTCCGAGCACGCCCGCATCGAAGCGGCGGACGCCCATGGCCAGAATCTCGCTGGGCGCTCCCTCCCTCTCGACTACGGCGGCCCAACCGATTGACCCGCTGCCCAGGTCGATCCCCAACCGATAGGGGGCCCTTGCTCGCTCCCCATTTTCTCCCGGAGTCATCTTGCTGCTCCCTTGACAACTGGGACGTTTTACGTGATACTGTTCTCAGTGTATCCGAGCGACGATTGCCCTGCTTGTCATAGTAAGGAGCTTTCGCTCGCGCAAGGCAACGCTGCTTCGCCAGCGACCTCGTGACGCCCCCGCGTGGGGCGTCTTTTTTGCGCGCCCGCCGGAATCGGAGTCCGCGTAGGGTGCGTGAAAGGCACCACTTCCCCTATCACGCCCAGATGGTGCGTTTCACGCACCCTACCGTCTGGCTTGCAGTTGACGTTCACCCGGCAGTCTAGCAATCGGGACGCGGACCGAGAAGACCCTGAAGGATCTTTGCCGGTCCAACGGCCGGGAGTACGAACCGTGCCTCGCGACCGGAGGGCTGCAACGCCGCCGGACGGAGCTTCCTCTTTCTACGTTGTTCCCCCTTCCCGAGCAGTCTGCGTCACGGGCTTTGTTGGACACGGGCACTTCGGGCGCGACCTGGATTTCGGCACCTCTGAGGGGCACTGCCCCACCAGTTGCCCTGAGCGAAGTTCGCTTGTTGCGGCGTGACGCCGAATTAACAGTACGCGCAAGTGCGCTGGGGCCCCAGGGGAAGTGCGCTGGGGTTCCATGGTGAATGCGCTGGGGTCCCATGGGATGTGCTACAGGGTCACAGGCCACCTGCGCGCACGCCATGTACTGGGGGAAACGGCCTTTTTGGACGAGGTCACTCGCGCAACGCCCGGGTACGAAAGCACTTGGAGGTTTTGGCCGGACCAACAAAAACCGTCCAATAATTGTTCTTGACAGAACCTGTTGTGGGGCATAGACTTAGGGCGCTTCATGGTCGCCTTTGTTGGACACTTGGAGGGGCCGTTTCGGGGCCTTCCGGGCACTCGGTTTTCTGCCTAACGTGTTCGATCTTACCATGTTAGCGCCGAGCCGCAAGACGTTTTTTGGGCACCCCCGGGTGCTTCCAACTTTTCCCGGCCGGGCGGGGCTCGGCCGGGCGTTGGGCGAGGGATGGCCCCGCCCGGGCACCCGACTGGCGGGGAGGGACTTGCCAGGAAAGCACCATACCCCGCGGAGCGAGGCCCCACCGTTGAGGGCGATGGCTTGGGGAAATGGCAAAGCCAACAGCCCGATGAAAAAGGGTGCCACTGCTGGCTTGCCCAGCAGTGCCGTACCGATCCGCAGGAATCACTGCTGGACAAGCCAACAGTGCTGTACCAATCCGCACGAAGATCACTGCTGGGCAAGCCAGCAGTGGCACCCAACTCGCCGAGGGATCACTCTTTCAACGGCGGGCTACCCTTCGCGGATCTCACGCTTGTCGACGTCGTAGACCTGTCGGCGGCCCGTGTCGGCGGCGCGGACGGCCATGATCACGGCGACGGCGTGCTGGTAGCCGGCGTCGATCGGGGCGCGGCACGTGCCGCCCGTGCGGATGCACTGGAGCCAGTCGAGGAAGTGGTCGGGCGTGTCGATCGGCTCGACGGGCGTTTCGGCGCCGAGCTCGCCTTTCTCGACCGCCCCGGCGCCGGAGATCTTGGGCGCGCTCCACGGGGTCATGTCGAGCGTGCCGTGCCGGCCGTAGAAGTGGATCCGGTTGCCGTTGGAGTTGCCGAAGTTGGTCGTGTAGTTGACCATGAACCCTTCCGGATAGGTCCACGTGGCCTCGACCTGATCGGGGCAGGAGAACTCGTGGGCGTCCTTCCACGTGAAGATGCCCGCCTGGGCGACCACGCTGTGGGGGAATTTTGCCCCGGTGATGTAGTGGATCAGGTCGATGAAGTGGCTGGCCAGCCCGGGGATGGGGCCGTCGGAGAAGTCGCGGACGCCGTACCAGCCGGTGAAGTGGTCGGCGCGGAACGGGCGCATGGGCCGGTCCATGAGGAACTCCTTCCAGTCGACCTCGTTCTCGCTGGCGTCGGCGAGCCGCGAATACCAATAGGGGCGGGCGCTGTTGCGGCACTGCTCGATCCGCGAGATCTTGCCCAAAACGCCTTTCTTGAAAAGCTCGCGGCAAGCGGTGCTGGTCGGCATGCTGCGGACCTGGGTGCCGATCTGGCAGACCACGCCCGCGGCCTTCACGGCGTCGCACGCCTGCTTGAGCTTTTCGAGGTCCATGGCCAGGGGCTTCTCGCAGTAGACGTGCTTGCCGGCCTTGGCGGCGGCTTCGAGGTGGGTGGTGTGCTGGTGGTCGCAGGAGGCGATCATCACGGCGTCGACGTCGTCGAGGGCCAAGATGTCGCGGTAGGAGACGAACTGTCGGGCAGGGCGTCCGTACCACTTCTGGACCAGCTCCGCGGCGGCCTCGCGGCTGGGCTTCCAGGGATCGGCCAGGGCGGTGATCTCGACGTTCATCGTCTCGGCATGGTTGTGGACGCCGGGCATGTGGGCCCCGCGTCCGCGCCGGCCGCAGCCGATGACGCCGATCGAGAGGCGGTCGTTGGCCCCGGCCACTCGGGCGTAGCCGGCGGCGGTCATGCTCAAGGCGGCCGCGCCGGCCGAGGCGGTCTTGAGGAAGTGTCGGCGGGAAGCAGATGGCTGCATGGGACGTCCTCCAAAGCGGGTTCAAAGCAGGAGCAACCTCCGGTGCGACGAAGGTTCACCATCACACCGTCACGATCAGGGCAGCGCCCCGGTTTTAGTGGGTCCAGGGGGCGGAGTCAACTGTGCGACTGGGCTTTCTAGGAGAGTTCCCGAACCGGCTTGGTGCAAGAAGTTCTGTGGGTTGTTTGCAGAGCGAGATCCGCCCGATTCCCGAGGTTTTTGATTGACTCCAAACGCGCGTTTGATATTATTGTTTGAAACGAACGTTCAGTCGCGTTCCCTACCAGGAAGGTATGAAGCCATGGCAACCGACGACCCACGCACCCGAATCCTAGACGCCGCGGGCCCGATTTTCGCCGAGAAGGGGTTCGAGGCGGCAACGGTCCGGGAGATCTGCCACGCGGCGGGGGTGAATTTGGCCGCGGTCAACTACTATTTTGGGGGCAAGGAGGAGCTGTACCGGGAGGCGTTGAGGCACGCGCATCCGGGCAAGTCCGGCCCCCAGGCCGAATTCGACTGGCCCGAGGGGACTCCGCCGGGGAAGAAGCTTCGCGGCTTCATCCACACGCTTCTGGTGCACTTGTTGAGCGTGCAGGAGAGTCCCTGGCAGGAACGGCTTTTCGTACGGGAGATCTTGGATCCGACCCCGGCGTTTCGGGAGCTGGTGCGCGAGCATTTTCGGGTCCATTTCGGACAGTTGCAGGGAATCCTGGACGAGATCCTGCCCGCCGATACGCCTCGCTACAAGCTAAATCAGATTGGTCTGAGCATCATCGGGCAGTGTGTCTACTATCGAACCAGCCGGAACATCCTGCCTTGTATCGTAGGCGAAGAGGAGTTGCGGGCGTACTACGGGATCGAGCAACTGGCCGAGCACATTTCGCAGGTCAGCCTGGCTGCGCTGGGGCTGAGGCCGCCCCTTGCGGGCCCGGGCGCGTCGGCGGCGGGATCGAGCGGCATAGCGCCGGGTGTTTCGGAGGGCCACGCGATCGCGGCCGATCGAAGGGGAAACGGAGAGAGTTGAGGCGATGCCTGATCGAGGTGAGGTGATGACAGAACGAAGACGGACGGCCTCGACGCTTGCTCGAGATCTCGTCCGAATCATGCTGCCGCTATTGATTCTTGGCGGAGGCGCGGCTGGGTTTGCACTCCTCTATTTTCAGAAGGACGCAACGGCTCACGTGGTGGAGGAAGACAAGCCGCCGCTCGTGGAGACCGTGGCCGCCGAAACGCACGATCGGGGTTTGGAGATCGAGGTCGACGGCGTGGTCGTCCCGTATCGCGAAATCGAGCTGTCGGCCGAGGTGGACGGGAGGATCGACTACAAGAACGAGGTTTGCCGCGCAGGCAAGTACGTAGAGAAGGACGCCTTGCTGTTCAAGATCGACCCGCGGGACCGCGAGCTGGAAATCCGCCGCTTGGTGGAAGGATTCGACTCCCGCGGCGATACCGCGGCCCTCCGGGGTGACAACGAGGCGAGCCCGAGATCGCTGATCGGCTTGGCCGAGCGGGAGTTGGAGCTACGGAAGAAGGAGATGGCGAGGCTCGAAGGGCTCGGCGGCGGTCGGGTGGTTTCCGACGCGGAGATCGAGCAGGGCGAGCTGAGCGTGATCATGGCGGAGAACACGCTCCAGACGCTCCACAGCCAATTGGAGAAGGCCAGGCTCGACCTGGAGAGGACGGAAATCGCATCGCCCATTGACGGCGTCGTCGTCAGCGACGCGGTGGAGCAAGGCGATTTCGTGCGTCGGGGGACGGCGCTGATGAGCATCGAAGACACGTCGAAGGTGGAGGTGAAGTGCAGTCTCCGGGTGGACGATCTGTACTGGCTCTGGAGCCAGACCGGTCTCGGGCCCGGAGGCACGGTCGGGGACAAGCCCCAGATCGAGTATCAGATTCCCAAGGCGCCGGCGAAGGTCGTATACCGTCTGGCCGGGCGGGACTACCAGTGGGACGGTGCGTTGTCGCGGTACGAGCGATCGGGGCTGGACGAGACGACCCGCACGGTCCCCTGCCGCGTCGTGGTCGAGGCGCCGCGAAACGTTCGCGTGGTGGGGGCCGACGGCGGGCAGGGCCGTTTGACCGGGCCCCCGGCCCTGGTGCGGGGGATGTTCGTCACCGTCAACATCCACGCGGAGCCGCAGGCCCAACTGGTGCGGATTCCCGAGAAGGCGGTGCGACCGGGAAACCGAGTCTGGATCGTTCGGCAAGACGATGGGTCGAAGGAGTTGGCGATGCTTGACGTGCGCGTGGTGCGCGTGGCCGACGAGGCGGCGATCGTCCTGGCGGGGGAGTTGGAGCCGGGCGTGCGGGTCGTCGTCACGCCCCTGTCCGGCGCGGAAGAGGGCATGGTGGTTCGGGAGCAAGCAGTCCGATGAAGTCCGTGCTGCGCTGGGCAATCCGAAACACGCCGGCGATGAACACCCTGATGGTGAGCGTCATCGTGGTCGGCGCCGTCGCCCTCATCATGATGCACCGCGAGGTGTTCCCCAATTTCGACCTGGAGATCGTCATCGCCAGCGTCCCCTATCCCGGCGCAAGCCCGGAAGAAGTCGAAGAGGGCATCTGCCAGAAGATCGAAGAGGCGGTGCGGTCGATCGACGGGATCAAGAAGCAGTACTCGATTGCCCGGGAGGGCGCCGGCATGGTCGTGCTGGAGCTCGAGGCCGACGTGCCGGACGTGCAGAAGGTTCTCAACGAGGTTCGTTCCGAAGTCGACCGGATCCCCAGCTTTCCGGAATTGGCCGAGGACCCGATCGTTCAGCAGATCACGTTGCGCACGGCGGCGATCCGCGTGGGGGTTCTCGGCCCGGACTCCGGCGACCCCGAGGCGGAAGTCAAGCTCCGGGCGGTGGCGGAGAAGGTCCGCGACGAGCTGCTGCTTCTCGCGGACGTCTCCCAGGCGAACATCATCGGGAGCCGCGAGTACCAGATCGACGTCGAGATCGCCGAGTCGACGCTGCGCGAGTACGGGCTGACGCTTCAGGACGTGGCGCGGATCGTGCGCCGCGAGAACATCGAGCTTCCCGGCGGCACGATGAAGACCGATTCGCAGGAAGTCCTCCTGCGAGGCAAGAACAAGCGGACGGTCGGCCGGGAGATCGCCAAGATCCCGCTGGTGACCCGGCCCGACGGCGTCGTGCTCACGGTCGGCGATCTGGGCAGCGTGCGCGACGAGTTCGTCGACACGACGGCGATCAGTCGGGTGAACGGGCGGCCGGGGCTGGTCGTCTCGGTCGACAAGACGGCGGGGGAAGACCTTCTGGCGATCGTCGAGCAGGTCCGGCGATTCGTCGACTCGGCCGCGGAGCCCGGCGGCTACCCCTTGCCGGAAGGATACGACTTGCTGACCTGGGCCGACACGTCGGTGATGGTGGAGGATCGACTCGATCTGCTCGGCAAGAACGGGCTTCAGGGCCTGATCCTGGTGCTGCTGGTGTTGGCCGTGTTCCTCGAGCTCCGCGTGGCGTTTTGGGTCGCGATGGGGATCCCGGTCTCGATGCTGGGGGCCTGCTTCCTGCTGCATTGGGGCGGCCAAACCCTGAACATGCTCTCCATGTTCGCGTTCCTCATGGCCCTGGGCATCCTGGTCGACGACGCCATCGTGATCGGGGAGAACATCTTCTCGCACCGCGAGCGAGGCGAAAGCCCCACGCAGGCCGCGGTGGAAGGGGCCTACGAGGTTCTGCCGTCGGTCGTGGCGTCGGTGACGACGACGATCGTCGCGTTCGTGCCCCTTCTGTTCGTCCGCGGGGTGATGGGCAAGTTCATCGCCGTCATGCCGGTGGCGGTGATCGCGATGCTCACCTTCTCGCTCATCGAAAGCACGCTGATCCTGCCCTGCCACTTGGCGCACGGGGAGCATCGCGGCCGCGGCCGGCGGCGCGTCGTCGCCCGAGTCTTCGGGTTCTGGTCGCGATTGCCGCTTGCCGTCTCGTTGCCGCTTCTGGCCGTCGGCGTGGCGGTCTTCCTGGCCCACGCGGTCTTCCCCCAGCCGCTTCCGTGGACGATCGAGCGGTGGCCGGAGGCGGTGGCTCCGTGGCTGGCCTACGCGGCGCTGGTGCCCGCCGCGTGGATCGTCCTGTCAAGTCTGGCCTATCCGCTGAAGCGGTTTGCCGACCTGATCGCCGCGTCGAACGCCCTTACCAGCCGGTTGCTCGACGGCCTCATCCGCCGGGTCTACCTGCCCACGCTCCGCTGGTCGCTCGCCAACCCGTGGATCGTCCTCGCCACGGCAACGGCGTTTCTCCTGTTGGCCGCGGGTTGGCAGACGAAGATGCCGTTCAACTTCTTTCCCAAGATCGACTCGAACTCGATCGAGGCGCGGGTTGTTTACCCGGACGGGACGCCGGCCTCGGTCGCCGACGAGGCGAGCAAGCGGCTCGAAGCGGCCATCAAACGAGTCGACGCAAAGCTCTCCGAGCCGGGAGAGTCGCTCGTCAAGGTGATTCACCGGGCCGTGGGCGGCTTGAGCGTCAGCGAATCGATCAGCCCGGTGCTCAACCCTTCCGGTAGCCACGTTGGCGACCTCGGCGTGGAGATCGTAGACGCCTCGGAGCGGAGCCTCAAGAGCACCGACATCATTACGGAATGGCGTCGCGAAGCGGGCGAGTTTCCGGGAGCCGAGAGCGTCACGTTCGGCGGCACGCAACACGGCCCCGGCGGCAATCCGATCGAATTCAAGCTCCTCGCCAAGCCCGACAAGATGGAAGCCCTGGAGGAGGCGGTCGACGAGTGCAAGCGACAACTGCAAACCTACGCCGGCGTGATCGACATCGCCGACGATTCCCGGCCGGGGAAGTGGGAGTTCCAGCTCAAGGTGAAGGATCGGGCCAAGGCGATGGGCATCTCCCTGGCCGACCTGGCGGAGACCGTGCGGGCGTCGTACTACGGCGAGGAGGTGATGCGGTTGCAGCGCGGACGCCACGAAGTGAAGCTGATGGTTCGCTATCCGCGCGAGCAGCGGCGGAGCCTGGCCGACTTCGACGAGATCCGCGTGCGCACCGCCCCGTCGGTCCTGGATCTGATCCGCCGGCCGGGCCTCGGCGCTGCCCCGGAGCGGCCGTTGACCGAGCTGGCCGACGTGGAAGTGCGGCGCGGCTACTCCGTGATCAACCGGCAGGAGCAGCTCCGCTCGATCACCGTCAGCGCCGACGTGGAAGAGTCGGAGGTCAACGCGCGCGAGATTGTTGCCGACATGAAGGAGACCTTCCTGCCCGAGCTTCTGGCCAGGCCGGAGTACGAGGGCGTTCGGGTGCTTTGGGAAGGGCAGCAGGAGCAGACCTCGGAATCGATCGCCGGCTTGATGCAGGGGCTGGCCGTCGCCCTGGTGGCGATGTTCGCCCTCTTGACGCTCAAGTTCCGATCCTACTTCCAGCCCGTGCTCATCATGGCGATCATCCCCTTCGGGGCCATCGGGGCCCTCGCGGGCCATTGGGTCATGGGCCTGGAAGTCACGATGTTCAGTCTCTTCGGACTGGTCGCCCTGACCGGCGTGGTGGTGAACGACTCGATCGTGCTGATCGACTTCATCAACCATCGCGTGCGCGACGGCGTGCCCCTGAAAGAAGCCCTGGTAGACGCCGGCCGGCGGCGTTTTCGGGCGGTGCTGCTGACGTCGATCACGACCATCGCCGCGCTTGCGCCGCTTCTCTTCGAGACGTCGTTTCAGGCGCAGGTCTTGATTCCCATGGCGACCAGCCTCTGCTTCGGCCTGTCGCTCACCACGGTCCTCGTGCTCCTGGTGGTTCCCGTCATGTACTTCGTCTATGCCCGGTTGGCCATGCCGGAAACCGTCGAGTCGGAGATTGCGCCGGCGTTCGAGCCCCGGCCCGAGCTGGCGGAGGTGGACGAGCGCGTCGAGCTGCTCACGCCCTGACCGGCACGCTCGGCGATCGGCGTTCTGCTTGCCTCTGGTGGTGTGTTTCACGCACGGCGCCGCGAAGTGCCGCGGCGAGCGTTTGACAGCCATTTCCGACCGTGCTAGCCTGAGACGCCGGTCTTGCGGATCGAGCCGCGGGCAGACGGCTCGCCGGTCGCCCGGAGGCCCGCTCCGCAATCCGCACGTGCTCCCATAGAACGACGTGGAGGGACACCCGTCATGCCAGCCAGCGCCGCCTCGGATGCCGTACTGAACGTCCTCCGCGCGAAGCGGATCGGGATACCCGTCTCGGTCCGAATCGTGGACCACACGATCTCCGACTCCGATCGACTGGTACCCGCGTTGGGACGCCACCTGGAAGCAGCCTCCCGTTGGCTCGATGCCGACGTGCGTCGTCTGGCCGCCCTGGGCGACTTGCGGTCCGGCCCGGTCAGCGTGTTGATGGAGTTCACGCAGGGGCAGACGGCCATCGTTTCCGCGGGATCGCGGGGCGAGGGACCGCCTCTATTGGAGGTCATCGTGGTGGGGAACCACGGCGTGTTGTCGTGGGAACCGGGGCCCGGACCGGCTCTTGAATCGGAGCCGCGCGGTCCGACGGGCTCGGAGGCTGCTCGGCGACTGCTCGAGGCCGTGCGTCGGTCGCTCGCCTCCGGAAACCCGGTAGCGCTGACCGGCGAGGCACGCCCGGGCGAGGACGAGCCTTCTTCCCCTGCGTCAAAGCAAGAGAGCCGACCTCCCGTCGCAAAGCTCAAGGAGGAGCGCAGGCGAGGACCGTCGCCGGCGAAGCCGCCCTACGGCGTTCTCTTGGTCGCCGGGGGGCATACGCATCAAGAGAACTACGCCGAGGATTTTGCCGCCGATCCGCGTTGCCGGCTCGTGGGCGTGACCGACGAACCCGACGTGCCCCGGCGCCGCAAAACGCTCAACGAGAAGCTCGCCCGGGAGCTGGGCATCCCCGTGCTGCCTGACCTGGACCGGGCGCTGGCGCGCGACGACGTGCACATCGTCAGCGTGTGTGCCGAGCCGGAGCGCCGGGCGCGGGTGATGGTCCGATGCGCGGAGGCCGGCAAGCACCTGTATCTGGACAAGCCGATGACCGCCTCGGTCGACGAGGCGGACGCGGTCGCCGCGGCGATTCGCGCTTCGGGCGTCGCCAGCCAGATGTTTAGCCAGGTGCATTGGCCCGCCTCGGGGCGCGTCCGCCGCGTCATCGAGTCCGGGTCGCTCGGCGACCTCCGAGCGATTCACTTCGATCTGACGTTCGCCAAGGGCCGGGCCGGCACCGTGCCGATCGACAAGCCGCGCGCCGAGCACCAGCGACCGCGCCAGTTCGAGCTGGTCGACTCGAAGCGGGAGATGTACAACGTGGGTGTCTACTCGCTGGTCCAGCTCCAATGGCTGCTCTCGCGCCGCGTGCGGCGGGTGTTTGCCGCCACGGGCAACTACTTCTTCGCCGAGCACCGACGCAACGACGTGGAGGACTACGGCGTCGCCCTGATGGAGCTCAATGGCGGGCTGATCGCCACGATGGCCTGCGGCCGCTGTGGCTGGCGCTCGCATCCGATGGGCGGGATGAACCGCGTTTGCCTCGTGGGCACGGACGCGGTGGCCTCGATCGACGCCTATCGGCCCCGCCTGGAGGTCTGGGCCGACGAAAACCCCTGGCTCCCGCCCAAGATCCACCCGGACGACCCCATGGGCTTCTGGAAGAGCACGTTCGCCGACGTGGAGGGCGCCCCCAAGCAGGGCTGGGTCACGCCGTCCGCCTCCGGCCGAAGCGACGCGGCCCATTTCGTCGACTGCATCGAACAGGGGCGCCCGAGCGAAGTCCCGGCCGAGCTCGGCGCCGCGGTCGTCAAGGTCCTCATGGCGGCCTATGAGTCGGCGGCGACGGGCCGATTCGTCGAGCCCGCGTCATGAAGTAACGCCGGACAATGAACGCAGCCGTAGCCGTAGGGTGATACTATGGAAGCGGAGGCCGAGCCGAACTAGCTTGGTCCTTGAACACGTGGTAAACCGGGGGTTTGTACGAGTCTCAAACCAGCGATTTCCACAAAAGGAGCCAAGCCATGAAGTATGTCGGCGTC
>DATKZH010000250.1:0-17932 GCA_035528065.1 Thermoguttaceae bacterium | reverse complement strand
GCCCCGCATTCGATCGCCCGATGCAGGAGGTCCTCGATCCGGGGCACCAGCGCGGCGGCCGCATCGAGCTGGCCGCGATCGACCTGGAGGTGGGCGGCACTCAGGCGGCAGTCCATCTCGCACCGCATCCGCGCCGAGGCTACCGGGACCACCTCAGCCTGACGCCCGGCCGCCTCGGTGTAGCCCATCCGGGCGAAGAGCCGGGCCAGATGGACGTGCTGGAGCTGCTCGGCGCGGCGTCGCGCCAGCGCCTGGTTCAGGTGCTGCCGGGCCCCGCCGAACGGCTGCCTCAGCGCGGTCGCCTCCGACCGGATCCGTTTGGCGTGGGCGGCCGGGAGTTGGGGCAAAAGCCGCTTATAGAAGGCGTCGCGGTAGGAGGCGATCACCGGCAAGAGCGTGGCCAAGGTCGTCGACGAGTCGTGCGCGTTCGGCCCGCTCCCCGTGATCCCCGAGCCCATCAGCATCGTGCCGGCCAGCACCGCGGCCGCTTCGAACAGCACCTCGTCGCGCGGCAAGTCGTCGCGCTCGTCCAGCCGGGCCGACAGGGCGTCGAGCGTGACCTGGTGGACGACGAAGCGCCGGTAGCGGCCCCGGTTGTCGATGTGGTGCGGGTCCCAGCCCCCGAAGTGGTAGTTGGGGCGACGATTCACCGGGTGGTCGAAGTCGTACGCCCGGGGGTCCAGGGCCAGCTCATCCAAAAGCCCCAGGTCGAACCAGGCTCGCTCCAAAAGCGCCCGATCGGTCGATTCGAGAATCGAGAGCGCCCCTCGGACCACGTCGTGGTACCGCCCCACGGCTGCACCGGCACCGGCAACGAACAACGGGATCGGCCGCACCCTTTCATGGGCATAGGGCTGCAGATCCTGCTGGGTCTGGAGGACGGCCACGGGCCGATGGCCGAGGAAGTCGTTCAGCCGGCCTAACGCCCCCGAGACGACCCGCTCCGACTCCTCCCAAGGCCCCCCCCCGGCCAACACCGCCTGGCACACCCGACCGATGAAAAAAGGCTGGAACAAGAACTCCTCGGTCTGGTGGAAGAGCAGGTCGCGATGGTGTCGGCGGTAGGCGGGAAGGACTTCGTCGAAGACCAGCCGCCGTACGGCCTCGGCCTGCTCGAGTTGGCGAAACGCCTCGGAACTGCCGCGGAGCCGCGCCAGGCCCGCCTGGATCAAGCCGGCTAGGGCACGCCAGGTGGGTTCGGCGTGCGACTTCCCCTGATCGTCGGCGTCTCCCTCCGCCGGATGGGCCTCAAGAAGCCCAAAAAGGGCATTCAAGTTCGCCAGAAACCGCGGCTCCTCCGCCCCCGAGGAGAAATTCAGGTATCCAGCGATCTCCTCCAGACGTTTCCAGGCTTCGGGGCCCAGGTGGTCCGGGTACATGAATCCTTCCTTTTGGGGGGCGACCGGTGAACGGCCCCTGTTCCGCGGTCATATTAGAGCCGGCGGGCCGGACTGTCCAGCATCGGCCATGCCCTCCCCCTTAGAAGAAGGGCAAAGCGCCACCCGGCTTGGAGTTCGTCACGGGGGGGCCGTTTTCTGCGTGCGATTCGCGCCGATTGTGATTATCATGAAACCACTGGGTTCTTCCGAAAGACCGGGTGCCCCAGGCGTTCTGCCAGGCATGCCGACCCTCCCATACGACCATTCGGGGGCCGTCCATGATGCGTTCCTATGCTTTCGTCTTAGCGCTTGTCGGCGCGCTGGCTGCCTCTGATCGGTCGCTTGCGGCTGGTGGCAGCCAAGTCATCTCGGAACCGGCCGCCCGGCGACACGGGCTGGCCCGACCCTGGTTCACGCAGATCCAGATGGATCGGGCCCGGGCCCGGATTACGCACATCGTGCTCGACTCGGGAACACTGTTCGTCCAGACCGATCAGGCCGTGATGCACGCCGTTGATGCGGAGACGGGCCAAACCCTCTGGGCGGAACAGGTGGGCCGTCGTGGACATCCCAGCTTTGCCTCCGTCGCCAACGAGTACTTTGTCGCGGTGGTCAACGGTTCGTATCTCTACGTCCTCAACCGCGAGAACGGGAAGCTGCTCTGGAAGAACCAGTTGGAGGGGACCCCCGGAGCCGGCGCCGCGATGAGCCAGCGACGGGTTTACGTGCCCATGATTAGCGGGTTGGTCGTGTCCTACGTGCTGGAACCCATGAAGGACCCGCTCGAAGAGCTCGGCCTGATCCGCGAGCAACAGGAACTCTCGCCCGAGGAAGAGGAAGCCGCGGAAGCCGAACGCCGGGAGTCGATCCGGCTTAGCCAGGAGTACGTCCCCCCGTTGGCCTGCCAGTCGTATGGCCGCGCCCTGGTGCAGCCGCTCGTCACCGGTTACACCGAAGACGAAGAGTACGTGGCCTGGCCGACCGATCGCGGCTACCTGTTCGTCGGCTACATCGCCGAGCGCCAGGAGCATTTCGCCATCCGCTATAAGCTGGAGACCGAGGCGGGGATTGCCGCCCAGCCCACGTATTCCCCCCCGAACCCGAACATCTCGCCCGATTCGGGCGTGATCTACGCCGCCTCGCGAGACGGCTTCGTGCACGCCGTCCTGGAACAGGAAGGGAACTCGCTATGGCGGTTCTCTACTGCCGAGCCGATCCTCGAGCGCCCGATCCCCATCGGCGAGACCGTCTACGTGATCACCCAGCCCGGCGGAATGTACTGCCTCGACGCCAAGAACGGTATGGAGAAGTGGTGGACCCACAACGTGGCCCAATTCATCGCCGCCAGCAAGGACCGCCTGTACGTGGCCGACAAGCTCGACCGGATTCTCGTCCTCAGCGCCGCTAGCGGCGCTCGGCTCGACACGATCCCCACCCACGGGCTCGATATCAAGTTCCTCAACACCCAAACCGACCGCATCTACCTGGCAACCGCGACCGGGCTGATCCAGTGTCTGCACGAGGTCGAGTTGGCCGAACCGATCCTCCACGTGAAGCCGCCGCAGGCCCCCGCGGAAGCCCCCCCCGCGCAAGAGCAACCGGCCGACCAACCGGCGCCCGACCAGCCGCCCGCACCCGCGGCGGACCCGTTCAGCGGGCAGGCAGTACCGAAACCCCCCGGCGGTGGCGGCGCGGCGGGAGCCCAGGGCAATCCCGGCGGCGGGGGCCAAGGAAATCCGGTCGGCCCCCCGGCCGACGATCCGTTCAAGTAGCGCGACGCGCCGGCGCCGTGCCCCCCAAGTGGGACTTCTCGTTTCCCTCCGGCCGCTTCGATGGCGCCCCCCCGCCCGGACCTCGCTCGGCTATAATGTCTCGGTGGAAACGCGGCAGAGCCAGGCCCACGCCCTTGGCCTGACTTGGCTGCCACGGGACATTTCGGTTCAAAGGTCGAGCGATCCCATGCTTTCCGGTGTGAGTATCATCTGTTTCGCGGCCAGCTATGGCGTAACACTCGCCCTGGAGATCACCCGGCTCCTCTTCCGCAGCGGACTCCGCGGGGCGATCATGCTCGGGTTCGCCGGGGCCGGGCTTGTTGCGCACACGGCCTACCTGTACTACCGGGCCATCCATGCGACGGGGTCCCCCCTTTCGAGTAGTCAAGACTGGTGCCTCGTGGCGGCATGGGGCCTGGTAGCCACCTATCTCTACTTGACGTACTACCACCCGGGGACTGCGTTCGGGCTGTTCATCCTCCCCCTGGTCCTGGGACTGATCGCAACGGGCACCTATCTGGCCGATCCCCACCCGTTCCCTCGCGAACCCGCCTCCGGCATGTGGGGTATGATCCACGGCACCTCGATCCTCCTCGGCACGGTCGCCGTGCTCGTGGGGGTCGCCGCCGGACTGATGTACCTCGGTCAGGCCTACCGGCTCAAACGCAAGCTGCCCCCCAGACGCGGCTTGCGCCTGCCCAGCCTGGAGTGGCTCGGGCGAGCCAACAGCCGCGCGATCGGAATCGCCGCGCTGATGCTGGGCGCGGGTATCCTCTCCGGGGCAATCCTCAATCTGATCAACTACGGGCCCCAGACCGAACGCCTCCCCTGGCACGATCCCGTCGTGCTCAGCACGCTCGTGATGTTCGCATGGCTTGTCCTCTGCGCCGGGATCGGTCTCTTCTACAGGCCGGCCCGGGAAGGGCACCGAGTCGCCCTCCTCACCTTGATCAGCTTCCTCTTCCTGGTCGTTGCGCTGGCCCTTGTCCTGTTCGGCAGCACCCAGCACGGAGGCCCCAGGCCGTCGGAGCGTTCAGGGTCCAGGGGGCGGGGGTCAGGGATCGGGGTTCAGGGGGTCGGGGTTCGGGGGGCAGGAGATGCCGCGGCATGCTCGGCTGGTAGGAATGAGCGGAGCACTGCCGGTCGGGCCGGCTTCGGACCGGGCGTTGCACGTCGCACGCACGGGCTGAAACCCGTGGGCTTCGGCTCACGCGAGCGTGCGCGGCTCTTTCTCCACTCCCCACTCACCACTCCCGACTCGCCACTCGCCACTCGCCACTCGCCACTCCTCACTCACCACTCCCCACTCGCCACTCTCCACTGCCTGCCGTGCTCACGGAGGAGCCTGCCATGAAGGTGCAGGTAGTCGGCTTGAGCCACCAGAACGCGTCGATTGCGGTGCGGGAGCGGCTGGCGTTTAGCAGCGAGCAGACTTGTGCCGCGTTGGAGCGGCTGCGGCAGCAGTTCCCCGAGGTGGAGGTGGTGTTGCTGTCCACGTGCAATCGCGTGGAAGTGTATACGGCGACGGAGGGCGACTCGGTGCCGACGCGCTTCGAGCTGGCCGAGTTCCTGGCCCGATTTCACGGTCTGGAGTCGAGCGGGCTGGCAGAGCATCTCTACCAGCGGACGGACGAAGCGGCCATTCGGCACTTGTTCACGGTCGCCTCGAGCCTGGACAGCATGGTGGTTGGCGAGACGCAGATTCTCTCCCAGGTGAAGCAGGCCTACCAGTTGGCGACCGAGCGGGAGTGCACGGGGCCGCTCACCCATGCCGCTTTCCAGGCCGCCTTGAAGGCCGCCCGACGCGTGGCCGGGGAGACGGCGGTGCACCAACGTCGGGTGAGCATCCCCAGCGTGGCCGTGGCCGACTTCGCCCAGCAGATCTTCGAGCGATTCGACGACAAGAACACCCTGGTCATCGGGGCGGGCGAGACGGCCGAGGAGACGCTGCGCTATCTTCAGGACCAAGGGGCGCAGGACGTCACCGTGATCAACCGCCACGTCGAGCGGGCCGAGGAGCTGGCGCGGCGCTGGCGCGGCCGGGCGGCCCCGTGGGAGCGTCTGCCGGAGGCGCTGGCTCAGGCCGACCTGGTGATCAGCACCACCGGCGCCGAAGAGCCGATCGTCACGCTCGACCGGTTCCGCACGATCGAGGCGTCGCGCTACCAGCGCCCGCTGTTCGTCCTCGATCTGGCCGTCCCCCGCGACTTCGATCCGGCGATCGGCGATCGGCCGGGCGTCTATCTCTACTCGATCGACGATCTCCGCCAGGCATGCGAGCGGAACCGCGGGGCGCGGGACAGGGAGCTTCCCGCCGCCATGCGGATCGTCGACCAGGAAACCCGCCGCTTCATGGCCGATTTACACCATCGCGCGACGGGGCCCGTGATCCAACGACTCCGCAAGGGTTGGGAAAAGCCCAAGGAGGAGGAGCTCAGCCGGCTGTTCCACAAGCTCCCCGACCTGGACGAGCGGGCCCGCGACGAGATCCGCCAATCGTTCGACCGCTTGGTCGCCAAGCTGATGCACCCGCCGCTGGAATCCCTCCGCGACGAAGCCCGGCACGGGATCCCCAACGCCCTCCTGGAAGCCCTGACCAAGCTGTTCAAGCTCAAGGACTAGGGCATTGTCAACCTCGAATTTGTGGGTGGCACGCTCAGAGCGAAGCGATGGGCGTGCTGCGGCACCACGCCCTTCATAAGCTCAGGGCGTGCCACTCAAGACAGGTGACCCACGAGCCGGTGAACCGAAGTCGTGGGTACCAGGCGACTTGCGGTTTCGGGCGAAGCGGTCGTCGGTGGGCGTCGACGCTCGGCCCAGCCCCGCCGCCGCGCGTCGCGGGGCTCGTTTCCCTCGCGGCCCCGGGGCCTTCCTAAGGGCGAGTTGGCCGATGTGCTATCTTTTCTATGACTTGAGAGCTTTCTATTCAGACATATTGTGGGGAGTGTGCCGTGAGCGACTTTCATCAGTTCGTTTCGTCGATGCTGGCCGACAAGAGGATCCACGAGACGGAAGTCGGCCGGATCCGGGAGTATCTCGATCAGGACGGACGTCTCGATCTCGACGACGTGAGACTTCTGGTCGAGCTGTACTGCGGAGCGGTCGAAACCTGCCCCGCCTTCGAGGATCTCTTCTTCTCCGTGCTCGAGGAGGTCATCCTCGCCGACGGCGAGATCCAGCCGGGCGAGCAGTTCTACCTGCTCAAAATGCTCTACTCCGACCACGAGATCCGGGATCGCGAGAGGGAGTTCCTCTCGAAGCTCCGCCGAACCGCGAAGCGGACGACCCCCGAATTCGAGGCCCTCTGCGACGAGGCGCTTACGGCGCACCCAACCGCCTGGAGCGTCGGCGGGCGGTGACTGCCGGCTTGAGCGGGTGCAAGAGCGCGTCGGGCCAACAACCCCTCCAAGTCCGGCCCACAAGAACCGCGTCGCCATTGAGCGACTCGTAAGATGCTTCAAGAACAGGGCCGGGGGGATCCTGCCCAGAAGTTGCGCATATTGTCAAAGCTACGCGGATATCCTATGGCCCGTTGTCTTCCCGGCCAGCGGCCAGCGGCCAGTTTCGGTCAAGTGGAAGGCCGGGTCGAGCCGATTTGGAAACGCGGGTTGACTTTGACGGCAAGGGGGTCAGGGAGCAGACCATGTTGATGGGCGATGGACACTCGCCGGGCTGGGAATACTGCTACGTGGGGCCTGCGGATTCCTTTCAGGGCCTGGTGGGCGAGCTGAAGGCCAAGGCCACCGAAGGCTGGGAGCTGAGCGGGATACGCAACGAGTCGTCCCAGGTCTACGCCACCGTGAAGCGGCCCGTCGCCACCGTGGCCGTCGGGGAGCACCGGGCCCTCTGAGGGCGAAAGCACAACGCCCCCCTTGGCGACTTGGGGGCCACTGCTGGCTTGTCCAGCAGTGCTGTACCAATTCGCAGGAAAATCACTGCTGGACAAGCCAGCAGTGGCACACCCTTTTTCAACGGGCTGCTACCCCCTCTTGGGAAACAGCGGACCGCCGTATACGGCGCCCGCCCCGAGCATCTCCTCGATCCGCAGTAGCTGGTTGTACTTGGCGATGCGGTCGGTGCGGGAGGCGGAGCCGGTCTTGATCTGGCCGGTCCCCAGGGCGACGGCCAGGTCGGCGATCGTGGCGTCTTCGGTCTCGCCGCTGCGGTGGCTGATGACGCTGGTGTACTGGTTGCGTCGGGCCAGCTCGACCGCCTGGATCGTCTCGGTCAACGTGCCGATCTGGTTGACCTTGATCAGGATGCTGTTGGCGATTCCGTCGTCGATTCCCCGCTGGAGCCGCTTGGTGCTGGTCACGAACAGGTCGTCGCCGACCAGTTGGACCTTTTGGCCCAGGCGCTCGGTCAGCTCCGCCCAGCCTTCCCAGTCGTCCTGGTCGAGGGCGTCCTCGATCGAGCAGATCGAATACTTCTTGTTGTCGACCCAGGTCTCCAAAAGGTCGATCATCTGGCTCGAGGTGAGCTCTTTTCCCTCCACGATGTAGACGAAGGGCTTCTTCTGTTCGGGCGTGAGGCCCTCCTCCTTCTTCTCCTCGGGCAGCAGTTCCGAGGCAGCCACGTCCAGCGCGATCCGGACGTGCTTGCCCATCGCGTAGCCGGCTTTCTTGACGGCGGCCAGGATCATCTCCAGGGCTTCTTCGTTGCTCTTCAGGTCCGGGGCGAAGCCGCCTTCATCTCCCACGCTGGTCGCCAGCTTGCGATTCTCCTTCTTGGCCGTGTCCTTGAGCACGCCTTTCAGGGCGTGGAAGACCTCGCAGCCGCAGCGGATCGCGTCTTCGAACTTGTCGAACCCCAAGGGCATGACCATGAACTCCTGGACGTCGACGTTGTTGTCGGCGTGCTCGCCCCCGTTGAGGATGTTCATCATCGGCGCGGGGACCACGCAGGCGCCGGCGCCGCCCAGGTAGCGGAACAACGGCAGCCCCACGTAGTCGGCCGCCGCATGGGCCACGGCCAGCGACACGCCGAGGATCGCATTGGCCCCCAGGTTCTTCTTGTTCTCCGTGCCGTCCAGCTCGATCATCCGCTGGTCGATCGCCACCTGGTCCACTGCGTTCATGTCGCACAGTTCCGGGGCGATCTTCTCGTTGACGTTCTCCACGGCCTGCGTTACCCCCTTGCCGAGGTAGACGGCCTTGTCGCCGTCCCGCAATTCGAGGGCCTCGTGGATGCCCGTGCTGGCCCCCGAGGGCACGGCCGCGCGCCCGGACGAGCCGTCGGCCAACGCGACGTCGACCTCGATCGTGGGGTTGCCTCGACTGTCGAGGATCTGCCGGGCGTGGATGAATTCAATGGCTGAGCTCATGGGTTTTCTCGTCTTCTACGGGAAAGTGGGAAACCGAATGTTCTGTGTCGCTGTCTGGGCCGACGCGGCGCAGGCTTCTTGGCCGGGGAGCTTGGTGCACCCGCAAAACAGTCCATTCTGTCCGATCCCGGGGCGGTTGCCTAGCGGGGGAACGAGAATTCCCCTGCGGCCCCACTTCCTTCCCGACCACTCGCCAAGGGGATAGAATGGCATCTTCCGCGATCCCCTCGGCTTGCGGATCGGTTGCTCGTTTGTCGCAAGACCTACTGCCCTTCGGGGCGTGACGATTTGAGGCGTTGCCGATGTTCTCAGGCATTGTGGAGTGCATGGGGCGCGTGGCAGAGATTCGTTCCGAGCCGCCCGGCTGCCGTTTGATTATCCGCGAGCCGAAGATCGCCGCCCAGACCGCCGTGGCCGACAGCATCTCGGTCAACGGGTGCTGTCTGACCGTGGTCGAGACCGATGACGAGACCATGGGCTTCCAGGCCGGTCCCGAGACCCTCTCGCGGACCAGTCTGGGCGACTTGGAGGTCGGAAGCCCGGTCAATCTGGAGCGGGCGCTCGCCGTGGGCCAGCGGCTGGGCGGGCATTTTGTCAGCGGCCACATCGACGGGACCGGCACGCTCTTGGAGCGGAACGACCACGGGGAGTGGTCCGACCTCTGGTTCGGGCTGGCCCGGCAATTGAGCGTGCAGATGGCCTCCAAGGGATCCATCGCCGTGGACGGCGTCAGCCTGACGATCGTCGATAGCGAGCCGGAGCGGTTCAGCGTGGCCCTGGTCCCCTTCACCCTGGCGGTGACCACGCTGGGCGGGCTGGCCGTCGGCGACAAGGTGAATCTGGAGACCGATCTGTTGGCCAAGTACGTCCAGCGGCTCGTCGACGCACAAGACTGGGATTGAGGCTGCCATGCCCGGGCGCACCCGCAACCAGACGCTCTCCTTCCTCATGCGGCGGTTCAAGGAGGCCGGCATCCGGCCGCAGACCAGGTTGGGGCAGAACTTCCTCATCGATCTGAATCTCCAGCAGGTCCTCCTGCAAGCCGCCGAGCTGGGGCCCGACGACGTCGCGCTGGAAGTGGGCACGGGCACCGGCTCGCTGACGGCCCTGATGGCCGCTCAGGCTGCCGCCGTGGTCACGGTGGAGGTCGACGCGGATCTCGTGCGCCTGGCCGCCGAGGAGCTTCATGGGCTGGAAAACGTCACCCTGCTCAAGCTCGATGCCCTCAAAAACAAGAACCACCTCAACGCGGACCTCTTGGAGGAGCTTCGCCGGCAACTCGCCGCCGCCCCCGGCAGGCAACTGAAGCTGGTGGCCAATCTCCCCTACAACGTGGCCACCCCGATTCTCGCCAACCTCCTGGCGATCGACGAACCGCCGCGGACGATGACCGTGACCATCCAGAAGGAGCTCGCCGACCGGATCGTCGCCCGGCCGGGCACCAAGGACTACGGCTCGCTGAGCATCTGGATGCAGAGCCAGTGCCGGGTCCAGATCGTTCGGGTGATGGCGCCGACGGTCTTCTGGCCGAGGCCGAAGGTCACGTCGGCGATCATCCACGTGGCGCTCGACGACGAGCTGCGGGGCCGGATCCCCGATCGCGAGTTCTTCCACGGTTTCAACCGGGCGATGTTTTTCCACCGCCGCAAGTTCCTGCGATCCGAGCTGTTGAGCGCGTTCAAGAATCGGCTCACCAAGCCGCAGGTCGACGAGATCATGAGCCGGCTGCGGCTGGACCCCAAGGCCCGCGCCGAGCAGCTCGACGTAGCCACCATGCTTGCCCTGGCCGAGGCCGTTCGGGCGGAGGTGGGGGTGTAAGCATCGCGTCGAAAAATGGGGACTGGCTCCGAGCCCAGATCCGCTCGATGCCGCGAGAAAACGCCAGCGGCGAGGTGCCTGTCCCCTTTTTTCAACGGCGTTTGGTATGGTCCGCCCGGAAATGGGGACAGGCACCGTCGGTAGCGTGAAAGACTGGCGCAGAATCCTATCTCGACGGAGCCAGTCCCCAATTCCGGCCTCCCGCACTTGCCGTTTGAGGAACTCGATGGATCTCCAGGGGGCGTCCCGTGGCTACGAGCCGAAGAAGCCCTGCCGCCGAGCCGGCGGATTCCGGAAATCGCGGAATTCCCCGTCAACACGCCCCCCTCCCCGCGCATTGTCAGTGCAGACGAGTGACCGGGGCCGACGCGTGTGGGCCGGTTCCGGCGCCGGCCGGCGAGGCCGCTGATCTCCACTCGGGGCGCAGTGCGGTGCGCGAATCGGACAGAGAGGGACTGCGCTCGGTGTGGGATCAGCTCGCGCCGGAGCTGGCCCGGCTGGCCTGCGCCATGGGCGTCGACGCGAGCCGCGCCGAGGACGTGCTCCAGGACGTCTACCTGGCCGCATGGCAGCACGAGCCACGCGAAGCGGATCGGGACGGCCTGAGACGGTGGCTCTACCGCGTCACGGTCAATCGGTGCAACCTGGAGCACCGGCGTCGCACGCGGCGCACGCGCGTCCTGCGGCGCTGGGCATCGCTCTGGACCGGCTCCACCCAAGGCGATGATGCAACCGGCGCCGCCTGTCGGCAGGAAGAGCGGGAGCTGGTGCAGCGGGCGCTGGACGGCCTGGAGCCGCGATTGCGATCGGTCCTGGTGTTGCGATACTTCTCGGAGCTCGATTCCAAGGAGATCGGCAGGATCTTGGGGCTCCCGGATTCGACCGTGCGAAGCCGGCTCCGCACGGGGCGGAGACAACTGGCCCTGGAACTAAGGCGAATGGGCTATCGCGATGAGTAGCCAATCGTGCGACACGGTTCGAGAGCTGTTGGTCGACTACTGCGACGGGGAGCTGTCCGCGGCCGAGGCCGGTCGGGTCGCGGCCCACCTGCCCGACTGCCCGAACTGCCGGGCGGAGCTCCGTATGCTGGAGCGATCGATCGAGCTTGCCCGATCGGTTTGGCACGAGTCCGCCGCTCGGGCGCCGTCACGGGCAGCGGGAGGTTTTTGGAGTGCGGCGACTCGTCGCCGCTTTCCCGACGTTTCCGCAACCGGCGAGCCATGCCGAAGTTGCCCCGGGAGTGCTCTCGCCACCTCTTCCGGAGGCTCAAAAAGCGGTGACGAGTCACCGCACTCCAAAAGGTCGCTTGCTTGGGGGCTACTAGCGTGCGCTGTGGCCGTGTTGTTGGCGGCCGGGGCGTGGCTCTTCTGGCACGCGCGCCCCGCAGGCAGACTCGATCGAGCCGGCCTGCCTCCGGCGCTCCAACGCCCGAAGGAGCCGCCGGCCTCCACCTCAACCCAGTCGGCCGCAACCGAACCCGAGGACTCGCGTCTTGCAGGCTCGGGCGAAGACCCGAACGTCGAAACGTTGATCGCCCGAGTCGGCCGGGCCGCCCGACTGGCCGCTTCCGCCGAACTACTAGCGGCGCAGCCGGGCCTCGAGCCGTACCGAGCGCAGGCCGATCGCTACCTGGCCGAGGCCTACCGGGGCACGCCCGCGGGCGACCGGGCGGCGAGGCGAGTCGGCCCCTGTGCGAATGAACCGAATAAGGAGCCTGAGTCATGAAGCGAGCCCTTCTCTTTGCGTGCCTGTTGTTTGCGGTTGCCGCGGTCTCGGCCCGCGCGGCGGAGCCCAAGCCGGAGGCGAAGAAGGTCGAGCCACAATCGGCCGCTCCGGGGCAAACGTCCAAGGAAGCATCGGCCGCCGAGGAGCCCCCGGCCGAGGTGACCGGGCCGGTGATCCCCGAGCGGAAGCTGGTCTTCGAGGAAACGGACGCAAAGCACCCGATGAAGCTCTTCGAGGCCGATGCGAAGCTCCTGGAGCAGCGCTACGTGGCGGTCTTTCGGATCACGGTCGACGCGAGAGGTCCGAGGTCGTCGAGTGGGAATCTAGGGGGCGTCTACGTGGGGGCCGTCGCCTCGCCCGGGCATTGGTTCGGAAACCTGGTGGAGAAAACGCCCAAGGAGCGACTTCCTTCGAGAGAAGTGGTGTCGATCCTCACCCAAAATGCCGGCCGGCACGTCCTTAGCCGCACGTTCGACGACCACGACGCGCCCGACGGCTTCCGCGTCGTCGAGTTCAACGTGCTGGGGCCGACCCCCGAGCTTGTCAAGGAGCTGGTGGCGGCAATACTCCAACTCTACGACTATGGGCTTTCTTACCCGATTCAGCACGAGTACCTACGTCTTGCCCAACAGGGGGAAACGCTGCTCGCTGACCTCTGCCCCGAGTTGAAGAAAGCCGACGCGGAGCTTGCCCAACAGAAAAAGCAACTGGAGCCGTACCGGGAATACGAAGACATCACCGAGCAGTCCCTCGCGGATTTGATGACCCAGCGGCGGCTCCTGCTGGTCGACCTGGCGGGCGTCGAAGCCCGAATCGGAGCGTGCAGCAAGATCCTCTCCGGGCCGCCCATGAACGTCGACCGGACCAGCCGGGTCGAGACGATCAAGGTCTCCGCCGAGATCGAGCTGGTCGGATTGCGGGCCAGAAAGGACTACATCGACCACGTGGTGGAAAAGGGGCGCCAGCGCCAGGAGCTTTCGGCCAAGGTCGAGCCGGCCAGGAAGCGAGTCGACGAGCTGAGCAGTCGGGTGTCTCGGGCCGGAAGCAGCTTGGAGGAGTACCGCGCGCAGCGGAAGCGATTCGAGCCGTTTGCCCTCGAAAGCGACAAGATCACCATCCACCCCATCGCATGGGGCTCGCCGGAAGATGGCGACTCGCGTTGGTGGGAGAGGTAGGTCCGCTTCACAATCGACTCGCCCGACTTGGCCTTCGGCGGATTAGGATCGCCCGAAGAACAACTTCACCACTTCAGTAGCAGGCACACGGCGTCCCCGGTCCGCCGGTTACGGCACACGGCGTGTGCCTACTACAGCGGCTCGCGTGGCGCCGCCAATCCCGCGCGGAGCAGAGCGGCCGCGTACTCCGCCGGGCTGTTCACGTTGGCCAGGCTCAAGAGATCCGGATCGACGTCGGTCAGCTCGTTGGCGGTCACACGCCGGGTGCGGACCAGGTCGAAGAGGAACGCGGGCCGCAGCCGGTCGGCGGCCAGCAGGGCTTCGACTTGCGCCAGCACGCCGGTCCGATAGACGGCCGCCAGCGGCTCGTCATGGCCGTCCACGTGGGGCACGGCCACGTCGAACCCGGCCGCCAGCTCGACCATCCGGCGGACGAAACCGGGCACCAGGAGCGGCACGTCGCAGCCGGTCACGTACGCGCCATCTACTTCGTCCTGGAGCGATTCCAGGCCCGCTCTGAGCCCCTCCAGCGGACCACGATCGGGCCGCCGGTCGCGGACCACCCGAATCGCCGGGCCGAGTTGCGGCAGCTCCTGACCGACCGCCGCCACCACGACCAGCGGCCCGCCCAGAGCGCCCAGCAGCCGCGCCACCCGCTGGAGCATCGTCTCCGGCCCGAACGGGAGCATCACCTTCGGGCGGCCCATCCGCTCGCTTCTGCCCCCGCAGAGCACGATCCCGCCGGTGGTCAATGCATCAGTCCTTGAGTTGGGTTCGGGACCCCGGGAGAAGTGTGGGTCTGGTCGACCCGCCGCGGCCAGTATACACTATCAACTTGCGTCCCGCCGGAACCGGCGGCCGTGAGCCGTAGCCGGTTGAAGGTCGGTGCTCCATCGATTGACGCCAGAAAGGTGAGATTTATGCCCAAGCCCCTTCGGGTGGGGATCATCGGTTTGGCCCACCTGCATCCGCGGACGTACATGCCGCACTTCGAGGCCACACCCGACACGCAGGTCGTGGCCGCCAGCGACCCGATGCCGGTGCTCTGCGAGGGCTTCGAGCAGGACTTTGGCGTGCGGACTTATGCCGATTGGAGGAAACTGCTGGCGGGCGAGAAGCTCGATCTGGCGTACGTCTTCCTCCCGCACGACGAGTGCCCCGCCGCGGCGGTCGCCTGCGCCCGGCGAAAGATCCCCGTGGTGGTCGAGAAGCCGGTGGCCAACCGGGCGGCCGGGGCCAGGAAGGTCGTCGAGGCCTGCAAGGAGCATCGCGTCCTGTTGAGCACGCCGTACCTGTGGCGGTATCATCCGGTCTGCCGTGAGATGAAGCGGATCGTCGACTCGGGCGTGCTCGGCCGCGTCGTCGGCTGCGAAGGGCGGTGTGCGGCGGGCGGCGTCCACCGTTACCTCGAAGCACACGCCGGCTGGATGCTCGATCGCAAGAAGAGCGGCGGCGGGCCGATGTACAACCTGGGCGTCCACTGGATCGACCTGTTCCGCTGGCTCCTGGCGAGCGAGGTCTCGGAGGTGATCGGCCGGAACGTCCACGTCAGCGAGGAGTACGACGTCGAGGACAACTCCTTCGCCCTCTGCACGTTCCAAAGCGGCGCCGTCCTGTCGCTCGATATCAGCTACACGGTGCCCGACAGCTACCCCTTCGGGCGCGACCTCTACCTGGCGATCCGCGGCACGGAGGGCTGCCTGAGCTTCGCCCCCGCGTTTGAGGGCACGCGGCAGACGCTCTTCGTTTGCAGCAATGATCCGCAGTTCGGCGGCGCCCCGCGAAAGACCATCGAGTTCGAGCTGGACGCGAAGCCGGGCTACTGCGGCTCGCTGGGGCTGGAATACGTGGCCGAGATCGCCGACGACGTGCGCCGGCGCCGCAACCCGCTCGTCGGCGGCGACGACGCGATCAAGGCGCTCGAGGTCGTCGAGGCGATCTACAAGTCGGCCCAGAACGGGAGGGCGGTGAAGCTCGACACGTCGTGACGGTTCGACGGGGGTCCGTTGCGCGGCCGACCGCGCGTCGGCCCCGCGTCAACGCAACCACGGACCCAGGCCGACGTGCCGCCGCCCGCACAACGAAACAAGGGCAACGAATCCACGCTGCCGGAGAAGCATATGACCGAACGACCCAAAGTCGTCGTAACCGACTACATCGAGCCGGACATGGACTGGGAAGCAGCCGAGATGGAGAAGCGGGGCGTCGACTTCACCGCCCTCCAGCTCAAGTTCCGGCCTGAGGACGAAGTGATCGCCGCCGTGCGCGATGCCGACGTGATCGTCGTGAACATGGTGCCGATGACCGCCCGGGTGATCGACTCGCTCACGCGATGCAAGCGGATCATCCGCCACGGCGCCGGGTATGACAACGTCGACGTGGCCGCCTGCACCGCGAAGGGCATCCCCCTGGCCTACTGCCCCGACTACTGCATGGACGAGGTGGCCGAGCAGGCGATCGCCTTGATCTTCGCCTGTGCCCGGCAGATCCCCCAGAGCCGCCGGGTGCTCGACGACTCGGTCGCCCGGGGCAAGTGGAACTTCACCCCCATCGCCAAGTGCTACCGCATGGCGGGCCGCAGGCTGGGGATCATCGGCTGCGGGCGGATCGGGAGCCGCGTGTTGGAGAAGATGCGGGGCTTCGGCTTCGAGCAGATCATGGTCTGCGATCCGTATCTCTCCCTGGACCAGGTCCGAGAGCTGAAGGTCAGGACCTACTCGCACCGGACGGTCTTCACGGAGGCCGACTTCATCACGATCCACACGCCGCTCAACGACGAGACCCGCCATCTGGTCAACGCGAAAATGCTGGCGCTGATGAAGCCCACGGCCTACCTCGTGAACACGTCGCGCGGACCGATGGTCGACCACGAGGCCCTGGCCGAAGCGCTGCGGGAAAAGAAGATCGCCGGCGCCGGGATCGACGTCTACGACACCGAGCCGCCGGAGCAGACCTACCCGCTGTTGGGCCTGGAAAACGCCATCCTCACGCCGCACCTCGCCTGGTACAGCGAGGACGCCGGGCAGAAGATCCGCGAGGACATCGTCGAGGACGTCGACCTCGCCCTCTCGGGCAAGCCGCCGCGATGGTGCGTCAACGGGGAAGTGCTGGAAGGGATGAGAGATGAGGGATGAGGGATGAGGGATCGGAGATGGGAGATGGGAGATGGGAGATGTCGTCCTGCCCTTGTCCCTTATCCCGGGCCGACCGAAGGTCTCCTTGCGAATCCCACACACCGCCGGTCCGGTTTCGAGAGATGAGAAACGAAGCATGTCGTCCCGCCCTCATCCCTGATCCCTCATCCAAGGAGAGCTCATGGGCGTTGCTAACGTAAAAACTCCCCTCCCCGGCCCTAAGTCGAAAGCGCTGATCGAGCGTTGGCTTAGGGTCGAGGCCGACTCGACCGGGTACCAGGCCCCCGTCGTGTGGGAGACGGGCCGTGGCTCGACGGTCACCGACGTCGACGGCAACACCTATCTCGACTGGACCAGCGGCGTGCTCGTGACCAACGTCGGCCACTGCCATCCGCACCTGGTTCGGGCGATCCAGGAGTCGGCGGCCAAGCTGATCAACAACTACGAGTGCCCGAACGAGTACCGGGTGCTCGCCGCCGAGAAGCTCGTCGCGGCCCTGCCCGACCACATGGACAAGTGCTTCTTCCTGACCACCGGGAGCGAGGCCGTCGAGGCGGCCGTCCGGATCATGAAGCGGAAGACCGGCCGGTTCGAGATCCTCGGGTTCACCGGCGGGTTCCACGGGCGCACGTACGCGGCGGCCTCGGTGGGCGGGCTGGCCGGCCCCAAACGCGGCTACGGCCCGGCCATGGCCGGCGTGATCCGCGCGCCGTTCCCCTACTTCTACCGCTGCCCGTTCGGGTCGAAGACCGAGGAGGAGTGCGCCGACAGACACCTCGAGGCCCTGGACGACGTGGTTCGGGCGAACTCCTGCGGCAGCCTCGCCGGCATCATCATCGAGTCGTACCAGGGCGCGGCCGGCTTCATCTTCCCGCCCGCCGGATACCTGAAACGCCTCGAAGGCTGGGCCCGCGACAAAGGCATCCTGTTCACCGTCGACGAGGTGCAATCGAGCTATGGGCGGACCGGGTCGCAGTGGGGGCATACACAGGAAGGCCTCGAGCCGGACCTGATGTGCATCGGCAAAGGCATCGGCTGCGGCATGCCCGTGGCCGCCCTCGCCGGACGCAGCGACGTGTTCGCCTGCCTGGGCAAAGGCGAGATGTCGAGCACCGTGGGCGGCAATCCCGTGGCCAGCGCCGCGGTGATCGCGATCCTCGAGATCATGGAGCGGGAGAACCTCTCCGAAAACGCCCGAAAAATGGGCCCCGTGATCATGGGGCGGCTCCGCCAGACGCAGGAGAAGTGCCGGTACCTGGGCGACGTCCGCGGCCGGGGGCTGGTGATGGGCCTCGAGTTCGTCAAGGACAAGAAGACCAAGGAGCCCGCCCCGGAGCTGATCCGCCCGATCATCGACCGATGCGCCCAAAACGGCCTGTTGGTCGGCGCCGTGGGCATCTTCGGCAACGTGATGCGCGTGGCCCCGCCGCTCGTGATCACCGAGGCCGAAGCCCACGAGAGCTGCGACATCATGGAGAAAGTGCTCCTGTCGCTGGAGTAAACCATGTCGATCGCCCGAGAAACCATCCCTCGTTCCCAGGCTCTGCCTGGGAACGCACTAACGCGAGGCTCCGCCTCGCCCCAAACAACCCATGACGCGGATCCG
>DATKZH010000249.1:0-43557 GCA_035528065.1 Thermoguttaceae bacterium | reverse complement strand
GAGCGAGCTGCTCCAGGGCCAACTGAACCTCGGCCTCCAAGCGGCGCTCTCGCACTTGACGCCGCGCCTCGTCCAGGTCCTTCTTGGCCCCGCCGGCCTGCTGGGAGGCCCCCCGGCAATTCCCCTGTTGGGCGGACTGAGCGGCCTCGCGCATCTTCCCGGCGGCCTGCGCGACCGTTTGGCCGGCCGACTCGGCCATCAGGCGCTCGAGTCGCCGGGCCATGCGATCAGCGTCCTCTTGAAGCTCCTGTTGCTGGCGGCTGAGTCGCTCCAGTTGGCGGCGGCGCTCCTCCTCGTTGGAAAGCCCCTCCGCCTCGTCGATCTGCTTCCTCAGCCCTTCCTGCTTTTCGGCCATCTCCGAAAGCGCAGCTTCGGCGTCGCGGAGCTGCTTGACGAGCCGCTCCAGCTCGTGCTCGCGGCGGTTGGCCAGGACGTCGAGGATCTCGCGCAGGTCCTCGACGATCTGCTCCTGGCGCCCGACCGCCTGACCCATCTGGTTCTCTCCGATGCCCGAGGCCGCCGACCGCATCTGCCCACTGATGGCCAGCTCCTGCGCCCGACGGAGGGCATCGGAGACGGTCTCGGCGAACAGGGGGTTACTCTCGCGCAACTGGGCAACCGCCCGCTGCATGGCCTGCTGAATGCCGTCGAGGTCGCGGGCGAGATCGAACTGCCTTCGGGCGAGGATCTTCAAGTCGGCCGACTCCTGCGGGAGCAGGTCCTCCAGGCCCTTAGTCAGTGTGCGGCTGCCCAACTCCTTGGTATTCTCCCGGAGCCCCTCCTGTTCGCGCAAGAGCTGGCTGATCTGGCTGTGGAACCGGCGATAGCGGTCCCACTGGCCAAGCTGGTCGAGCATCTGCTCCAGGGAGCCGATCACCTGGTCCTGGTGCCGGCCGGCAGCGGCCAGGGAGTTGACCACCGCCGGGTCGGGCTCGGCCGGTTGGACCTCTTCCTGATCGGGCCCCGGCGGCACGTCCCCCGACGGGCGATCTTGCAGGGCGACTTGGGCCGACTTGATCGCGGCGGTCAACTCCCGCCCCACCAACGGCAGGTGCTCTCGATCGAGCCGGTCGATCTCGTCCAACAGGGCGTGCATCTGCCGCTGGACGTCGGGGCTGTCGACCTTGTTGTTCTCCAGGTCGGCCAAAAGGCCGAGGATGTGCATCGGCACGCCTTCGGTCGGGCTGGTGAGCGTCTGGTTCACTTGACGCTGGTTGAGCTCGGCGCCGCGGAGGTGATCGACGTCGAGCCGGCCGAAGCGTCCCACCTCGCCCAACCGGATCTCCAGGTCGCCCACCTGCCCTCGGCCCTGCTTCTGCATCTGAAGCACCCGGGATAGCTCGGCCAGGATGGAAGCCTGCCGCGAGGCGATCCGTTCGGTGAGCTCCTCGGGCGTGATGACGACCAGGCGCCGGGGGTCGCTCTGGCCGGTGTTGGGAAGGTAGTCGGTGGCCGTGGCGTGGAAGGTCACCTGGGCGCCCGGCGCAAGCCCCAGCTCGGAGAGCTGCCAGAGGTAGGGAGGAAGCACGAGGTTGTGCCCCAACTCGGCGCCGCCGGAAAGGCCCCCGGCTTGGGGCTCGACGCGGTCCGGGCCCGCGTAGAGCGATAGGACCGATTCGCCCTCGTCCGGAAGATCGGACCGGCTGAACTTCAACTCGACGCGATGGATCGCCAGATCATCCTTCGCCGCCACCCGAAGCGGCACCACGGCCAGCGGGGTGACGAACACGTTGGCGGCCGGCTGTTCGATGGAAAGGGTGGGCGGGGCGTCGGGCACGGCCCGGACCTCCCAGCGGGCCTCGCTCCCGCCGGTGAGCCCCTCCACGTCGGCAAGCTGGAACCAATACGCCCCGGACCGCTCCACGACGAACTCCGCCTCCACCCGGCGACCGTCCTGGCCGGTCAGCCGACCTTCGATCTTCACGCCTCCTTCCAGGCAAAGGACCGCGGACTGAAGCGGCTTGGTCGACTCGGCCGAGATCTCCACCCGGGTGCCCAC
The DNA here is from genome assembly GCA_035528065.1 of Thermoguttaceae bacterium. GTDB lineage: Bacteria > Planctomycetota > Planctomycetia > Pirellulales > Thermoguttaceae > DATKZH01. Next base: position 41,558 of record DATKZH010000249.1, on the reverse strand, counting down.
CAGGGCGCGGATCTGTCTGTCGGCCTCCTCCGATGGCCAGCCCGTGTAGTCCGGTGGGATCAACTCAAGCGACAACGTCTCCAGCGCCGGCGGCTCCAGCACCTCGACGGGAATCCAGGGCATCGTGTAGTCGTCGCCCCCTTCCACACGGTACGAGAAGGGGCGGGAGACGCCCTCGCGTCGGGCGACCATCACGCCGCCTTGGCGCCGCGGGTCCGTGGAGCCGTTTTCCCGGCGCGCGGCGATCCTCCCATCGACGAACCGCATCATCTCGCTCTCTTCGGCCACCGAGCCGTCCGGGTTCTCGAACCGATAATGGATGCGGACGTCCGACGGCAGCTTCACCCCCCGCCGGTCGACCACCTCGACCTCGAACGCCCGGCCCTTGGCGACCCGCGTGACCGGCTCCACGAGCACGAGATGATGGGTCTGAGGCCACGCCACGTTGCCAAAGGGGTTGATCAGCCGGGCGACCGCCGTGCGCGAGCTCAGCGTGTCGGCGACGACCAGGATCAACGCCACCAGGCAGACCGCCGTCGTCGTTAGCGCGGCACGCAGCGCCGGGGTGGAGCGGAGCGCGTCGCGAAAATCGAGCGGATCGGTCTCGGCGGTGGTCTCGGCGATCACGGCCTGTCGCAGGGCGACCGACCCGGCCGTCGGATCGCCCTCCGACTGCCCAAGGAACTCCACGGCGCTGGCCAGCCCGTCGCCGAGCTTCGGGAAACGCCGCTGGACGCGTCGGGCCAGCTCGACGTCGGAAAGGGAAGTCGTCAATCCGACGACCAGGTAGCGGTAGGCGGTCCACGCAAGCACGCCCAACACGGCCAGCGACGAGATCAGCCGGATGCCCCGATCCTGGAATCGCAGCAGGTAGTCGGCCAAGCCCAGGACCAAGACCGCGGCGACCACCGCCCCGACGATCCAGCTCACGGCGTACACCGTCACCAGCCGCCGGACACGGGCCCGCAGGATCGCGATTCTCTGTCTCAGGGGATGCGACATGGTTTCACGCGATCGAACATGACCGGTTGTCATTCATCCTTCAGCATTCATCGTTCATCCTTCATCATTCTACACCATCCCCCCGAATTTCCGCAGGACCCATTCCGTGGTCAGAAGGAGGAGGAACACGAGCAGCACGGGCCACGTGTTCCACAGCGGCTTGGGAGGCAGCGACTCGATGGGGACCTGACGACCGGCGGGTAGGTCGTTGGGGAGCCGATCGGCCTGGAGGAACGTGTAGAAACGGCCTCGGGTGCCATGCGCCGCCCGCTTCAGCTCGGGGGCGTCCATCTGCACGCGTCGGAACTCGCCCGGTGGGGCGACCACCTCGAAATCGACCGACGGCGTTCCGCCTTTCAGCGTGGGGATCGCGACCCAAGCGTGGTACGACCCGATCGGCGGCTTCGTCAGTCTGCCCTCGAAGATCCCCCGGGCGACGGCGCTGCGATGGAGCTGGAGCCGCCGCGTCTTGCGACCCTTCTGTTCCAGCACGACGGTCACGCCGTCGTCTGCGGCCGGGGCGAGCCGCTCGTCGGCGAACCTCACCCGCAACTGGACCGGCTCGTCGCGCTGGTACTTGCGCCGATCCGAGGTGAGCACGGCCGAAAGGTCGCCTTCGGAGAGCTTGGCGCGGCTCAGGAAGCGGATCGTCTGGACCCAGTACCGGGCGAAGAAGACGTCGCCGACCCGCCACCGCCACCGCCACGTCTCGTCGGTGGCGTGAAACAGCACCTTGCCCGCCCCCACGTATTGCATGCAAATAAGCGGCAGCGGACGACCGTCGTGACCCACGAATTCCGGATGTTGGGCGAGCACGATGGCGCCGGGCTTCACCCCGGGCGCCTTCAGGAGCCAATAGAGCGGCGGGAGGTTTCTCCAGATCTTCCGGGTCTCGGCCGGCGTGTCGCCCAGTTGCATGGGCGGGCTGGCCAGCCCCAGCTCGGTCGGCTGGAGCACGAACTCCTCCGGAGCGGCCCCGCCGGGGCCGTCCGACACGACGCTCCCCAGCTCGATCGGCAGCAGCTTTGCCAAGGGCGTGCCCCGGTAGGCCAAGGGCATGTACTCCGGCCCCGCGAGGCAAACCAGCGCCCCTCCCCTGCCCTGCTTGCCGGCACCCTCCTGGTTGTAAACGAAGTCGACCAGATTCTGCATCATCGAGGCGCTGAGCTGGCTCGGGTCGGCGTCGCCCAGAATGATCACGTTGTACTCAAAAAGCTCATCCCGCCGCACGGGAAACCCCCGCAAGGCCGTTTCGCTCTGCTCGACGTGTTCCGGATCGGCGCTCTGGAGGACCGTGTTCAACTCGATGCTGCCGTCGCGGTGGAGCATGTTCGCCAAGTAGCGGTACTCGTAGCTGGGATACCCTTGCACGAGGAGCACGCGGACCTTCTGGTCGCTGACGGTAACCGTCCGCTCTTGGCGGTTGTTCTCCCCGTCCAACTCACCGTCCAAGGTCTCCACCTCGAGCAGGTACCGGAACTTGCCCACCTCCGGAGGCCGATAGGGGAGGCGCAGGCGTTGCGGCTGATCCTCGATCGTCGCATCCATTCTCGCCAGCACGCCGGGCCGGTCGCGATCGCGCAAGACGATCTCGACCTTGCGTCCGGCGAAGCCGGTCCCCTTGAGCTGGAACTCGAAGTTGACCACGTCGCCGGCGAAGACCACGTCCTCGACCAGCAGGTCGCTCAACTCCAGGTCGCGGACCGGCTCATCGTCGCCCAGGCCCACGGTAAACAGCGGCACGCCTTTGCGCCGGGCATAGGCGGCCGCTTCCGACAGATCGGGCCCGTCGGTGTTGATCCCGTCGCTCAGGATCACGATCGCCGCCGGGGCCGTCCCGCGCAGATCGTCCAAGATCGCGCGCACGGCCGTTCCCAGCCGCGTGGCTTCCCCGGACGGATCGATCGCCTTCACCTCTTCCACGAGCCCCGCCAAGCCCTCCGTTGGGCTCGATCGGGCGCCGGTCACGAAGTAGAGCCGCAGCTTGTAGCTCTCGCGAATCGCGCGGGGAAGCGCCCCGTCCCGCTCCACCAGGAGCGTTCGGGCGAGGTTCCACCGGCTGAGCCCCTCCAAGCCGGCGCGCTCGACCCGTGCCGCGATCTTCTGGCGGAGATCTTCGTCGTACCGATCCACCGTGGTCATGCTCAGCGAGTCGTCGACCAGAACCACCACGTAGGGGAGGCCCGTACGCTGGAACGACAACGCGTACTGGGCCAGCATCAATAGCACCAAAGTCACCAGCGCCAGCCGGATCAAGGCCAACGTGATCCGATAGGCCCTCGACGCCTCACGGTTCTCCCGTAGATAGATCCCCACGACGAAGACCACGGCGAAGGCGGCGAACAACAGCGTGATCCACGGGGCCCAGGCCCAGGTGTGCTCCAGGCTCCAGACCGTACCCTCCCCTTGCCCGGTCTCGATGCCGAGCAGTCGTTCGATCCACGTGGGCACGGAGAAACTCATAAGCGGTGGTGTCCGAATCGCCAGGCCAGGAAGGTCTCGACAAACAACAGCGACAGCACGGCATACAACAGGGCCTTGGGCAACCCGCTGTGGCGACTGATCCGCCCCACCGGCTCGTCGTCGAGGTTCTGCCACGTGGTTTGGTGCACGAAGGGGACCTCGGGCCAGACTCGCTCGCGCAACTCCTCGGGGCTGATCCGGGCAAGATCGCTTTCCACCGTGTCGACGTTCACCGCAAAGGCCTCGCCGCGGGAGATCGGCGGACCGAGCTCGGCCGTGTAGATGCCGCTGGTGTCCGTGTCCGAGTAGCTCCACGTGCTCGCGCCTTCCTCGTTGCGGGGTCGCAGCTCTTCGCGGCGTCCGTCCGGGCGCCCGACGAAAAGCGGCACGTCCGCCGCGTCGGCGGCGATCGTCCCTCCGATCGTCTGCCCCACCTCCACGTTCCGCTGCGCGAGCTGCTCCCCGATCGCATAAAAGAGCGCGTCCCGCACGATCGGCAGATAGCTGGGGAGCTTGGGCATCGGGGTCCAGGAGTCGTCGGCCGAGGTGGCAAACATCACCACGCGCCCCCGGTGAATCGGCTCTTCGACGATGAACGGATCGCCCCCATCCAACTCCAAGGCGACCTTCGCCTTGGACCCTTTGGGGATGATCAACTGGTAGTGTTTCTCGACCGGCGTGGTCAACAGCCCGGCTTCCTCGTGGTCGCGGAAGCTGCGGACGATCGGGTGGCGATAGTCCCGCGGGTCGAGGCGGTACTCCGGCTTGTCGACCCGCTTACCCAACCGGGCCGGCAGCACCCGGCCCCGGTCCGCGCGACCGCTTGCCAGCTCCCGGTTGTAGCGGCCGGCCATCACCTGATCGCCCAGGAAAAACACCAGGCTGCCCCCGTTCCGCAGGTAGCCGTCCAACGCCCGGGCCTCGCTCGACGTGAACTGGGCCACGTTGCACAGGAACACGCAGTCGTAGCGCTCCAGGTCGAGCTCCAACAGCCGGCTCTCGGGCACGACCTCGGGTCGCACCAGCGGCGGCGCGAGCCGGTCGTCCTCCGGCTGAAGCGCCGCAACCAGATAATCGGTGGCCCCGCGGAACGGCTCGCCGGAAGGTCGCCCGTCCACGCACAGCACGCGCACAAACTGCTTCACCGGGATCGCCAGCCAGCGGTGGTTGTCGACGTCCAAGGAATCGCCTTCCAAGCGGACCTCCACGGTATGGTCGCCCGGGGCCTCGAACCGATAGGAGAATCCCAACAAGGCCTCCCCTCCCGCTGCCAGGTCCACGGTCTGCTGCTCGACGCGCCGCCCGTCAACCAGAAGCTGCACCAACTGGCGATTCGGGGTCTGCCGGCCGAAAAGCTTCAACTCGGCCTCGACGTTGACGTTCCGGGCGATCGTGGCGAACGGCTCGTCGGTCGAGAGCGCGGTCACGGCCAGGTTCTCGGCGCCCTCCTGGCCCAGGTCGATCACCACCAGCCGGGCCGACTCGGCCAGGCGTTTCGACTGCTTGAGGAACTCAACTTTCACCGCTTCATCGTCCCGGTCCAGAAGCCAGCCGACGCGGCCCAGGTCGGTGAGGAAGTAGACTTCTTCCCGCGTCAGCCGGGGATGCTCGCGCCGAGCACGGACGAGGACCTGCTCGACTCGGCCCACGGTCGCCGGTAAATCGGCGGTGGTGTGCGGCAGTCTGAGGCCCTCGACCTCCGGCAAAAAATCCCGGGGCTCGAACACCGGATTCCCGACCACCACCCGCGGCGGATCGCCCATCACGACCAGCGTGAACCCGTCGCCCTGCGGGCTTTCCTCCACGATCTGCGCGGCCAACTCCTTGGCCCGATCGAAGCGGCTCTTGTCGGTCGGCCGGTAGGCCATCGAAAAGGAGCCGTCGATCACCAGCACCCGGTGTGTTCGCTCGCCTGGCGCGAAGGCGAACCCGGCCCGCTCGAAGAACGGCTCGGCCACGGCCAGCACCACCAGGGCGATCACCAGCGTCCGCACGATGAGCAGCAACAACTGCTCGATTTGCAGGCGTCGGCGACTGCGACGGATCGCCGCCAACAGGTACTCCATCGCCGCCCAGTACATCTCCCGATACCGCCGCCGACTCCACAGGTGGATCAGAATCGGCACCGCCGCCGCGGCCAGCCAGGGAAGCATCCCCCAACTGGTGAACCCGAAGGCGAAGAGGGGCGGAGTAGGAAACATCACAGCGAAGCGGAAATGGTCTATGCGTGGCCGATCCAATCCGTGACACGGATCGGCGGAAGGTCCCTGAATACTCAGTGAGGTCGCGAAGCCGCAAGCGGCTCGTTGTGTGGTTGAAGCCCCGAGCCGCTTGCGGCTTCGCAAACCCGATTGGACGAACTCACTCCCTATCGACGAACACGCTACCCACGAACCCGCGTCATCCGCGACGACAAATAACTCGACAGCGCCAGCTCCATCGACTGGTCGGTCCGCATCTGCACGTAGTCGATCCGGTGCATGCGGCAGCCCTTTTTGAGCCGGCGCACGTAGGCGTCGAGCTCCCGCAAGTAGGCGTTTCTTAGTGCACGGGGATCGACCAGCACCTCGGGCAACTGCTCCAGGCCCCGGAACAGCGTGATCCTTTGGAACCGGAAATCGAGCTCCGCCGGATCGAGCACGTGGAAGAGGATCACGTCGTGCCGCTTGTGGCGAAAGTGCTTTAGGCCGGCCATCATCGAGTCGACGTCGTCGAACAGGTCGCTGAGGATCACCACGATCCCCCGTTTCTTGAACCGCTCGGCCAGGTCGTGGAAGATCGGCCCCGTCTCGGTCTTCCGCTCGGCGACCGATTCCTGCATCACGTGCAGAAGCTGCTTCAGGTGCGAGGGGTTGCTGCTGGGGCGCACCAGCGCCCGGACCTCGCGATCGAAGGTCACCAGCCCCGCGCTGTCCTGCTGGTGGAGAATCAAGTAGGCCAGCGCCGCCGCGGCGCACTGGGCATACTCCAGCTTCGACATCGGCGCGTCGGCGCTCTGATAGCGCATGCTCTCGCTGGTGTCCAGAAGCAGGTAGCAGATCTGGTTCGTCTCCTCCTCGTACTGCTTCACGTAGACGCGGTCGGTCCGCCCGAACACCTTCCAGTCGACGTACCGCAGGTCGTCCCCCGGCGCGTACTCCCGGTGCTCGGCAAACTCGATCGAGAAGCCTTGGTAGGGGCTCCGGTGCAGGCCCGAGACGTACCCTTCCACGATCATCCGGGCACGCAACTGGAGCCCTCTAAGCCGGGCCAGGACCTTCGGATCTAAATACTGCGGGGAGTTTTCCACTCGCTTCGGTCTCGTCTAGGGAGGTCCGCACCGTGTCGATCATCCGGCGGACGACGTCGTCCGGCTTGACGCCTTCGGCCTCGGCGTTGAAGTTGGTGAGGATGCGATGCCGCAACACGGGGTAGGCCACCGCGTCGACGTCCTCGGTCGCCGCGCAGTTTCGCCCGTGAAGCACCGCCCGGGCCTTCGCCCCCAACACCAAATACTGGCTCGCCCGGGGCCCCGCGCCCCAATTGATGTACTCGCGCACGAACTCCGGCGCGTCTTTGTGCCCGGGACGCGTCAGCCGGGCCAGGGAGAGCGCGTATCGGGCCACGTGGTCGGCCACGGGCACCCGGCGGACGATCCGCTGAAGCGCCATAATCTGCTCCGCGTCGAGCGTGGGCGTCACCTCGGCGGTGACGTCGGCGGTGGTCCGCCTGACAATCTCCAGCTCCTCGTCCTCATCGGGATAGTCGATCAACGTGTTGAACATGAAGCGGTCGAGCTGGGCCTCGGGCAGCGGATAGGTCCCTTCCTGCTCGATCGGGTTCTGCGTGGCCATCACGAAGAACGGCTCGTCGAGGACGTAGCGTTTCCCGCCCACCGTCAACTGGTGCTCCTGCATCGCCTCCAACAGCGCCGCCTGGGTCTTCGGCGGAGTGCGGTTGATCTCGTCGGCGAGGATCACGTTGGCGAAGACCGGGCCCTTGAAAAACCGCAGCTCCCGGGTACCCGACACTTTGTCCTCCTGGATCATCTCCGTGCCGGTGATATCCGAGGGCATCAGGTCGGGCGTGAACTGGATGCGGCTGAACCGCAGCGACAGGGCGTCGGCCAGCGTGCGGATCATCAGCGTCTTGGCCAGGCCCGGCACGCCCTCCAGCAGCACGTGTCCCCGGGCGAACATCCCCACCAGGAGCTCCTCGATCACGTGGTGCTGCCCGACGATCACCCGAGCCAATTGCTCGGTGATCGATCGGTAGGCCTCGTTCAGTTTCTGTACGGATTGGACGTCGTCGTCTTGAAGCATGGGTTCGTTCGCTGGTTGGTCAGGGGGTAAATGGGGCGATGTGCGGCGAGGGGGAAGGGTTGAGAGTTAAGGGTTTATGGTTGAGAGCTGATGGTTGAGAGTTAAGTGTTAAGCGTTCGTGGTTCATTGTACTCGTCACGCTCCGCGTGACGGTGCCCATCACGCGGAGCGTGATGAGTACTTTGGTTGCGGCCAGTGGCCGCGCTGGGGCATTGGTCTGCCGACTTCGCGGGACGTTTCTCCGTCAATGTCGAAGTGCAATGGTGTCCCTTTCCTGTTCGCGCTTCTGGCGTTGGCCCCCCGGCCCTCGCACGGCCACCAATTCGTCGCTCCCGGCGACGAGCAGATAGCCGGGCGCGACGAGCAGATTGCCGCCGGTTGTGCCGCGGGCGACCAGGGAGATCTCTTTCTTCTGCTCTCCGGTCGCCTGGTTGAACACGTAGATCTTGTCGCGCGTGGGCCAAAGGACGCAATCCCCGGTGAGGACCCCACGGCCGTACCCCAGCCGCTCGTGCCCCAGCGGCCAGACGTGTCTCACCTTGCCGGCCTCCTCCGCCTTCAAGCCGATCCAATAGAGGCGGTCGCCGCCGGCCACGAGCGCGTCGCCGGCAACGCCCAGCAAGTGGACGGCGTCCTCAACTTCCGGGCCCGTCTGCCAGAGGATCTGGCCGCTGGCCGCATCCAGGGCAAAGATCCGCCGACTGTCGGAGGGGGCCACCAGGAGCGTGCCGCGGTCGTAGAGGCACGGGTTGAGATCCCGGCAGCCGTGAGGGGCCAGCTTCAACAGGTCGCCCTTCAGCACCCGCGGATAGAGGCTGACCCACTTCACACGCCCGTCGCGGGCCGAAAGCGCCGCGACCGCCCCGAGGTTCGTGTTCACGTAGATCGTGTCCCGATGGAGCGTGAGCAGGTTGTGCGTGGTTTCGTAGAGCATCCCCCGCGCCGGAGTCTCCGCGGCACAGACGGACTGCCGCCACCGGAGCCGGCCGCTGGAGGCCTCGAAACAGGCCACGTGGGCCTGCGGCTGGATGTCGCTGCGTCGCATCGCCACGTAGACGTCCGCCCCGTCGGTGACCGGCGAGCCTTCAAACGCAAGGTCCTTCTCCGGCGGCACGATCTTCCATACCATCCGCCCCTCGGCCTCCAGGTCGAGGCATACCAGGTACCCGGCTCCTCGGGCCAGCTCCGGCTCCCGAGGCCGACTGGTAACCGCCGATCCCATCCTCGCGTACAGCCTGCCGTCGAACACGGTCATCGTAAACCGGGGCACTCCCAGGTTGGCCTCCGGATTGTAGAGGGCGTGGACCTCTTCCTCGAATTGGTCGCGGTAGATCCGCGAGTCTCTCTCGCCCCAGGCCGGCTTGCCCGTGTGCAGGTCGACCGCCACGATCTCCACCTGGTTGTTCACCAGCACCAGGTCCCCCGCAAGCGCCGCGTGATAGCTCAACGGCGCCCGGGCATCCTCCGCCACGCGACGCGTGGGAGCCCCCGAGCCCCAAAACGACGTGCTCGCCGGCACCGTCGGACGCAACGGAACGCGCCAGGCCACCTCCGCCGGATCAACGGACACCGGGGCGATCTTGCCCCGCAGCGGCGACCCGCCAAACGTGGGCCAATCCGCGTCTGCCGGGAGATCGGGCCAGCCGGCCGCTTCGGAAAACAACGACGAAAGCCCCTCCACGTAGACCGCCTCCCGACCGCCAAGCCGCCCCCGAGCTTCCGGGTGCAATCGCGACATCGCGGCCAACTCCTCCCGGGCCCGCGAGAGCGACCCCTCCAGGATCGAAGCCAACACGAGCCGGGCGCGAACGGCCGCCAAGTCCAAATCGGTATCGGGCACGCAGAGCCAGGTGCGGGGAGTGCCGTCAGGCGGATCGGCCGGAATGCACTTCTCCCAATACGACCGGGCCGCCGCATAGTCGCCCGACTCCAATGCCATCTCGCCCAACGCGTAGAGCGCGTCGTCGCCCCAACTGCTCGAAAACGCCCGGTCGACCACATCCTGCAAGGACCGCCGATCGTGCCCCTGGATGCCTTCCTCATACCACTTTCGGGCGGAAGGATCGACCCGGCTTCGATACGAAGCCAACGCTTCCGGCGGCAACGAGGCCAACTGGAGATGGCAGTAGTCCCGTACGCTGACGAAACGCCGCTCGGTCACGCCCAACAGCTTGTTGCCGGATTGCTCCATTACCTCGCAAAGGGTCTCCACGGCCTCCTGCCATTGCTCGTCGGCCAGGTACTGTTTGACCCGATCCAGCGTGGTCCGCACGGTGCTGTCGGCCCGGTCGAGCTGGACGGTGTCGGACAGCTCAAACCGACTGCCCGGCGCGGCCCCCAGGCCCAAGCGACCAAACTGCGCCCGCACGCGCGTCGGGTACGTGGCCCATGCCAGGAGCACTCCGGCAGCGACAACCACCCACACCCGGCACGCAGTTCGGTCCACGAAGGTCATCAGAGCGATGGCTCCCTTTCGGTTAGCGTCCGTCCCACACGAGTGCGGTCACCACAAACCCAACACACACGTCCAATCGACGGATGGCCGGATCGGCACGTCCAAGCGTCCAGTGCCCGGACGAGCCACGAGCGCCAACGTCTCAATCTGACTGGGCTTCGCCGGCCCGCCCCGGGGATACTCCCTTCCCTAAATATAAGCGACAACCCGAGTTGGGAGAAGGACGGATACGGTGGCGGGCGGCCGAAAGGTATTACCCGCCGGTGGCGGCTTCACAGAACGCGTCGAAGTTCTCCGTGGGGACGCCCGGGGGCGTCCCGCCGCCGCAGGAGAGGATGATCCGGCGCCGGTCCCCCACCGACGCCAGGGCCGCGGCCACACTCCGCTTCACGTCTTCGGGTGTCCCTTGGGCCATCACGTCACGGGGTGGAATGTTCCCCAGAAGGGTGACCGAATCGCCGGCCAGCCGCCGCATCTCCTCCAGCCCGTGCTCGAACGAGAAGTTGAACAGGTTGCACCCCATCTCGGCCAGGTACGGCGCGTTGATCAGGCCGTGGCAGTCGTTGTGCAACGCCTTCACCGAGACGTCGAGCGAGTCGAAGATCTGCTTGAAGTAGGGCAAGACGAACTGCCGGAAGTCGTCGTCGCCCAGGAATCCGATCAGATCGTCTAGAAGCAGAATCCCGTCGATCGAGGGGAACCTGGCCACCTGCAATCGGACCCAGTCGACGATGAAGTCCGTGACGACCTCCAACATCCTGTGAATCTCGTCCGGATTGGTCCTGACGCCAATCATCACTTCGGTGTGGCCCAGCAGGTAGCAGGCGATGTTCATCGGGCCCCGCGACGTGGCGAATCGGATCCGGTGGCCTTCCTCCTCGATCCTCGCCTGGGTGCGCTCGAGGAGCTTCAGGACGAACGGCAGCAGGCCGTCGGTCCGCGCGTTCGGCTTCCGCAGCCGGCTCACGTCGCCGTAGTCGAAAAGCACCTTCTCGGCGAACGGGAAATCGTGCTCCGGCCAGACGCACTTCGAGCCGAACGCCGAGGGCTCGGTGCACATCCCGTATTCCGCCCAGAAGCCGGGCAGGAACAGCACGTCCGGGAATCGGCGGACCGCCTGGAAGTTCGCCTCCAGCCAGGCCGCGTCGTCGGTCACGTAGTCGACGATCGAAACCCCGTGCCACGCGGCCAGCCAGGGGCTATCGATAATGAACCCCACGGGCAACGGCTCAAGCAGCTCGCCATCCAGAACGCGGAGTAGATCTCGCCATTGTTCGTCGGTCATGGTTTTGGCAGTCAGTTGGCAGTGCGTAGCGGGTAGTAAGAAGCGGGCAGCAAGCAGCAGACGTCCGGCGTTGGGAAGTCGGTAGCGGCGACCGCCGAAGCCCACGGGCTGCGTCCCGTGGATACTCCCACCGACCGGCCGCAGTCTACGTCAACCCTCCTCCAAAATCAACGTCCCATCATCACTCACCGTCCCTCATCCCTCATCCCTCATTCATCATTCATCATTCATCAAGTCCCCCTGCCAGCGACCGCACGTAATTGACCACGTGCCAGATCTCCTCCGGCGTAAGCGCCCCGGCGGCTCCAGGCATGGGGCCGGTCGTGGGCATCGGGGTGCCCTTGATGCCCACGTGGATCCGCCAGTAGACGTCCTCCGGACGATCGCCGCCGTGAAACGCCCCTTCCTGAAAATTCCGGGCGCGAAGCCGCTGGACCGGAAGCGTATACAGCCGGGCGAGCCTTTTGGTCTCCTCGGGCGTGACCCCCTGCTTCGGCTTGTTCCAATCATCGTACAGATCGGTCTGCTCGCCGTCACCCGCCCCCTCCGGGCCGTGGCACTTCACACACTGGGAGTCCTTGTCGACGTAAAGCTCGTGGCCCAACGCGATCGAGTCGGCAAGCTGCTCGGGCGCACTCACCGCCGGCATCGGCGGCGGCACGACGACGTACTCCTCCGCATAATCCTCCGGCAAGGCCCACGCCTCCGCCGCCGCCAGGGCTCCGTCCTCCATGACCATCTCCCGGGCGTCCACGCCGAGCGGGAGGTACTCATCCTCGTCGACCACCAATTGGATCAGGTACAACTCCGTCTCGCCACGGATGCTCAAATACTCGACGTACTCCCGCAGAGCGGCCCTCTGGAGCGGCTCTAACTCGGCGAACGAAGGCATCCCCGTGCCGCGCATCCCCTTGACCAGGGTCCGTTCCAGGTCATTTCCAGTGGGCTTGGCCCCGGCCAGCGTCGAGGTGTATTTGAACAAACCGCTGCGGAAATTCAGAGGATAGGGATCCAGGATCGTGGCCAGCGGCCCGGCCCCGTCGCCCGAAATCCCGTGGCACGAGGCGCAATGCTGACGATACAGCCCCCGCTCGGGGCCCGACCCTCCGCTCTCGTCCCGGAGCCTGCCGAGCGGGCCCGCGGCCATCTCGACCAGCTCGAGGCTCAGGCCGACGCCTTCGGGAATCGCAGGACTGTCCGGCGTGCCGAACAGCTCGGCGAGCGTTTCCGTGAGCGCATCCCTCTGGACCAGGGTGATCTCGTCCGGATCGCGGCCCTCCAGGTTCAAGCGAAACTCGGGCGGCTGAGACAGGCGGCAACCGCCCGCGGCAAGCGCAGACCACACGACAACCGCCCGTGTGATCCCGGCGATCAACACGGGCGGGCAACGTCTGACGGTTGCACAATCTTGGGGACCGAAGGCGACCGAACGCAACGCTACTTCTCAAACATCGAGGGGGTCAGCTTGATCGTGCCCAGGTCGTTGGTGCCGGGCTTGATGGTCATCTCGAAACGGCCTTTCGACCAGTCGGGCGTGTCCAGGTAGCCAACCCGCTCGTGCCATACCTGGAACTCCAGCTCGCCGACCGGCAGCTTGGGGATATTGAACGTGCCGCCCATGGCGGAGACGGCCACGTACGGGTTGTCGCGGGGCAAGATGTAGGCGCTTTCCCACGGGTGGTAGTTGCAGGCGATGGGAACGGGGATGTTCTGCTTGCGTTTGAACTGCCAGGTGGCCTTGGAGGCTTCGTCCGGCGGGGCGGTGAGGATGATGTTGGCCGGCCGGTCGCCCAGCGGGGAGAACGCCACGTTCTGCGCCACCGGGTCGGAATTGACGATCGAGAGATCCTGCTTCTCCACCCAAATCGACATGCAGTGGGGAATGAAGATGCAATCGCGGTTGTCCAGAAGCACCTGCTTCCCGGCCGATTCCTCCAGCTCCGGACAGACGTCGACCCGCCGGCTGCGAACGTAGACGTAGACGTTCCCCAGCCCGCCGTCCCCTCCGACCATCAGCGACTCGTCGCGGATGTCGAACTTGCCGCAGCACTCGATATCCTTATCCACCTTGAGCTTCTTTCGCTCCGGCGCCTTGCCGTCGTAGACGAAGCGGCCCACGAGATCGCCCCACTTGTCGCCGGCGGCCGCTTTGAGGATCGTGGGGGACTGGAGGCCCACGGCCACGCCCACAGCCGCGGCGGCCGTCCGAGTCGCAAACTGGCGTCTATTCATCTCTCTCGCCATGAAACACTCTCCTCGCGGCTGCACTCAGGCTCGGCCGAAAAACAACTTCCCGACTTCCGTAGCAGGCACACGCCGTGTGCCGTCCGCCGGTTACGGCACACGGCGTGTGCCTACTACTCCGTAAACGCGGAAGCTATTCTTCGGCTGATCCTCGCGCGTCAAACGACTCGATGCGCGCAGCATTCAGTATACGCAATCGCACGCCGGGTCGCCATTGCGGCCCGCCCCGGAAAGGTTACTCGTCCTCGCCCGCACCAACGGACTTCGCCTTCTCGGCCGACTCGATCATCTCCCGGATCGACGTGCGGCGCTTCATATACCAGTCGTAGTTTAGCAGCAGGTCCATCGCCGCGTCGAGCTGCTCGATGCTTTCGCCTTCGAACAGGTCCTGCCCAATGGGCGGGCCGGTGGGCGGGAAATTGACGGGCATTCCCGTGTACGGCAGGAGCGATTTCGGATTGGCCAGCCACCGGCGCAGGTACTCGGGCCGGAGCCGCTTCCCCGCGCGGTCGAGCGCGGGGCCGAGCACCGTGGCGATCTCCCCGCCCGGACCATAATCACCCACCAAGTGACACTTCGTGCAGAACGTGGTCCGGTCGATCACGATCCGCATCGCGTCGTCCAGGCGGTTCGGGCGCTTCCGCTCCCTGGCCTCCAGACCGAGACTGCGGCCGCGGGGATCCGAGCTGTACGGGAAATCCACTCCGGCAACCGCCGCGAAGTAGTCGACCAGCTTGCCGGCCTCGTCCGGCGACATGGTGTACTTCGGCATCCGCAATACCGCGGCAAAACGAACCGGGACCGGCTCCAACAGGTAATCGTGCAGCCAGGCGGGCTGGACCTTCGCGCCCTCGCCGACCAACGGGGGCGGCACCCAGCCCCAGGCCTCCATCACCGCCGGGTTGTCCTCGTCGAGAACGTGAGGGAACAGCAATCGGGCGAACGCCCCTCCCCAAGCCGGCTGAATCCGCGCAAGGTGCGGCGCGTACGTCGGCCTCATCTGCTGCTGGCCGACGGTCAGCGGGGCCGGAGCGCCCCCGCCCGACGGCCCCGCAAAAACCTCGAGCGGATCGGAAACCCCTAACTGTGCCGACCCGACCCTCCACGGCATCCACTGGTCCACGGCCTTCACCGGCAGCGGCTCCCAGAGGTTGAGGTAGTACATCGGGTTGTCGTCGTCGTCGACGTCCTCGAGCACCTCCCCCCATTCGTCCCTCTGCGGCAGCCCCACCGCTTCGGCATGATAGAGCCCCCGGCGATCGGGCTTCGTCGTCGCCTCGAGCTTGGCGGCGTCGATCTGCGGCGCAAGAAACGCGAAATCCTCGACCTCGTACGGCTCCTCGATCTCCTCCGGGTCGTACCGGATCTGCCAACGTTCCATCTCCAGCGTGTGGCACTCGGCGCAGGCGTATCGGTCCAACACCTTGCGCCCCTCGACGATCGCCCGGCGACGGCGATCCGGTTGATCGACGTACTTCTCCCCCGGCGGATCGGCGACCAGCCCGAGCACGAACGTGATGATCGCCTCCCGCTCGTCCGGCGCCAGCGTGAAGCGCCCCATGGTGAGGTGCTCGTTGTAGCCTTTGTTCTCCGCCGTCTTGTAGTCGAAGCTCCGCGGCCCGCGAAGCTTCTGCCAGATGAAGCCCTCGCGGCGATGGCCGAGCAGGGCCTCGACGTAGAAACCCCGGCCGGGGTCTTGGCCGGCCCGCGCGGCCTCGCTCGTCGCCGGGCCTTCGGCGCCGGCCGGTTTCTCGTCCCGTCTTCCGGGCGACTCGGCGAGAAACCGATGGATTTGCTCGAAGGCCAGAAGCGACTCTTGCTTGCGTCCCCAGGCGGAAAGCGCGGGCCCGATCGGCTTGGCGTCTTCGAAGCCCGGGACGTCGTGACACCCGTAGCAGCCCCGCTTGCGGATGGTGCGCCTGCCCAGGTAACGGATCTTCTTCTCCCGCGTCACCCAGCCCAGAAGCTCGATCGCGTCGCCCTGGGCCTGCTCGGCCGTCATCTCAGTCGCCCCGTTCAAGTAGTCCCGGGCACGCTTGGTGGAGATCGCCCCGGCCAGGTGCAACGAGACAAGCTCGTCGAGAGCCGACTCGATGAGCGCCGGGCGCGTCGTCCGCTTGTCGCCAGCGTCGGCCGATTCCAGCAAATACGCCGCGACGTCGGCCGCCGGATCGGTGAGGCGGGCGGGCGCCGCCTCGCCCGTCCCGTCGCCGTCCTCCTCAACGAGCGGAACCGGCTCGAGAAGCGTATTGGGCATCCGCGTCCGCGAAGAGTGACGGGCCGGATCGCGGATCCAGCTCACCAGCCACCGTCGACCGACTTCCGTGTTCAGCTTCGAGCCGAGCATGGAGAGATTCGCGCCCTGCACGGACTGCCCCTCGGGGAAGTCGTCGTGCTGGTGACAGGCGAGGCAGCCTTGGGTGAGGAAGAGTCGCTTGCCCCGCCCGGCCGAGGGCGGCTCCGTCACGTCCGGCGGCGACTCCAACGGCTCGACCGGCCGGCTTATGGCCAACAGGTACTCCGCCACCGCGTAGACTTCGGCCGCCTCGAACCGTTGCACCTCGCTCAGGGTCTCGCCGTCGAGAGCATGAGTGAGCCCGTAGATCTGCGGCATTCGCGTGCCGGGCCGCAACCGGTTGGGGTTGCGGAGCCAATCGTCCACGAAGGCGGCGTCGAGCTTGCCGGCCACTTGGCGGAGGCTCGGCCCCACCTTGCGCATCGTGCCCGGCGCGGGCTCTTCGGCCGCCAACACCTTCAGCGCGCGGGCCAACGCCGCGCTGCCTTGCCCCGTGTCGGAGGCCGCATCGGCACTCCCATCAACCGCCAGCGAGGCGACCAGCCGCCGCCGCGGCTCGGGGTCTTCCGGATACGTGACGATCTTCTCGGCGAGCGACCGCTGCTCTTCGCTCAAATCCGCCGAGGACATCAGATCCAGGGCCGCCTCATGGTACTTCGGCTCGAGCCGCATGTCGGGCCCGACGCGCCCGCCCGACGGACCGATTCCCTTGATCTCATGGCAACCAAAGCATCCGTCGAGACGCACCAGATCGTACCCCGCCAAGAGCTTCGGTGCCGGCGGATCGGGGAAGCGATCGCTCGCGGCCAGGTCGGTGACCGCGTGATGACATCTCAGACAACTCGACTCGAAGAACCGCCCCGCCAGCATGGGGAAGTCCCAGTGCTCGCTTCGGAACCACCCGTGTTCGCGCCGCCAGCGAATCCGCTCCTGCGGATCGTTGGGCGCGTGCGAAGCGAATTTGAACTCGGTGGCACTCCCCTGCCCTGCGTGACAGATCGTGCAACCGAACTCGCTCACCGGATGGGGGCTGAGCGAGCCGACGAACAGATCGAGGCGGGAGTGCGAACAGTACGGATGCGAAAACCCGCGGCGGATCTCGAGCTTGAGCCCTCTCGGCCCGCCATCTTCTTCCCTCGCCTTAGGGCGCGCAGCCGCCGCCAGCAGGGCCCGACGCGCGTCGCTCCGGTCGGCGATCTTCGCGCCGTCGATCGTGAGGATCACGTCGCCCGCCAGCAGCCCGGCGTCGGCCGCGGGCGTGCGCGGCAGGACCAGGCCGACGGTCGGCTCGCCGGCATCGAGGACTCCACGCGGGGCAAGGGCGAGGCCGTAACGGCTTCTCAACGTTGGCTCAGTTTTCTGCCCCGCTTCGGCCGATCCGTCGTCGCCTTCTTCCGGGCCGGTCTCCGAACCATCTGCGTCGCCCGACGCCTCGGGGACCGCGAGCTCCAGCGCGAGCACCTCTTGCGGGAGACATGCCGGCTTGGAAGGCGAGCCGGGTGAGGCCTTGTCGATCCCCCGGTGACACGTCACGCAGCGATCGAACCGAGCCACGCGGCGGAAGTTGTAGTCGAGGGTCAAGTCGGGAAGCCAGATCTGGTCGATCGCCAGCGGCCGGCCGAACGCGTCGATGATCGGCGCCCGAAGCACGCGTTTGGCAAGGCTCGGTCGCTGCTCGGCCAACGCCCGATCGAGCCGGTCGACCTTGGCCCGATGCTCGGCCAGGGCCCGCCGGGCTTCGTCCTCCGGTTGCGTGATCTGGTATAAAAGCCCCTTGAGCGTATCGTAGCGGGCCGATGCCTCCTCGGATCGGACGGCCAGCGCGTCGATCTCTCTCTTGACGCGGTCGACCCGCGATTGCAGCTCGCTCAGCTTCTCGTCCGAGAGGCCCTCCCCAACGCCCGCTTCGTAGAAGCTCCGCGCTTCGTCGAACTCCGCCCGGAGGAAGCGGAGCTGGCGGTCGAGGTTTTCTCGTCGATTCCCTGCGGCGGCCAGCGGCCTCGACAGCCGCCCGAGCAGCTTCGCCCGCGACTCGACGCTCGGCCCCGCCGCCAACGTTTCATAGGCGGACTGGATCGGGGTAACCTCGCCCGGCTCGGCGCCCTCTCGCGAGGCCTCCCGCGCGAGCAATTCACAAAAGCTCCGGATCAAGGTCCGGTCGGGCACCGCTTCTCGTGCCTTGGCCAGCGCCTCCTCGAGCTCCCGTTCCTCGGTCGCAAACTCCCCCGTCTCCTTCTCGCGGACCCACGCTTCCGTCAGCCACGGCTCCACCCGGTCGCGGAACGTCCGCTGGTAGACCTTCCACTCGCGCCAGTGATCGGCGGCCACCATCCACGCCGTCACCGCCAAGAGCGCCAGCGACGCGGCGGCAAACACCACGTGAAGCCGCTTGACGTTGTAGTACGTGCTGTCGGATGAAGGCATGGGGAGTAAGGAGTTGGGAGTTGCGATTGGGGGGCGAGAGTTGGGAGTTATGAGTTACGAGAGGGTGTTGGTGGCTGGAGGGTACCTGGAACACGGCGCTGCGCCCGCCCGCCGGTCTCTTCCTACTCCCTTCTCCCTTCTCCCTGCTCAGAAATTGAAGAAATACTCCGGAATGCTCACGATATAGCTCAAATTGAAGCTCCAGCGGAGGATCATCTTCAGCGGGAGCATCAGCATCATCAACAGAAGCAGGACCATGATCGCGTAGCGCCCACGGCCCATCTGCTCGCGGAACGGCTTCAGGATCGTCCGGCCCAAGAGGACCGGCAGCCCGCCGAAATAGGCCGCCAGGAGCACGATCCCCAGGATCTCCCGCCAGACGATCCAGCCGAGTTGCACCACGGCGCCGCTCCCGGACGGAGGCCGCGGCACGCTCATGCCCAGCCAGATCGCCCAGAAGTACTCCGACAGCTTGACGTTTGCCAGGGCCACCACCTTGTGCGCATCCCGCGGCTCGTAGAGCCCGAAGAAGTTCCAGTTCGGCCCCCGCATGAACGTGCCGATCAGGATCAACAGGATCCACAACTGGAGGAAACCGAAATGGAAGACCACGTAGCTGAACTTCCGCTCGGCGATCGTGTAGTAGCCGTTCCCCTTGCGGTTGACGTCGAGGTACGGTATCGCCATCAGGCCGAGAATGATCAGGGCCGGCAGGATCACCCCGGCGATCGAGGCATCGAAGAAAACCAGCATCTCCTGGAGCCCCAGAAAATACCAGGGGGCCTTGGACGGGTTGGGCGTGACCACCGGGTTGGCCGGCTGTTCCAACGGGGCCCGCAGCGCGATCGACCAGACGATGAGGATCACGCTCGCGATCACCATCGCGATCAGCTCGACGTAGACCAGGTCGGGCCAGACGAGCACCTTGTCGCGAAGCTCGCCTTCGACCGGCCCCGCCCCGCGCCGGAGCCGCTCGTCGTTCTTTACCCCCTGATACGCCCCTAGCCACGTGAAAAAGCCCAGCAGGTAGACCATCGCCACAATGGGCACGTTGTCCGGCTTGCCGATCACCGCGGCGAACTCCGGGTCGGTCATCGAAGCGCCCATGAACACGAGCGACGCGCAGAGCCCCGACCACGCCACCGCGGGGCGCACGAAGAACCGTCGGCCCAGGTAGAGCGTCGAAAGCACCGCCAGCGTCCCGAAGGTAAACGTCACCGGGCCGAGCACGGCGTCGATGGCCGTTTTGAGCGCCGCCGGCATGCCGAGGGGCTTCCCGAGAAAGGCTCCGCCCCCCAGAAGCCCGAACACGACCGCAACCATCAGCCACGCCCACGTACCTCGTCGGTCTCTCCCTGTCCGCAGGCAATACACGGCGGCGCCCACGTTCAGCGCGCAGACGAACAGGTAGTACCACCCCAAGGGCGACGCGATGCTTTCGATGAATTCCTGCTCATTGCCGGGCATAGCGTAGGAACCGGTGGTCAGCAGTCAGTAGGCAGTGGCCAGGGGCAGTCCGGGCGAAGCCGCAAGCGGCTCGCCAACGTGCACTCGCCCCTCATTTTTCCTCCAATCCAACCCTCAACCCTCAACTCTCAACCTCACATCGGCCCGCTGATCCCGCCGTCCTTGCGAATCCGCCAGAAGTGGACGCCCATCAAAAACGCGGCGACCAGCGGGATGGCCACGCAGTGCAGCACGTAAAAGCGATTCAACGTCTCCTCGCCGACCACCCGGGCGCCGAGCAGCGCGAACCGGGCGTCCGACGCGCTGGTGATCATGTCGATGCCGCCGACGGTGAGGATCTGCTGCCCCGGCCCTTCATGGCCGAGGATCGGAACGGCCCGGGCCATGTTCGATCCCACGGTGATCGCCCAGATCGACAACTGGTCCCACGGCAACAGATACCCGGTGAACGAGAGCAGCAGCGTCAATACCAAAAGCACCACGCCGACGACCCAGTTGAACTCCCGCGGCCGCTTGTAGCTTCCGGTCAGAAACACCCGGTACATGTGCAGCCAGACGGTGATCACCATGGCATGGGCGCCCCAACGGTGCACCTCGCGCAGCACGCCCAGCGAGACGACGTCGCGGAGGGCGAGCATGTCGTTGTACGCCCACTCGAGCGTGGGCCGATAGTAGAACATCAAGAGCACGCCGGTGATCGTCTCCACCAGGAACAGGAAGAACGTGATCCCGCCCATGCACCAGGTGTAGCTCAGCCGCAGGCCGTGCTTCTTGATCGAGACCGGGTGCAGATGGAGGATGAAGTTGGTGAGCACCACCAGCGCGCGGTTTCGCCGGTCGACCGGGGCCGGATGCCGGAAGATGCTTTTCCAGAGCTGCGAATTGCGGACTCTCTCGACGAAGCCCATGAACCGCCTCAGACGGAAACGTAGCAGGCCGGGTCGTCCCACTGACCGAGCTCTTCCTGAAACTGCTTGCTCCTGTCGACCTCCAACTGTCCGTCGTCGGCGATCCGGATCGCGTACCGCGCGAGCGGGCGCGGGGCCGGGCCCTCGAAGTTGACCCCGTCCTGGTAGAAACCGCTCCCGTGACAGGGACACTTGAACTTCTGCTCGTTCTCCTGCCAGATCACGATGCAGCCCAGATGGGTGCAAACCGTGCTCAGGGCGTAGACCTGCCTTTTGCCCCGGTAGGCGCCGTGGATCACGAAGACCCCAGACTTCTCCTTGAACTTCGTCTCCACGTAGCCGGGCGGATAGTCGCCGGGGAAGCCCACCTTGAAACGGCTGGGCGGCTCGGTGAGCACGTTGGGCAACATGAACCGGCTCGTGGCCAGCGTCCACAGCCCGCCCGCCGCCCCCAGAGCCGCAAGCCCCACCCCCAAAAATGAGCCAAAGATCGCCCCCAGCACGCCCCGCCGGCGGCGGTCGACCGCCGGGCGCCTCGACTCGGACGCCGCCGACTTGTCTCTCTCGTCGGCCATCGGAGTAAGCCTTTTCGGGAATTCGAGGAAGCCGCTCGACAAGGAAGGGCCGCTGGGCTCGGTTGACGCGGCGTAGACGTTGCGCGGGTGGGAAGCCGCCACCAAGGCGACCGTTCCATTTGGTTATCGTCCGCCTCAGAGTCGTTGTCAACCACTCTTCCGCAGGGTGGTGAGCGGTCGGCAGCACGTGGCGGGCAGTACGCAGTAGCAGGCACTCGCCGTGTGCCGTAGCCGGCGGACGGCACACGGCGGGTGATGTGCTACTGGAGTCGGGAAGCTGTTTTTCGGCCGAGCCGCCCAAGCGGCTTGCGGCTTCGCCCAGGACGGCCCCACTTCCTCAACCCGCTCTCCGCCACTAGAATCGGCGCCGTCCCAGACTTCAGCCAAGAGACGATAATCCCAACTCCCCACTCCCGACTCCTAACCCCAAGACCGCAAGGAAACACCTGATGAACGTACTGATCGTCGGTAGCGGTGGACGAGAGCACGCGCTCTCCTGGAAGATCGCCCAGAGCCCCCGCGTGGATCGTGTCTTCGTCGCCCCGGGAAACGCCGGCACGGCGGCCGACGCGGAGAACGTGAGCATCGCCGCCGATGATTTCCACGCCCTGATCCGGTTCGCCAAGGAAAACCGGGCGTCGCTCACCGTAGTGGGCCCCGAGGCCCCGCTCGCCGCCGGCATTGTCGACGCCTTCCAGGCCGAGGGCCTCCGCGTATTCGGGCCCAACCGGGCCGCCGCCGAGCTCGAAGGGAGCAAGGTCTTCTGCAAGGAGATGCTCCGCAGCGCCGACGTGCCCACCAGCGACTTCCAGACCTTCCACGACGGCAAGACGGCCATCAAGTTCCTTCGAGACCGGGAAAACGTGCCCATCGTCGTGAAGGCCGACGGCCTGGCCGCCGGCAAGGGCGTGATCGTCTGCGACGGCCGGGACCAGGCCATCACGGCGGTCGAGCGGATTGCCCGGGACCGGGAGTTCGGCTCAGCCGGCGATCGCTTGGTGATCGAGGAGCGGCTCCACGGCGAAGAGGCCAGCGTGCTGGCCATCACCGACGGCAAGACGCTCGTCACGCTCCAGCCCGCCCAGGACCACAAGCCCGCCCGCGACGGCGACACCGGCCCGAACACCGGCGGAATGGGGGCCTACTGCCCTGCCCCGCTCGTGGACGACGAGATGCTCCACTGGATCGAGGAGCACGTGCTCGTGCCGACCGTGCACGCGATGAAGCGGGCGCGGCGCCCGTTCCACGGCGTCCTCTACGCGGGGCTGATGATCACCAATCAAGGGCCCAAGGTCCTCGAATACAACGTCCGGTTCGGCGACCCGGAGGCGCAGCCGCTTCTGATGCGACTCAAGACCGACCTGGTCGACCTGCTCGAAGCCGCGGTGGACGGGCGCCTGGACGAGATCGCCCCGCTGGAGTGGGACCCGCGACCGTCCGTCTGCGTGGTCATGGCCAGCGAGGGCTACCCCGGCAGCTACAAGAAGGGGCACCCCATCCGCGGGCTCGACGAGGCCGCCAACGTGCCCGACGTCAAGGTCTTCCACGCCGGCACCCAGCTCGTCGACGGCCAGATCGTCACCTCCGGCGGCCGCGTCCTCGGCGTCACCGCCCTGGGCGACAACATCGCCAAGGCCAAGCTCCAGGCCTACACCGCCGTCAAACCCATCCGCTGGGACGGCGCCTGGTGCCGGAAGGATATTTCGGACAAGGCGTTGAGCCGGTAGTCTGAACGTCTTGACTCCACCCGATTCCTCCTCACGATTCTCGGTCGCGGAGGGCTGGCATGGCCGGTTCGGAGTGGGACGAAGAGAATCCGTATGCTTCGCCGAGAAGCCTGGACGGCGGCACGGGGCAGCCGCGCGGCGAACGGCATCCCAACGTGTTCGCGATCGAGCCGTGGATTGCGCGGAGGGACTGGATCGATTTCGGCCTGTATGTGGTTGACGTGCTTCTCGGTTTCTTGGGCGGCGTGGTGCTCTCCTTGCCGACCTTCCTATTGTTGTTGCTCCTCGACGCCCCGTGGTTCCCCGAAATCGTTGCCGCGACGTGTATCCTGACCTACTTGCTGGCCCTGTTCCTTCTCCTGGCCGTAGCTTGGCAGTTGCGACGGTGGATCTTATCTCGCCTGTTGATCGACGCGTCCGGAATCGCTTTCGAACGTCGCGCGGGACAGCCAAGGTTCTTGAGATGGAGCGAAATCTGCGTTGTCCGGCCAGCGACACGGCGCGAAGTGCTCCTGCGCGCTTGGTTGTGGCCTTGGTCGTTTTCCAGAGAGCCCAGCAAGACCAAGTCGACACTGGGCCACTACCGCATCGAATGGGCCGACGGCTACGTATTCTTCCCGCCGAAAGACCCGGCGTTGTTCGAGAACGCTATCCGCAAGTTCCGGCCCGAATTGCTCGTCCACGAGTGAAGGACCTACGTCTCGCCGGTCTCTTCCCCGTATCCGGGCGGGAAGAAGTCGAACGATTCGTCGTCCGATAGGTCCTCGAGCAGGTCCTCGGCGTAGCCGGGCGGGAAGGGATCGCCGATCTGGGCGGCTTCTTCGTCGGTGGGCTTGTCGGCGCCCTCGTCGTCGGGCGGAGGCTCTTCCGCAACCGGCTCTTCGAGGCGTGCGTCCGCCTCGGCGGCCTCGACGAGATCTTCCAAGGCGGCCTCGCCGCCGAAGCGCTCGAGCCACGCGGCGACCTCGGCTTCAGAAAGCGGCACGTGCGGCCTGGCCGGGCCGGTCTCGGTCGGCTGCGCTCGATCTCGGCGGCGACGGGCGACCTCGCCGAACCAGACGTCGCTATCGACGGCCTTGGCTCGGCGGCGTCGGGCGGCCCGATGCAGCCGGTGATCGCTGGAGACCACGGTCAGCCGACGCGGGGCAGTCTCCGCCCGGATCAGCTCCTCGATCAAGGCGTCGGCGTCCGCATACCCGGCTGCGAAGCGGACGGTCAGCCCGTGGTGTTCAACCACCCGGGGCAAGCCTCGCGGCGCATCCGACGCGTCGAAGACAACCGTCGTGCGCGCCGCCTCTTCCGCGTCGAGCGACTCGGCCAGGAAGTTCAACAGGGCCCGCCGCGACCGCTCCAGGCTGCTCCGCCCGACACCGCGACCGACGATCCCCACGGCGTTGAGCAGGTTGTAGCCGTCGATGAGAAAGGACATAAGATCGTCGGTGTTGGGGCCTCGCGAGAGCGGAGTCTGGATCGAGTGGGACCAGGCGAAGCCGCAAGCGGCACACCTACTGCCTGTGGAACTTCACGCTGCCGCCCACGATGACCGTGTCGGCTCGGCCGGTGAGATCCCAGCCGTCGAAGGGGGTGTTGGTGCTCTTGGAGCGGAACTCGGCCGGATCGACCTTCCAGCGGACCTCGGGATCGATGATGGTCACGTCGGCGTCGGCGCCGAGGGCGAGCGTGCCTTTGGGGATGCCGAGGATGCGGGCCGGGTTGCAGGTCATTTTGGCCAGCACCGTGGGCCAGTCGAGGTGTCCCGGCTCGATCAGTTGGGTGACGACCAGCCCCAGGGCCGTCTCCAGCCCGACGATGCCGAACGGGGCGCGATCCAGCTCCTGCATCTTCTTCTGTTTGGCGTGGGGGGCGTGATCGGTGGCGATCACGTCGAGCGTGCCGTCCTGGAGGCCTTCGATGCAGGCGTCGACGTGCCCTTTCCCCCGCAGCGGCGGGTTCATCTTGTACTTCGATTCGAAGGAGAGGAGGCACTCGTCGGTCAGGGTGAAGTGGTGCGGGGTCACTTCGGCCGTGACGCGCACGTTGCGCCGCTTGGCCCGGCGGATCGCGTGGATGCTCCCCCCCGAGGAGACGTGCATCACGTGCAGGCGGCCGCCGGTGGCCTCGGCCAGGGCGATGTCGCGACTGGTCATCACGTCTTCGGCCGCGGCGGGCATGCCGCCCAGCCCGAGGACCAGTTGCGTCGTGCCCTCGTGCATCACGCCGCCTTTGGTCAGCTCGAGAATCTCGGGGTGGTTCAGCACGGGGATGTCGAACATCAGGCAGTACTCGAACGCCCGGCGCATCAGCTCGGCGTCGTACACGGGGGCGCCGTCGTCGGTGACGGCCACGGCCCCGGCCTCGAACAACTGGCCGATCTCGGCCAGCTCCTTGCCTTCGCGGTTCTTGCTCACGCAGGCGAAGACGAAGACGTTGCAGTTGGCGGCCCGGGCGGCCTTCTGGCGGACGAACTCGACCGTGCCCTGGGTGTCGATGGGCGGGTCGGTGTTCGGGCAGCAGCCGATCGAGGTGAACCCCCCGGCCAACGCGGCGGCGGTGCCCGTCTCGATCGTCTCGTCCTCCTCGAAGCCGGGCTCGCGCAAGTGGACGTGCATGTCGATCAGGCCCGGCGCGACGATCTTGCCCGCCGCGTCGATGATCTCGTGTTGTTCGTCGGGCGATGCGTCGTATGCCGCGATCCGGCCGTCTTCGATGAGCAGGCTCGTGACCCGGTCCATCTGCTGGCTCGGGTCGATCACGCGGCCGTTTTGGATGAGGATCGTAGACATCGTTATGGACCAGGTGGCGAGTGGCAGGTGACGAGTGGCAAGTGGCGAGTCGGTCAGGACTCATCCTTCATCCTTCATCCTTCGTCCTTCATCCCTTATCCTTCCCCACCCCCGTGACCAACCACAACACGGCCATGCGGACGGCGACCCCATTGGTCACCTGCTCGAGGATGGCCGAGTGGGGGCCGTCGGCCACGTCGGGCGTGACCTCCACGCCGCGATTGATCGGACCGGGCGCGAGGACGAGGATACCCGGCTTGGCCCGGGCCAAACGGTCGCGGTCCATGGCATACAAGTGGGCGTACTCGCGGACCGAGGGGAAAGGCCGCGTCAACTGGCGCTCGAACTGGATGCGGAGCAGGTTCAAGACGTCGACCCGGGGAAGGATGTCGTCCAGACTGTACGAGTATTCCACGCCCAACTCTTCCCAGCGGGGCGAAACCAGGGTGGAGGGCCCACAAACGATCACGTGGGCCCCCAGCGCCTTCAGGCCCCAGATGTTCGACCGGGCGGTGCGGCTGTGGGCGATGTCGCCGACCAGGGCCACCGTCAGCCCCTCGATCCGCCCGAGCCGCTGCCGGATCGTCAGGATGTCCAGAAGCCCTTGGGTAGGATGCTCGTGCGGGCCGTCGCCGGCGTTTACGACCGAGCAACGGAGATTCTGGGCCAACAGGTGCGGCGTGCCGGGCGTGCGGTGCCGGACCACCACCACGTCGACCCCCATCGCCTCGATGTTCTTCGCCGTGTCGATCACCGTCTCCCCCTTCGACAGACTGCTCGTCGCGGCGGAGAAGTCGATCGTGTCGGCCCCCAGCCGACGGGCGGCCAGGGTGAAGCTCGTCCGGGTGCGGGTGGAGTTCTCGAAGAACAGGTTCACGCAGGTCTTGCCCGTCAACACGGGGATCTTCTTCGGCCCCTCCACCAGCACCTGCTTGAACACGTCGGCCTTGTCGAGGATCGCGGTGAGCTCGTCGGCCGAAAGCCCTTCCAGACCCAACAGATGCGGGCGTGTCCAGCACTCCGGGACGTCGCCGACTTCGACCGGTTCGGTAGCCATGGCGGACGTCAACCTCCTGGGGATCCTTGGCTGGCCAATGAACGAAGGGCTTCGATCGCAAGCCCCGGCTCCTGCGGCCCGGTCCACTTCGGGCGATCCTTGGCCATGCGAACACCAATAAGAACCGGGGTCCTCTCCCGGGAGCCGGTGCGCCGAGCCGGGGCCCCCCTCCCGTCATCTCGTCGCCTCGGCGTGATTCTAGCAGCGAGAGCGAATGCTGCAAGCGGCCCAGGGCGCGTTATAATCGCTCGCCATGAGCTTCCCTCCCGCGGCCGAGATCCTGATCCTTGCCGACGACGAGGCGACGGCACGACGCCGGGCCGCCGCGCTGCGGGGGACCGGCACCCGCGTCTGGCTGGCCGCCGAAGACGTCCCCGACCTGGCCCGGCTCGAGCTGGTCGTTGCCGACCGGGAGGCTCCGCTGGATCTCCTCGCCCGGAATGCGGAGGAATCCGCGGGGCAGCTCGACGAAGCCGGCGCGACGCGGCCCGGGGTGATCCGCGTCGGCGGCGAAGGACCGGCCGACCTTCGGCTCCCGGCCGACGCCACCGATCGGGAGCTGCGATTGGCTTGCCGGCTGTTGGCTGAGATCGTCCGGCTGCGTCGCAAGGACCACGCCGCCGCGCAGACGCAGAGGCGCCTGGCCGCGGAAGCCCTGACCGACCCCCTCACCGGGCTCCCCAACCGCCGCGCGTGGGAGCGTGCCCTGGAGGAGCGGGTGCATTCGGCCGGCGGAGCGACCGGGCGGCTCTGTCTGGCGGTCCTCGACCTGGACCATTTCAAGCGGGTCAACGACGCCCACGGCCACGCGGCGGGCGACGAGGTGCTCCGGGCGGCGGGCAAGGTGATCTCCGGCGGCCTGCGCCAGACCGACTTCGTCGCCCGACTGGGCGGCGACGAGTTCGGGCTGCTGCTCACCGTGCGCGACGACGCGATGGCCCGGGCCGTGGTCGACCGCGTGCGACGCAGCCTTCCCCCCGGTCTGGCACGGCACGGCACCCACCAGGTCACGGCCAGTGCCGGCTACCACGTCACCCCTTCCAGGGAAACGGCCCCCCCCCTGCCCTCCCCCGACGCCTTCTTCATCGCCGCCGACACGGCCCTGGGCGAAGCCAAACGCCAGGGTCGCGACCGGACGGTGGCCAGTCTTGCCGACTGACTCTGTCCGCGTGGATGCCCGTCGAGGCCTCGACCTATCGCGTCACCGCACGCCAGCGGATGCTGAACAGCATGAGGACCGCGACAATGAGCGTCAGGTCGACCAGGACGTAGCACGCCAAGAACGCGGGAGCGGTCAGCAGCGACCAGTTGGCCGACTGGGCCAGGACCTCGTGGCCGGCTTCCAGGTGCAAGGGCAGGCTGAAGGTGGCGGCGAAGGGGCTGACGAACAGGAAGTCGCGGAGCTGCATGGTGGCCACGGCGTCAGGGAAGAACAGATCGGCAAACAGCTTCACCGCGATCGGCAGGGCAAATAGAAGCATCACTACCAGGTACGAGGTCATCAAGGAGACCGAGGTCTTCTGGAAAAACACCGAGCAGAACATGGCCAGCGTGGTCGTCGTCAGGCAAGTGACGAAGATGATCCCCAGGTAGCCGACCACCGTCAGGCTGTCATACCAGAAAGTCCACGGGGGCAACAGCCACGCCAACAACAGCGGCCAGACCAGGAAGCTGGTCAACACGACCGAGACCCGCAAGCTGGAAATGAGCTTGCCGGAGAGGATCTGCCACGGCGACAGCGTGGTGGTCAACAGCATCTCCAGCGTTCGGCGCTCCCGTTCGCTGGTGATGCTCCCGGCGGCAAAAACCGGGCCCACGAGCATGTTGAACAGGAGCACGTAGCTCGTGTACCAGGGAGCCCATTGCGGCTTGATGTACAGACAGACGGCCATCACGAACAGGGCCAGGCCCATGCTCAACTGGATCACCAGGCGGAGCATCAGCGTGCCGTGGCCGAAAAGCTCGCTCCGCATTTCCTTGTCGTAGACGGGATTCGCGGCGCCGGGCATCAGATCGGTCCGCTTGCGCGGGGCGAACAGGCTGTCGGGAAACTGATCGCTGCGGATCACCATCCCGATCGCCTCGCGCTGTTCCACCTCCAGGTCGACCACGTCTTCGGCCTCGGCGCCCACGTCGGGCGGGTGCATCAGCCGGGCGCTGATCATGCTCAATAGCGCGCCGCACATCACCAGGCAGACGACCGGAAAAACACCCGCCAGAAATACCAGCCGAAACCACCCGGCCGCCTGGAACACGCTGTAGAACAACACCCCAAAAAGCGCCAGCGGCAGGATCACCAGGTACGACACCACCGAGGCCGCGACGCTCCGCGAGAAGTAGCTGCTACAGGCCAGGCTGATCATCCCGAAGGCGACCACCGAAGCCGCCATGGCCGCGTAAGTGGCCAACACCTCCGACCAGTGCACGCCTCCCAGCGGCACGCAGAGCATCACGATCGGCAGCGAGCACAGCACCAACACCGCCAGGTGCGCGAGCGCCGCCAGAAGCTTTCCGACCACGATCGCGGCAGGGCGCATCGGGCTGGCCAGCAGCATCTCGTAGGTCTTCCGCTCCTTCTCGCCGGAGATCGTCCCGGACGCGAAGCTGGGCGCCATCAGCGACATCAGTATGTACTGGCCCAGAAAGAACAGGTTGACCAGCCGCTTGGCCACCTCCGGCTCCTGCGTCAGGTCGAGCGTCCCCTCCGGCCACGCCACCAGCACGACCACCCCCAGAAGCCCCACGTACACAAACAGCAGCACGAACGCCCGGACCATCCGGAGGTTCACCAGCAGTTCGCGTTGGAGGACGGGGTTGTCGAGGAGGTACATGGGGAAGGGATGAAGGCTGAAGGATGAAGGATGAATGAAGGTGACGCGGCGCGCGGTCCTACTTGCCTTTCTTGGCCGTGATGGCGCAGGAGGCGAAAATCGCGATCAACTCTTCCGCTTCGTTGTGCAAAGCGGTCAAGCGCTTTTCCGGCATGATTCCACTCTCAACCAAGAGCTCAAGCCAATAGCACGTCTCTTCCAGTTCCTGCAATCCCCCTTCAATCTTGCTGACGAACTCCGCCGTCGACCGGGCACGACGAGCCTCGCGGTAGTGCGCGCCGGGTGACATGCCGCTCTTGAGCGCCTGCCGTCCGATCACCTGGGCCTCGACGGTTTTGGGGAGCGACGCATAGAGCCGAATGATGCGAAGCGCAAACGCCTTGGTCCGTGCGCCCAGATCGCGATCTTTCTTCGGGTCTTCGTCTTCATTCATCCTTCATCCTTCCCCGTTCATCCTTCCCTAGGCCACCGCTCCCTTCGTCACCAGCATGAACACGTCCTCCAGCGTCGGCTCCTTGTCGGCGAACGAGTGCATCCGCACTCCCGCGGCCACCAGCCGCTCCATCAGCGTGGCGACCTGGCGCTCGTTGGCGGCCAGCTCGACGGTTACGCGGTTGTTTTCGATCTGCACGTTCCGCGTCTCGGCCAGCCTTCGGACGATCGATAACCCCAGCTCCGCGTTCTCCAGGAACTTGATCTCCACGATCCGATTGCGGCGAATGCGGCCGAAGACCTCCGCAATCGGACCGCACATCAGCCGGCCGTCCGGTGCCTGGACCAGCTTGCCTTGCTCGATGATCCCGATCGACGTGCAGCAGTCGGCCAACTCGCTGAGGATGTGACTGGAGATGAGGATCGTCTTGCCCATGTTGCGCAGCTCTTTCAACAGGGCCTTCACTTCCACGCGCGCCCGGGGGTCCAGGCCGCTGGCCGGCTCGTCGAGGATCAGCACGGGCGGGTCGTGGACCAACGTCTTGGCCAGGCAGAGCCGCTGCTTCATTCCCCGCGACAGGCCGTTGACGAAGTTGTTCCGCTTGCCGGTCAGGTCCAACAGATCCAGCACGTCGCCGATGATCTTCTTCCGCTGGGTTCGGGGGATCTGATAGGCGACGGCGAAGAAATCGAGGAACTCCCAGACCTTCATCCCGTCGTAAACGCCGAAGCTGTCGGGCATGTAGCCGATCGAGCGACGCACTTCGAGCGGCTGCCGCGTAACGCTCTTCCCGTTGACGACCCCCTCCCCGCCGGAGGGCTTCAAGAGCGTGGCCAGGAAGCGGATGGTCGTGCTCTTGCCCGCCCCGTTGGGCCCGATGAACCCGAACATCTCGCCCGCCTCGATCTTCAGGTTCAACTGGTCCACCGCGACCAGATCGCCGTATCGCTTGGTGAAATTCACGAGCTCGATCATCGAATCCTCACTTGCCCAGCGCCCCGATCGATTCGGGGCTGACGGTCCGCTGGTCGTCCCCCCTTCTCACTCGCGGTTGAACGTCGGGCCGCGGGTCCTCCCCGAAGCCGTAGCGCAAATGGGCCACGACCAGGGCGGCACGACGCGTCTGCGGGGCGGCCGGCCTGATCTTGAGACCCGGAATCTCCTCGTCGAGCCAACCGACGAGCATCACGTCGCCGGGCTCGAGCCGGTCCGGGTGCTCGCCCAGCTCGACGAGCTTGCGGAAATTCAGTTCGCGTTCGCCCCCCTCCTCGGCCGTCAAGGGGGAGCGGCTTCGCTGGTTCGCCCAGAGTGGCCCCGCCGCGTTCTTCTCGCGCCGGCTGAATCGCAGATCGGCCCCGTCCTCCGGTCTCAGCGTGCCGAGCCAGGCGGTCTCGACCTGGCCCGATTCGGTTCGGCGAACCACGCCCGCGTCGTGCAAGGTGAAGGCCGTCTCATTGACCACCTGCCATCCCTCGCCAGCCGCCTCCTCGAGCAAAATCGGCCCTCCCAGATCGGCCATCTGCTCGCTGTGCACCATATCCGTGTCGTTCGACATCACGTGAA
Organism: Thermoguttaceae bacterium; assembly: GCA_035528065.1. Classification (GTDB taxonomy): domain Bacteria; phylum Planctomycetota; class Planctomycetia; order Pirellulales; family Thermoguttaceae; genus DATKZH01. Next base: position 9,744 of record DATKZH010000249.1, on the reverse strand, counting down.
AGCCCCGCATCCTCACGCCCCCGCCAAACCGGTATTGGAGCTTTGCGGGCTTATCCCCCATCCGGTACTGGTACACGGGTTCATCATCTCTCGGGAACGGCTGCACCTGCGCACCCGGATCCTCAAGACGAACGTCGTAGGTTGTTGCCAGGGAGGTGTACAGCGCGGTGTAGCGAGTGACGTGCGCGCGGGGGTAGTCGCCTTGCGTCTCGACGACGGCGATCTCGGTCAGCGATCGGGCGAAGCCGATGTCGAGATGGGCCAGCCGGATGACGACCACCGTGTAGACGATGGCGATCACCGGAGCGGCGACCCACGCCCATTCCACCCGCCCGATCGAGCGGAAGACGATCCAGTTGGCCGGCACGAGGATCAGAAGGTAGACCGCCACCACCCACACGACGAACATCCGCTCCGGGACCTCGATGCGTGCGGCGCTCCGCAGCGCCTGGCGGGCGGACGTGGCCACCGGGTTAAAGTCGCTCCAAGAGCCCGGCTCCTTGCCGGGGTGGGGGACCGACTCCTCCTCCCCGGTCAGGGCGAACGCCTCGGCTTGCCCGCCAAAAACACTGTTTTCCCTCTCCGAAGCCCCGACTTCCTTGGTGCCGGTGTCGCGGCCAAAATACCGGAGCTTGGAGACGGCGCGCGGGTCGAACCGGCCGAACCCGCCGCCCGCCCAACGGACTTGCACCTCGAAATCGCTTTCGCTGAAAGCACGCGGCGGGCGCCCGAGCAGGCAGGCATTGAAGAACCCGTCGAAGCCGGGCCAACTGGTCAGCTCCGGCCCGTCGAGATCAAAGGCCGAGACCACGATTCTCCCGCGACCGACGCGGCGCTCGACCAGCAGGTCCCCCGTCCCCGGCACCGCCCGAGCCTCAGGATGAACGTCCAACTCAATGCCCGACCACGAGCCAACCGGCGCGAGTCGCCTGCCCGGCTTCCCACCGGCTCGCGGCGTCCAGACGTCGTCCAGCTCCTTGAAATCCGCCGCGGTCAGCTCTCGTGTGCGGGTGCTGGTTGCGGGCAGGTAAGGCCCGAGGTAACTGTTGCCCAGCGCGTCGAGCGAATCGGGCCCGCTGACGATCAGTTGGCCGCCCCAGTGGAGCCAGTCAAGCAAGGCGTCCCGTTGCTCGAGGCGAAGTACGCCCGGCTCCGCGTCGTCCCAGAGGATGTAGGCGATGCTGGTCCAAAAGAGCGCGTGCGGCGGGAGCGTCGTCCGTTTTTCGGCCGTCAGCAGATGGACCCGATAGTAGCCAAGGTTCGATTCTTCCAGGGAAAGGTCCATGGTCAAGTCCAAGGGGTACTTCACCGAATCGAGACCCTCGACGAACTTGTAGCTCTGCGGCCAGCGGGCGAGCACGACGAAATGATACTGGTACGAAGGCATCCGCTTCAGATTGAGATGCATCTGATCGTAGACGCCGCGACCTCCTTTGCGGGCGCTGACGCGAGTCGAGACGTACGCGTCGCTTCCCACCGGCGGCACGTAGAAGACGGACTCCAGCCGCTTGATCTGTCCTTTGGGGAGCCCCACGTCGCGTGACCCGGTCGAGGTATAGGGCATGCCCAGCAGTCCCATGGGCTTGCCGCGGCGATCGACCACGGTCGTCTCCAGGTCGCCCCACAGATCGAAGTTGTTGGCCTTCGCCGGCAGGCTGGTGGTAGTCCAGTGCCCGGGCTTATACGGACACACGGCGGAGCCCGGCTCGTGGGGCAAGCAGACGAGCTTGCCCATCTCCAGGTCGGGCTTCTTCTTTTCCCGTTCCCTTTCCTTAGCCCGCCGCTCGGCCTCCTTCTTCTCCCGCTCGGCTTGGATCTGCTCCGGAGTCTTTCGGCATCCGCCGCAGCCGGGAAGTGCCGCCAGCATGGCGACGCACAACGCCAGCGTCACCAGCCGGACCGGTGACCGACGCCACTTGCCAGGGGAAAAACCGGAGTCGAATGCCCGCGCCGCCATGTTCTCTGATCCTCCGCACTTGAGTGTAGGCGGAAACTGCGGCCGAGAAAAGGCTCCGGCCCCCCCCTCGGGACATCAGCCAAATGGGGGGAGCAAAACGCTGCACTATCCCGATGGCTCCCTACGGCACCCAGGGCTCCGTAGGGTGCCGAGATGTAACGCCCTCGCTGTTCCTTCGACCGGCTTTCCCCGGTCGAAGCCTGCCCGGAAAGGTGTTCGTCGCAACCCGACCGTTCTTGCGGTGCAGGCCCATCGCCCGAGCGCGCCGGCTGCTTGCCCCCCACGTTGAGCGCGAATCTCCTGACACTCGCTGGGCGCGGGGCTCCTGACACACGTTGGGCGCGGAGGCCCGCACACAAACCAGAGGTGTGTACCCGCGCACGAACGAGTGACCCGCGAGCAGCGAGACGAGCGCCGCGAAATGCTGAACCCCTGAGCCCGTGACCTCAGACCAGCGCGGGCGCCGGCTCGTCCTCGTGCAGGGAGGCCGTGAAGCCGCGGACGTCCTGACCGTCTACCCTGGCGATCTCCATTTCCGGGTAGAAGGCCAGATCGATCTCCTCGAGCGAGGGGTGCTCGAATCGCTCGCCGTTGGGTTTGCGGAGACACTGCACCTTGGGCCGCGCCGGATACTCGGGGTTGAAGTCGACGACCACCGCCTCAACGCCGTCGGAAAGCGTCACGACCTGCCCGATCGGAAACGGGGGCACGGTACGGTAGAGCGCCGCCTCGACGACCGGATCGAAGAACCCGCGGCACCAGTTCCGCATCTCATAGAGTACCTGAACGGGGAGTTTGGCGTCGGAGTAGCACCGCTTGCTGGTGGCTGCGTCGTAAATGTCGGCCACGACGGCAATCCGGGAGAAAACGGGAATCTGCTTCCCGGCCAACGGCGGCAGCTCCTCGCCGCTCACGTAGTCGGTCCGACTCGGGTAGCCCGTGCCGTTCCATCGCTGGTGATGATTCAACACCACCTCCGCCGCGGGCGCGGGCACGCTTCCCCTGACCAACTCATACCCGTAGACCGTGTGCCGCTGCATCTCGGCCATCTCGTCCGGATCCAGCCGCCCCGGCTTGTGGAGGATCTCCTTGGGGACCCGTATCTTGCCGACGTCGTGCAATAGGCAACCGAGCCCGAGGAGGTGCAGGTCCTTGGCCTCCTTGGCCGACTTGAAATGGCGCTCTTCAATCAGATAGTGTTCCAGTTTCATGCCCACCAACAGCGCCAAGTAGCAGACGTTGGTCGAGTGCGACATCAGGTAGTCGTCGAAAGCGTCGAGCTTCTGGAGCAGGACGCTGCTGCCGGAGCTGGCTTTGAGGAAACCGAACAGCTCGCGAATCGAATCCTGGAAACCGACCATGTCCAGCTCGGCGGTGGAGCCGCGGGCGACGGCCTCGAAGTCGCGACGCACGCGTGCATAGATTCCGCGCTGGTGCTCACCGAGCGCCTCGTCGATGACGCCTTCCAGGAATTCCAGGTCCCGGTATCGAATCCAGACTTCCATGATCCCCAGTTCCCTCAGCCGGGGGACCAGGTCCATGGGGATCTCCCGGTCCCGTTGCAGCAGATACCGGTAGGGATCGTGCGGCAACGGGATCGGCCGGGCCAGAATCATCCCCGGCTCGATTTTGTGCACGGGAACTCGAAGCATGACGCGATGATCGGCACGGTGACGGAGCGGCCAAACCGAATCGAGAGTCTGCCCGCGGCGGACCGGATACCGGCTACCCACCTTGGGGCAAGCTATCTCAAAGCTAGCTCACGGAGGGACTTCAGACTCGCGCTGTCCGATGGCGTTCTTCCGACCACCAACCACGAATGGGGATTTAGGATTAGCACCAAAGAGGGGCAGAAGATACGGCGATCGGCCTTGTCGGTAGAGTCGAACTCCCCGGCGGGATCGCTGCCTCCCCACGAAGATCAACACCCCCACGAAGGGTGGTGCCTCATGCCGGCTTGAGGATCTCGAGCGAGGTGCTCACCACGAGTTGTTTGACCGACTTACGGTACTCGATCATGTGCGGGGCCATGAGGTGGGCTTCCAGGGCCTCGACGCTCTCCCACTTCTCGACGACCGTGACGACGTTGTCCTGCGCGGGCGTCTGTGCCGGAATGCTGGTGGGCACGTGCACCATCGGCCCATACTCCAGGCATCCCTCTTCCTCTAACACCTTCGGCACGACCTCGTGGAACGCGGCCACAAAGTCGTCGCGACGGCCCTCGGCCACCTCGATCTTGGCGATCACACAGATCATCAGCGGATCTCCCTCACAGAATCGGTCCCCATCGTATGGCCTCCGGCATCACACCTTCGCCCGCTCCAAGCAGAGCTTCTCCAGCAGCTCCGAATCGGGCTCGACGCCGATCCCCGGCTCCGACCAGAGCGGCACGCGCAACGGCCCGTCCGCCTCGTCGCGGACGGCAACGGGAGGGGCGGCCAGATCTTGCTCAAACAGCTCGTCGGACGGGAAGAAGTCGGCCGGGTAGCTGAAGTTCGCCTTGGCGGCCAGTGCCAGCCCGGCCCGGGCGCCGATGGCCGTCTGGGGCATCGCGCCCACCCAACAGGGGGTGCAGCCGTGGTGGCAGGCGTCGTGGATGGCCACCGCTGGGGTGAGCCCCCCTACCCTGCCCGGCTTGATGTTCACGTACTTGCCGCTCTGGAGCTCGATGGCCATGTCGGCCTGTTCCGGGGTGGTGATCGACTCGTCCAGGCAGATGGGCGTGTGGATCGTTTCCTGCACCATGGCGTGACCCACCAGGTCGTCGGCCGGGAGCGGCTGCTCGACCATCGCCAGCATGAAGTCGTCCAGTCGGCAGAGGATCTCCATGTGGTCCAGGCGCAAGCCTCCCTCGACGTCGACGTGGATCGTCTGCGTGGGGAACTCGTGCCGCACGGCGTTGAGCATCTGGACGTCCCAGCCGGGTCGCATCTTCAGCTCGACCCGCGCGTACCCGGCCTCGAACGCGCCGGCGATGGCGGCGAAGAACTCCTCGATCGACTCCATCTGGTCGAAGCCGACGCCCACCTCGATCGCCTCACGCTCGCCTTTGAGAAGCTGGTGGAGCGGCTTGTCGGCCAAGCGTGCGCTGAGGTCCCACCAGGCCATGTCCAAGGCCGCCTTGGCGAACCGGTTGCCCTGGAAGGCGGCGAGCCGTTCCTGCAAGGCGTCCCCCGAGTCGACCATCCGGCCGACCAGGGCCGGCGCCAGCCAATCCCTCACGCAGCCGAACACGCCGGCCGCCCATTCGCTGCCCGCCGAGGGGGCATTGCCGGGACTAGCTTCCCCCCAGCCGACGGCCCCGCCGCTCTCGATGCGCACGAGCACCGTCTCCAGCTTGTCGGCCGGGCCCTGCGGGGTCGCCAGCGCCCGCCGGAGCGGCAACGCAACGTGGAAAGCCTCAATCGAATCGATTTGCATATCCGCTACCTAGGCCATCAAAACCCACTGAAAATCCCACCGGGTGCAACCGGTGGGCCTGGAAGCACATGCCGCCGTCTGCCGTCCCGCAGCGGTTTTCCGCTCAAAGCCGGCCGCTCCGTTCCCTCCCCCGCGCGACCATCAACCGCTCACTCCCCACTCGCCACTCGCCACTACTCCCCCCACCTTTCCGTCATCTGGATCGCCATCAGCAGTCCTCGCGCCTTGTTGCGCGTTTCTTCCCATTCGTTGGCAGGCACGCTGTCGGCCACGATCCCGGCCCCCGCCTGCACGTAAGCCACGTCGCCCTGGATGACGATGGTCCTCAGTGCGATGCAGGTGTCCATGTTGCCGTTGAAGTCGAAGTAGCCGACGGCCCCGGCGTACGGGCCGCGGCGGTGTGGCTCGACTTGGTCGATGATCTCCATGGCCCGGACCTTCGGCGCGCCGGACACCGTACCCGCCGGCAGACATGCCCACAGGGCGTCGAACGCCGTCTTGCCCTCGGCCAATTGGCCGCCCACGTTCGACGTGATGTGCATCACGTGGCTGTACCGCTCGATCGTCATCACGTCGCTGAGCTTGACCGAACCGTATCGGGCGACGCGTCCCACGTCGTTGCGCCCCAGGTCGACCAGCATCACGTGCTCGGCACGCTCCTTGGGATCAGCGAGAAGCTCTTCGGCCAGGCGCCGGTCCTCTTCCTCGGTCGCGCCGCGGGGTCGCGTGCCGGCCAGCGGCCGGGTGGTGATCTCGCCGTCGACCACGCGGACCATGATTTCCGGCGAGCTACCCACCAACGTCACACTCGGGTTCCGCACGTAGAACATGAACGGACTGGGGTTGACCACTCGCAACGTGCGGTAGATCTCGAACGGGTGAGCCCGGATCGGCACCTCCAGGCGCTGACTGAAGACGACCTGGAAGATGTCGCCCGCGCGGATGTACTCCACGCACCTTTGGACCGCGGCCTCGAAATCGGCCTGCGTGAAGTTCGACGTGCACTCGATCGTCAGCTCGTCGTCGATCGATACGTCCAACGGCCTCAGGTCGCACGGCTTCTCGGCCAACGTGGTGACCAACTCGTCGACGCGGGCGCACGCGACGTCGTACGCCTTGCGCAAACCCTTGCCCGGCCCGTCGACCCGCGCCATCACCACGACGACCACCGTCTTGTCGACGTGGTCGAACACGACCATCTGGTCGTAGAAGGCAAAGGCCAGGTCGGGAAGGTGTCGGTCATCGGGGGGGGAATTGGGCAAGTGCTCGACGTAGCGGACCACGTCGTACCCGGCGTAGCCGACCGCACCACTCGTAAACGGCGGCAGCTCCGGCAGCGTCGCCGCCCGGACCTTCGTCACCCGGTCTCGCAGCTCGCCGAGCGGATCGGGCGACTCGAACTGCCGGGTCTCCAGGATCGGCCCCCCCGAGGCCGACACGCCCGACTGCGAGTTGATCGTCACCCGATTGCCGTAGGCCTCGATCTCCAGAAACGGGTGGGTGGCGAGAAAACTGTAGCGGCCGACCTTTTCGCCACCCACGACGCTCTCGGCCAGGCAGGCACACCGGCCGGCGTCGATCTTGTGAAAGGCCGTCACCGGAGTGAGCGAGTCGCTGACCAATCGGCGGTAGACGGGCACCAAGTCGACCCCCTGGGCCAACTCCCAGAACGACTCGAAATCGGGATAATGTCTCGTTCTCGCTGGGGCCATAATGACGACGCACCGGCGTAAGGCCACGGGGTTTCCGCGTAGACAAACGAGCCCACGCTCACACGCGCATGGGGGGTCGGTAACCGTAGTCCAACCCAGGCCCCAGCTTAGCAGGCTGAACTTGGAAGGACAACCGACCAGGGCGGGGCAAGGTCTGCCGGCGGAGCCTCGCAACGAACACACACCCGGCGCACAACGCTCGCCTCGGCCGACATCGTGAGGGCCCTTGCCGCGGCCGAACGGTATCGGTGGGGCCCGTGTCCCCCAATGGCGCGTGACTCGGGTTGACACTGGTAGGGCCGGTGATAGAATCCTGGTGGCGACGGGCCACCTTGTCTCCTTTTCGCTCACGGAGTTCCGTTCAGCCCCCCGGTTGTGTAGCCATGCGATGTCAGAAATGTGACAAGCCGGCGACGTTTCACATCACCGAGCTGACCGGTGGCAAGCCCGAGGAACTCCACCTCTGCGAAGACCATGCCCGCGAGTACTTGACCCAGTCGGCCGACGAGCCGACCAGTGCCACCGGCATGGCGGCGGCGTTGGCCCAGCACATGGCCGAGCAGATGGCCGTGGGTCACACGGCGGAAGATCTCAAACGGCTCGACGAGCAAACCTGCCCGGTGTGCGGCATCTCGTTCTACCAGTTTCGCAGCCAGGGGCGGCTGGGGTGCCCGCACGACTACGTCTGCTTCGAGAAGCAGTTGGACCCGCTGATCCTGAATATCCACGGCGAGACGGAACACGTGGGAAAGACGCCCAAGCGGAGCCCGGGGGGAAGTCAAACGCGGACCCAACTGATCCGGCTGCGTCGGGAGATGAAAGAGGCGGTGGCCGCCGAGGAGTACGAGCGGGCGTCGGAGTTGCGAGATCGAATCCGCCGCGTCGAATTGGAGCAGAGCGAGTAACCTCCTCCCACCCCGCGCCCGACGGCGTTGCGAGCAGCGAGGTCAATGGACAACCCTGGATAGTGCCGTGGAACTGGACGATCTAACCCGAAATCGCGGCGAATGGCTCCGGGGCGCAGGCCCGGAGTCGGACATCGTCATTTCCAGCCGCGTCCGGCTGGCCCGCAACCTGGCGGCTTACCCGTTCATCAACCGGGCGTCCGATCAGGATCGGGCTCAGATCGAAGCTTCCTTGAAGGAATGCGTGTTCGGCATCCAGGAGGCCAGCGAGCTGCTCTACGTCGACGTGGAAGAGCTCGACGGCGTCGACCGCCAGTTCCTCGTCGAGCGCCAGCTCATCAGCCGGGAGCACGCCGAAAGCGAAGGGGCCCGCGCCGTGGCCATCGACGGCCGCGAGAAGTTCAGCCTGATGATCAACGAGGAAGACCATCTCCGCATCCAGGTGATGCAGAGCGGGCTGGATCTGGATGGCGCTTGGGGACGAGTCAACGACATCGATGACCTCATGGAGCAAAAGGTCACCTACGCCTATCATGAGCGGCTGGGGTACCTGACGGCGTGCCCGACCAACGTGGGCACCGGAATGCGCGTCAGCGTGATGCTCCACCTCCCGGCCCTGGTGATCACGCGGCAGATCGATCGCGTCTTCCGCAGCTTGCAGAAAATCAGCCTGGCGGTCCGCGGCCTCTACGGCGAAGGCTCCCAGGCGATGGGCGACTTCTACCAGATCAGCAACCAGATCACGTTGGGTCGCTCGGAGCACGACTTGGTCAAGCAGGTCGCCGAGGTGGTGCCGAAGATCATCGACTACGAGCGGCGGGCACGGGACTTCCTCATCCAGGAAAGCCACGAAAACCTCCACGACCGGGTCAGCCGCGCCTACGGCATCCTCCGCACGGCCCAAACGATCAGCTCCGAAGAGACCATGCACCTGTTGAGCAGCGTGCGGATGGGCGTGAATCTCGGGCTGATCGAGGATCTGGAGATCCCCACGGTCAACGAGCTGTTCATCCAAACCCAGCCGGCCCACCTCCAGAAGCTCAGCGGCACCCAGCTCGACACCGCCGACCGCAACATCGAACGCGCCCGCTTCCTCCGCCGCCATCTCAACAAGGAAAAGGGCGACGGGGCGGAGCAGAACTAAGCCCCCCACGCGTCTCACGAACCCGCGCCCAGCTTCGCCCGGACCGCCGTGACCACCTCGCGGGGAAGGAATCGGCTTAGCTCCTCTTCGCCGGCCAGCGGGGCGATCTGCTTGATCAGCGAGCTGGAGACGTGGGCCAGCTCGCCGTCGGCGATCATGAACAGCGTCTCCACCTCCGGCGCCAACCGGCGGTTGGCCATCATCATCGTCAGCTCCGCCGGGATGTCGGTGATCGGCCGCACCCCCCGAACCATGACCAGGGTGCCACACCCCTTGACAAACTCCACCGCCAGTCCGGAGAACGTGCGAACCTCCACGTTCTCCAAGTGGGAAACCGTCGAACGGACCAGCCCCACCCGCTCTTCGATCTCGAACATCGGGCACTTCTCGATGTTGATCCCCACGCCCACGATCAAGCGGTCGAACAGACGGCTGACCCGATCGATCACGTTCAAATGCCCCAGGGTGATCGGGTCGAAAGAACCCGGGTAAACCGCGATGCGGGGAGTTGGCTCGCTCATCGGTGTGGTTCCAGTACTATTGATGTGGTTGCAACCCCCGGATCGCGTCAAGCTGCGTGGTTTAGGAAGCTGGCGAGGTGGTCAC
>DATKZH010000248.1:0-3141 GCA_035528065.1 Thermoguttaceae bacterium | reverse complement strand
GATTCAACCCAGGCTTTGCTTGCCTTGCTTGGCTGCGAGGAATCGCATGGAGAGGCTGGTCGACAGTGCGGTGAACGTGCGAATGCTCGAGCAGGCCGACCGATGCTGGCGGGAGCTGACTGAGGAAGCCCTGCGGCGCGGGTTCTACGGTCGGGCCTCGGTGGAGTTGGTGGTTTCCGACGGAACGGTCCAAAGCGTCGGGCGCCTGGTCAAGCGCGTGGAGAAGTAGATCGGGCCCGCACGGTTGCCCGCCGCTTGGTAGCCTGGGCCTCGAGGTATCGTTCGGCCGCGTGCTCGAGCTGTAGGTCCTCTTCGCCCGGCTCGGGGGGCTCCGGTGCCTCGTCAAGGACGCCCAACGGCTCGGTCAGCGCATCGGCGTAGGCTTCGAGCACGCGGGGAATGAGTTGCGGATCCGCGCTCCGCACGGGCCGGCGCACGCCCGCCTTCACTTCGCGGACGGTTCGCTCGGGCAGCCCGTACCGTAGGGCGATTTCGCCGGCCGAGAGTCGGCCCAGCGCGAGCTCGCCTTGAACGGCTCGAATCGTGGCGTCGGCGGCGAGGTGGGGTGCGTTAGACAAGCGACGCCCCCAGCCCGGGGTCGCGAGACACGTCCACGCTCTGGTCGTTCCCCGAAAATCGCCGCTGGTCCTGGGCCCAGCAATCTTCGCACCTCGCCGGCCGGGTCGCGGCGTAGGCCGGCTCGACGGCCAGGCCGCAACGCCGGTTCGCGCAAAAAGGCGGCCCCTGCCAAGCAGCTTGCGGGCGCCCCGGTGGCAGCCTGCGGCGAGGGCGTGGCCCCTTCCGCTTCGACATAGAATCCCCCGGGGAAGTGCTGGCGTCGGACGTCCGTTCCGAAGCTTACCATCACGTCTCCCTTCGATCGGGGGCTGTTTCCGGCCACGCGCCTATCTTCGACCCGGCCGGCCAATCCCGACCTGGTTCAACGGGCGAGGGGGAGGGTTGCCGCTGGCGGGCGATGCTTCGCGTTCGAGACGATCCACAAACTGACCGAATCGCTCGACGTGAGCGCCCATCTGACTCGTTGCCGCGATGTTCGTCTGACTGGCATTGAGCTGATTCACCCCTGCCCGCTGGAGGGGGTCAAAGGCAGCACTCGGCCCACCGGATCTGAGAGAGCTTTGCGGCGCGGCCGAGGGCGCAACCGGCGGCTGGTACACTCCGGCGGGCATTAGCCCGGTGAACGCGGCCAACCTGCCCCAACTCGTGACCATCCTCTTGCCCCCGGCTGCCTGATCGGGCGCCGGCGGGGGCTGCCGGCGCTCCGGAGTCTGCTGCTGAATCGCCCGGATCACGGGAGGGGCCTCGGTCACGACCGTCTCGGCTGTCCGAACCGCGGCGTGGGATGCTTCGCGGATTTGCTCCATTTGCTGCCGGACGCCTTGGACCACGCCGGCCGTGGTCTCTTGCAGCCGCTTGCCACGCTCGGGGTCAAACTTTGCTCGCAGCAAATCCTCAGGTTGGACCGGCCGCAACCTGGAGAGAAGGTGTTCGATTCCGGCCTGCACAGCGCGCTCGACGCCCCCGCCCATCCCCGGGCCTGCGACGGGGGTCAGCTTTGCAGCTAGGAATTGGGCTTGGGCAAAATCCCCTTGCGACCGGCCGGTCGTCATCTCGCCGGCCACGGCTCCGGTCACTGTCCCGTAGGCTCGCTCTCCGGTCTCCCTCATAAGGTGCCGACGCGCGTAATACTCGGCGCCTGCTTGCAAGCGTCGGGCAATCCCCACCCCCGCCGCCTTCAGGTCTTCAGACAATTTGGCCCAGTCATACGCCGCTTGGACGGCCGCCGTCTTGCCGCCTACGGTCCCGGCCTCCAGCGTCTCGCGACCTGCTTCTCGCTTGCGCGTGCTCTCCGCGACCTGCTGCTCAAGCGGCTGGCGAATACCCGCGATCATCGCTTCGGCGGTCGCGGTCGCCTGGGCCCCAGCAACCATTTTCGGCAGGGCCAGGTCCACGAACCTGCGGGTCGCGTCACCCCGCTCGGCCACGCCCAGGAGCTGCTCGACGGGCACCTGCGCTTTCGTCTCAAAGCTGGCCTTGCTCAGAAACTTGGCCCGGGCCGTCGCGTCCTGTTGCATGTAGCGAATCTGTTCGATCGTCGAATCCGTCTGCTCGGTGACCAGGTTGTTCTCTTGGAAGTAGGCATCCAGTTGCTTCGCCAGATTGATCGACGCCGTGGCGGCTTTGCGGCCTTCGGGGTCAGCCATGCCTTGGGTCAAACCGGCGACAATCGCCCCGGCCTCCTGGGCAGTGCCACCGTAGCCAGTTACGCCGATCACGCCGGGGGTGAGGTTGCTGCTGATCTTCTCCATCGACGTGACGGCCGCTTGCTGGCCGAGGCCGAGCAAGAAACCGAGGTTGGCCTTGGCGTCGGATGTCTTGGTGGCTTTTGAGAGGTGAAGCAAGGCTTCGCTGATCGCCATCAGCTCCTGAGGCAGTTCGGGGGCGATTTTGGCCGCGGTGCGGATCGCTTCCTCGGTGGCCACCACGTCGCCCCCGCTGGCGGAGAGCCCCATCGAGGCTGCTTGGTAGATCGTTTTGAGTCCGCCCGCCGGGGCAACCTCGGTGGCCAGGTTCTCCATGCGTTTGACAAAGTCGGCCCGGGCCTCTTGCGACACGGGCCCCAGGTTGCGGAGTGAGCCAATTTGGGCCTCGGCGATCGTCTCCGTCTTCTGCCTGGATCGCTCCTGTAATTGTTCCTGGTCCTTTATCACGGCTGTGACTGCCCGAACGGCGGTCTGTACGGAGGCGTAACCGGCAACGAGCCCCACGAGGCCGCGTGCCCAGTTGACCAGGCCGCTCGTGGCCGTTTTGCCCTGCGCCGCCATGTCCCGGTGCGCGGCGATCGCGGCTCGGCGGTAAGTGTCGTGGTCGATCTTGCCACGCCTCACAAGATCGTTCAGTTCTCGCATCTTCGCCGCGTACCGTTCCGCCGGACTCCGAGTGTCGTCGTACACCTTTCTGGCCGCCCTCGCTAGCTTCTCCTGTTCGTGCTCTTGTCTTCGCGTGGCCTCGCTTTGCTCTCTGCCTTTGGCGAGGGCCTGTTCGGCCTGGGCCCGCTGTGCATCCTTCGCCTGTTTTATCTTGCCGGCGAGCTGGGCCTGCTTGGTCTCTTCGGCGGCG
>DATKZH010000247.1:0-67252 GCA_035528065.1 Thermoguttaceae bacterium | reverse complement strand
GATCTTGAACCGTACGTCAGGCCGCGTCTGCCATCTCGGCGGGGGCATCGGGCATCGCGGTCTGGGCCCTCGGAAACGACTCCTCGGCTCTTCCACCCCGGTCTCCATCCAACAACTCGCGCTCGCGGAAGATCTCCAGCTCCCACTTCTCGGAGCCGTCGAACCGCTCGATCCGATCAAGTTGCCTCTCGGCTTCCCCCGGCCGGCCCGTCCGTCGCAGCAGCGTGGCCAGCATCAAGCCGGCATCCAGGTCCCGAGGGTTTTCTTCAAGCAACCGGCGCAGCGCGCGTTCCGATTCGAACCAGTCCCCCTGTAAGTAGCGGTCCAACGCCTCGGCGTACGCGTCCTGCGCACGATTGCTCTCGGCCTGGATCGAGCCGCGGGAATCCCGCCGATAGGAGAACACGGCCGAGCCCCACCAAATGATCACCACGGCCATCCAAACTGAATTACGCACTCCCGCGGCGAACAGTTCACTCCAAAGGAGGCTGGCCATCAGGGCCAAATTGACTAACGCGGCGAATCCGACGGCCACTCCCAGGGCGCCCCAACGCCCATCTCTCCAGACGAGGGGGAGACCCGGCCACAGATACGTCGCCCACGGCATCCTGCCCATGGCCCATCTCTCCTACGGGGCATCCTCAACCCTCGAAACCTCCTCCGGCCACGGAATTGTAGCCCTAAAAACAGGTTAGATCAAGGCAACTGAAAGAGCAGCTTCCACTTAGGACCGCGAGCGACTTCGCCCCCCGAACCGTCCTGAGCGAACCGTCGAGCTCAGTTCCGACGCACGACTTGCCCCCCTATACGCAGCTCGCCTCCCTTGCCATCCAACCTGAGGCCCCGCCGGCGGTCTGTTGCGGACACTCTCGGTTTTTGCCAAACTGCGGGGATGAAGCACCAATTCACCGCGGGGGCACGGCGGGCGATCGCCTCGGGGGCCGGTTGGTCCGGTCGTGAGAGTTCCTCCGAGCTCGACGCCCCAGCCCTGCTGCTGGGGCTCCTGGCCGAATCGGAGTGCCGCGCGGCGATCATCCTCGGGCGGCACGGAGTCGATGCCCGGGCGGTCCGCCGCCGCTGGCCCACCTTCGAGCGGGTGGAAGACGGGACTTCAACCGGGCTCCGCGAGCCCCCCCAAGCTGTGGTGGACGACTTCGAGCCGCCGACTCCCCCTTTCTCCGCCGAACTGGAGGAGTCGGTCGCTGCGACCCACGCCCGCCTCGCCGAGTTTCCCCGCCCGCTGGTGCTGGCAACCGAGCACCTTCTGCTGGGGCTGGCGGCGGCAGAGCACGAGGTCGCGGCCTGGCTCCGGGGCCAAGGCGTCGACGCGGACGCGCTGGAGGCCGAAATCCGCGGCCGCTACGTCCAACCGCGCAAGACGGCACCGCTGGAAGAACCGGAGCAACCCAAAGTCTCGCCGCGGGAACAAGTGCACGTCTTGCGCGTGCTCGACGCGGCTCTGAATCGCGCCCGGGAGGGCCTTCGCGTGGTCGAGGACTACGTCCGTTTCGTGCTGGACGACGTACACCTGACCGATCAGATGAAGCGGCTGCGTCACGATCTGGCGGCGGCCATGTCGCGCGTTTCGCTCGGCCGACGCCTGGCAGCCCGGGAGACCCGGGCCGACGTGGGCACGGGTCTGAGCGTCGCTTCGGAGCGTCGTCGCGAGGATTTCGAGGGTGTGCTCTCGGCCAACTTCACGCGCCTCGAAGAGTCGCTCCGCACCCTGGAAGAGTTCGGCAAGATCTTCGATTCGCGACTGGCCGCGGAGCTGGAGCAACTGCGATATCGCACGTACACGCTCCAGCGCGCCGTCGAGATCACCAGCGACGGCCTCCAGCGACTCGCCCTGGCGCAGCTCTACGTGTTGATCGACGGTGGGCCCTCCCAGGAGCAGTTCACGGCGTTGGTCCGGTCGCTCGTGGATGCCGGCGTGCACGTCCTCCAGCTTCGGGACAAGACGCTCGACGATCGCCGCTTACTCGAGCGGGCCCGGCAGTTGCGACGGCTGACGCACCGGAGCGATACCTTGTTCGTGATGAACGATCGGCCCGACCTGGCCGCTCTTGCCCGAGCCGACGGGGTACACGTCGGCCAGGAGGAGCTGACGGTGAAGGACGCCCGGACCATCGTCGGCCCGGACGCACTGGTGGGCGTTTCCATCCATTCGATCGAGCAGGCGCGTCAAGCGGTGCTCGACGGGGCCGGCTACCTCGGCGTCGGTCCCGTGTTCGCCTCCGGCACGAAACGGTTCGAGGAGTTTCCCGGGCTGGATCTGCTCCGGGCGGTGGCAGGCGAGGTTCGCTTGCCGGCGTTCGCGATCGGCGGGATCACGCGGGAGAATCTTCCCGAGGTGCTGGGGGCCGGGTTTCGCCGCATTGCCGTCAGCGGAGCCATCACAACCTCGCCCGATCCGGCTGCGTCCGCCCGGGAGCTGTTGGCGGCGCTGAATGGGGGTTCAGGGTTCGGGGTTCAGGGTTCAGGTCCGGACGAGGCGGGCCCCGACTGAGTTGCCCGTGAAGGGGCCGTCCCTGCCGGATTGGTGGGGTCTGGCGCGGCTTTGGGTCCGTCCAATCCTGAACACTGAATCCTGAACGCTTGGGGGGCTCACTCTTGCTTTTCCAGAAGCCGAAGAACCAGACGCTCCACTTCCTCAGGGACTTTCGAGCTGAACCCCTCCCAGACGCCGCGGATCACGCCTTGGCGGTCCAGGACGAGCGTGGTGGGAAAGGCGCCGGAGCCGCCCAGCGAGAGAAAGGCCACCCGGGTGGCCCCCTCGGGATCGGCATAGGTCGGCATGTCGAGTTCGAATCCCGCGAGGAAAAGGCGCGTCTCTTGCCGGAGCGCGTCGATGTCTTCCGGGACCTGGTTGGTGCACGAGACGGCCAGGAGCTTGAAATCGGGCCAGTGGCGGAGCTTCCCTTCCAGTCCGGCAATGTGGGGGAGCTCCTGCCAACAGGGCTGGCACCACGTCCCCCAGAGATTGACCAGGACCACCTTGCCGGCAAGGCTTTCGGCCGTGACGGGCTCGTCGGTACCGGTCAGGGGCTCCAGCTCGATCTGAGGCAACGTGGAACCCACCGCGGGATGACGTGCCGGATCGGCGCCCGTCGCTGCGGGGCGAAATAGGATCGAGCCTGCCAGCGCGATGATCACGATCCCGGCGAAGACCGCCGCGATCCCCATTACCCCAAGGATCAGGCAGCTTGTGCCCTGCGGTCGTCCGCCGGGCTCGTCGACGGCTTCCAGATTGCCCATGGGCCCCCTTCTTTCGATGATTCGCCGGGAATTGCGGCCCCGGCAGGGCCACGAGCTTCCCATTTCCCACCAACAACCAATAACATATTCTAGGAAGTCAACCGGGGAGTAGGGCCTGGCCTCGCCGGAGAGAATTCGTCCGGGGGGCATGCCCCCCAAGGTAAGTAGGGTCGGGTGCGAGCCCGTCTGCCTCCTCGCCGTGAACCGAGGTGTTCCGGACTCGCCGGTAATTCGGACGGAGGCGTGAACGTGAAGTACGAGGTCGAACAGAAGTTCCCCGTGGCCGAGATGGCGGCTTTGGCGGCGAGGCTGGCCGCGTTGGGCGGGACCGTCTCGCAGCCGCAGAGCGAGATCGACCACTACTACGCCCATCCGGCACGTGACTTCGCCGCCAGCGACGAGGCCCTGCGCGTCCGCCGGACCGACCAGGGCAACTACGTCACCTACAAAGGTCCTAAGGTCGACACGACCACCAAGACCCGCCGCGAGATCGAGCTGCCCCTGTGGTCGCAGGAGGACAAGGTCGCGGCATTGGAGAGGCTGCTGGAAGCCCTCGGTTTTGCGCCGGTGGCCGAGGTCTGCAAGTACCGACGCAAGGCGATCATCCCGTGGCAGGGTCACCAGATTGAGGCCGCCCTGGACGACGTGGCTGAGGTGGGCACCTACGTCGAGCTGGAACTCCTGGCCGAGGACGACGAGGTCGACTCCGCCAGGGCCTGCATCGGTTCGCTCGCCCGACATCTGGGACTGTCCGGGAGCGAACGAAGGAGCTACCTGGAGCTTCTGCTAGAGAGGCGAGGCGATCAGCAGCCGTGACAGAATGCCTCGTGCAACCTTCCGTGGTACAGGCGTCCCGCCTGTCCGGCAAGGCGCAGGCGGGAGGCTCGCACCACGGGAAGCAATCGGTCAACTTGTTCTGTAACGGCTCCTTGGCCTGCGCCGCCAGCCGACAAGGCGACGACACGCCGACTACCCCCGCGCCGACTACCCCCGCGCCGATTCGCCGAGGGTCGCGGAGCCGGGCAGGGTTCGCTATATTTGCGGCATGACGCCTCCCCGCGACTTCCCCCCGCAGGACGCCCTGCATCAGCCCCCCGACTCGCCCAGACACGCCGCCGTTGAGTCCCGCGAGCCGCGGAACCTGCTGCTTCTGGCCATCCACCAGATCGTGCTCCGCGTCGGCTGGATCTTCAAGACCGAGAGCGTGATCATGCCCGCGTTCCTCGACCAGGTGGCCGGGGCGGGCTGGATCCGAGGACTTCTGCCGGTGCTCAGTCGCCTGGGGCAGGGCGTGCCGCCGCTGTTTTCGGCCAACTACCTGAGGGCCTTGCCGCGGAAGAAACGGGCGATGGCCGCGTTGGCCACCGCGATGGGGCTGCCCTTCTTGGCGCTTGCCATCGCCTGGACGGCCATGGGCGGCGACAACGGGGGATGGATGCCGGGGCTGTTTCTCTCGCTCTACTTCGTTTTCTTCGTCCTGTACGGGTTGTACCTCGTCTCGTTCGGCACGGTGCAAGGGAAGCTGATTCGGCCGACCCGACGGGGCCGCCTGATCATGCTCTCCACGTTCTGGGGAGCCATTCCGGCGACGTTGATCGCGGTGTGGCTGATGCCCGGTTGGCTAGACACACCCTCCCCGAATTGGGGGGCCGTCTTCACGTTTGTCGGGGTCTGCTTCTCGCTATCCGGGCTGCTCGCGCTGCTGCTGTTTGAAGTGAGGGACGAGGCGGCCGAACGCCCGAGCAAGCAGCCGGCAGCGCTGGCGGACACTCTCCGTGTGCTCCGCAACGACGCGGACTTACGGCGTCTGGTGTGGGTGGCCGTCCTCTTCGCCAGCGGCCTGATTATCTTGCCGCACTACCAGGCGCTGGCCCGAGCCAGACTGGGACTATCCGGCGTGGACCTGATGGTCTGGGTGGTCACGCAGAACGCGGCCGTGGCCATCTTCAGCTTGTTCGTAGGGCCGTTGGCCGATCGCCGCGGCTACCGGCTGGTGCTCCGGCTGCTGATTTTCGGCTCGGCGATCGCTCCCGCCTTTGCCATCGCCCTGACCCGACTGCCCGGCGGCCTGGGCGCGGGCCTTTTCTGGCTGGTTTACGTCCCCCTGGGGATCACGCCGCTGGTGCCCCGCATGCTGTTGAACTACGCCTTGGAGATCTGTGAGCCGGCGGCCCATGCCCGTTACCAAAGCATCGTCACCCTGGCCGTGGCCATTCCGTTTCTGTTGAGCCCGTTGGTAGGCTGGCTGATCGACGTGGTGGGTTTCGAGAGCGTTTTCGTTTTCATGATTCTGCTTGTCCTGCTGAGCGGGTGTCTGACGTTCCGCCTGGACGAGCCGCGCGACCGGCTGCGCGACGACGAGGGACAAGCTGCCGGTGCCGAATGGGATGGGTAATGCGGCAGAGTTGCCGACTTGTGCCGGGCGGGTTCATGCTTGCCGTGCCAAGTTGGAGTTGAGATAATCAGACTGCTTGGTTTCCGAGCTACAGCTTGGGAACCCAAGCAGCCGTGCAGAAATAAGTGTGTCCGTTCCCGAGAACGGTGCGTCGTTGAACGCGCGTCCATAAAGCCGCGACCGGCGCAGCGCGGCTTTGTGGTCTGCAGTCGGAAGGCCCACGACAAGAGAGGTTTCGTCCCCCGATGTCCACGTTGAAGCTGCTTCTGGCCGAGATCCGTTATCGCAAGGTCAACTTCGTGCTGAGTCTTCTTGCCGTCACCATTGCCGTGACGTTGTTCGTGGCCGGTCCGGTGCTGGTGGACGGCTATGGCCGGCAGACGCACGCGGAACTGGCGGGCCTGGAGACGCGGGTGGCCGAGTCGCAGGCCCGGGTGACCGAGTCGGAGAAGCAAGCGGCTCGAGAGCTTGCGGAGCTGGAGGACGAGACGCGGATCGTCATGCGTGACATGGGATTCAACCTGTCGATCGTCCACCGCGACACCGACATGATCGACTTTTTGGACACGGGCATCCCCACGCTCGACATGCCCCAGAAGTACGTCGAGGACCTGGCCAAAAAGCAGTCGCTCACCATGATCACCCACCTGGTCGCCACCTTGCGGTCCAAGATCCAGTGGGAAGGTCGCGAGGTCCGGCTCGACGGCTATCTGCCCGAGACGACCCAGTCGCACATGAGGAGAAAGGCGCCCATGGGCTACGACGTGGAGCGGGGGACGGTGTTTCTGGGCTACCACCTGGCCCAAGGCCGCAAAGTGGGCGAGACGATCGAGATCTCGGGCAAACCGTTCCGCATCGCCATGCTCCTGCCCGAGAAGGGAAGCCACGAAGACGGCACCATCACCATGAACCTGAGCGACGCGCAAGCCCTGCTGGACAAGAGCGATCCGCCCAGGATCAATCAGATCCTGGCCTTGGAGTGCCGATGTGCGGAAGCCGACCTGCCCAAGATCCGCGCGCAACTGGCCGACGCCCTGCCGGAGACGCACGTGGTCCGCGACGTCTCCAAGGCCGTAGCCCGAGCCAGGCAGCGGTCGATGGTGGCACAGAGGCACGCGGCAATCGTCGGTCAACATCGGCGCGACCTCCAACAGCGGCAGAAGGACCTGGAGGAAACGGCCACGCGCCGTGAGAAGATGCAGGGGAACATGGAGACGCTCGCCGCGGTGATGACCACGCTGGTCGTGCTGGCCGCGGCGGTTTGGGTCGGGCTTCTGGCACTGGTCAACGTGCGCGAGCGGATCACGGAGATCGGCGTGTTTCGGGCGTTGGGCAAAAGCTCCGCCCGGATCGCCTCGCTGTTCCTCGGCAAGGCCGTTCTGTTGGGGCTGGGGGGCGCGGTCCTGGGGTTCCTGCTGGGCACGGCGATTGGATTCGTGCTGGGCACCGAGGCGACCCAATGGCTGGGCTTCCAGCCGCTGTACGCCGCGGGCGATCACTTCCAGTTCCCTTTGCAGATGCTTCTATTCGCCCTGATCGGGGCCCCGCTCCTTTCCGCCGTGGCCAGCTACCTACCCACGCTCTCCGCCATCACTCAGGACCCGGCCGTGGTGCTGCGGGATCATTAGAGTGACGAGACGCAAGCGATCCGGACTCGCCCCTCACGACTCACCACTCGCCGCCGGCCCTTCGCCGGGAAGGCCGGCCCAAAGCCGCGCCAACACGGTGCCGGTGAACATGCAGCCGAACGTGTACAGGGCAGCGGGAATAGCCGTCGCCGGGTCGTCCGGGAAGAGATACAAGGCCAGCGCGGTCCCCAGCCCCGCGTTCTGCATGCCGATCTCCAGGGTCAACGCCCGCCGCATGGGATCGGTCAGTCGAAGCAGACGACCGCCGAAGAACCCGGCCAGGTAGCCGCCGACGTTGACGGCCAGCAAGGCGAGCAGGAGCTTGAGGTCCAACTGCGCCAATCGATCGCGGTTCAGCGCGACGACGACCGCGATGATCCAGAGAATGGTCAAGTTGGCCAAGATCGCCCCGACGCGTCGTGCGCCGGCTTCCCACAGGGCAAACCTCCGGGACAGCCCGTAACCAGCCAAGACCGGCAGAACGACGATGAGCATGAGCAGCCCGCCGGCCTTGGCAACCTTCCAAAACACGGTGGCCACCGAATACTCCGCCATTCCGCCCAGAGCGAGCCCAAGGGCAAGAGGCACGAAGACCGGCGAAAGGATGGTGGCCGACGTCGTGAGGCTCACCGAGTAGCTCACGTTGCCCTTCGCCACCAAGGTGAGCACGTTGGAGGCCATCGCGCCGGGCACGCAGCCCACCATGATGATGCCGATCATCCACGGTCCTTCCAGCCCGAAGAGTCGACCCATACCGTAGGCCAGAAGCGGCATCGACGTGTACTGAATGGCCGTTCCTCCCAGCACGGTCGGCCAGCGCCGGAAGACTTGGCGAACCTCATCGCGCGGCAGCAACGATCCGATGGCGAGCATCGTCGCCGCGATCAAGTAGTTCAACCCGGCCCTGCCGGCGGCAAACGGATTGGCAACGGGCTGGTCCCAGAGTCGATCCGCCCAGTCGGTCCACCAGTAGGCCGCCGCACAGAGCAGCGTCAGCCACACCAGGAGCCAGCGTTCGAGTTGAGCTCGCAGACCCGTGAGGAAGCGGTCGAGCATGGCGGCGTGGAATCGTATTCGGGCGGGAGGATCGGCCGGGGAGGTCGTCTCCCCGCGGCCGCATGATGAGGAAGTGTAGCCTTCTTGACAAGGCCAATCGGCCGATCGGGGCCTTGCGGGGAGCCGACTTGCGGGTTGGCCCGTCGGCCGGTTCGAGCGACGCAACCCGTTGGGCACCGCGCACGCTGGCTCGGCACAGACTGCACTTTTTCCCATGCGGCGATTGTGCGATACTGCGGCAGCACCGCCGTCTGCCATGCCCGAGACGGCAGGGAGCGGACGTTAGGGATTCGTGAGGGAGTTGCCTCCCGAATCGTGGTGCGGCCGCGGGCGGCTGCAACTTGCAGGCGAGACGCCTACCCCGCAAGTAGACGGCTCACGCGTGCTCAGCGGAACCCCACGGAAGGCAATCGACATGGCTTCGCAGCGTCCTATCCGGATCTTCTTTTCGGCCGGCGAGCCGAGCGGGGACTTGCACGGGGCCAACCTGATCCGGGCGCTCGGCGAGCGGTGTGACCGATTCGAGGCGGTTGGCTACGGGGGGCCCGAGATGGCCGCGGCCGGGTGCCGGTTGCACGAGGATCTCACCGCGCTGGCCGTGATGTGGTTCCTGCGGGCGATTCTCAATCTCCACAAATTCTTAGGTCTGGTCTGCCGTGCGGATCGGTACTTCCGCCACCAGCGGCCCGACGCCGTCGTGCTCATCGACTACCCGGGCTTCAACTGGTGGATTGCCTGGCGGGCCAAGCAGCACGGCATCCCGGTTTTCTACCACTCTCCGCCGCAGATCTGGGCCTGGGCGCGTTGGCGGGTGAAGAAGATGCGGCGTCTTGTGGACCACGTGCTTTGCGGTCTGCCGTTTGAAGAGCCGTGGCTCCGCGAGCACGGCTGCAACGCCACGTTCGTGGGCCATCCGTTTTTCGACGAGGTCCGCCGGCAGCCGTTGGACGAGGCGTTCATGGAGCGGTTCCGACGGGAGCCCGGCCCGCTGGTCGCGATCCTGCCCGGCTCTCGGACGCAAGAGGTCGAGGCCAACCTGAAGTGGTTTCTCAAGGCGGCGGCGAAGGTCCGCGCCGAAGTGCCCGACGTGCGACTGGCGATCGCCGCCTTCAAGCCGCATCACGCGGAGATCGCCCGGCGGCAGGTGGCCGCCAGCGGGCTCGGGATCGAGGTCTGCGTGGGCAAGACGCCGGAGCTGATGCGTCTGGCCGACTGCTCGATGGCGGTCTCCGGCTCCGTGTCCTTGGAGCTTCTGTACCACACCAAGCCGACGGTCATCCTGTACCACATCAGCCGGGCGGCGTATTTCGTCCAGCAGTTCGTTCGCAAGGTGAAGTACATCACGCTGGTCAACCTGCTTGCGACCGACGGGCTTGCGGCTGAGGATCTCGCGCCGTTCGACCCCTCCCAGCCGGACGCCGATCGGGTGCTGTTTCCCGAATACCTGACCTGCGAGGACAAATCGTCGGAGATCGCTGCTCACGTGGTCGAGTGGCTCACCGACGCCGGGAAGCGGGAAGCCCGGGTAGCCGAGCTGGCCCGACTGAAGGCCGAGGTGGGCCATGGCGGGGCGTCGGCCCGAGCGGCCCAGTACATCCTCAACACCCTGGCGGATCGGCGGCCGCCAGTGCCCCGGCCGCATTTTCTGGCGAGTCGGCAGCCGGCGGTGCGCAGTCGGCAGTAGGCAGCCGCTTGCGGCTTCGCCGACAAAGGCTCCGGGTCGCTCAGCTCGCCGTGACGCCCCCGCCGCACCGAGCTGTGTCCCAGTTTGCTCCCTCCGACGTTGTGGTACAATTCAACGTCCACCACGATCGATGGAAGCCGAGGAGAAGCCCCCGTGCTACTGGGTGAGCCGCAACAAACGCCGTGGGATCTGCACTTCTCGCTGCTGGGGATCCCGGTTCGGGTTCACCCGTTCTTCTGGGTCGTTGCCCTGATGCTGGGCTTCGGCGGCAGTCCCCAGCTCATCTATCTCCTGGTCTGGGTGGTGGCCATCTTCTTGGCGATCCTGGTCCACGAGCTGGGCCATGCGATGGTGATGCGGTCGTACGGATTCTCGCCGCGGATCACTTTGTACGGCTTGGGCGGCCTGGCCTCCTACGGCCCGGGGCAGGCCTACGGCTCTCGCGGCGCGGACACCTGGGGCCAAATCCTGATCTCCGCGGCCGGGCCGGGAGCCGGGTTTCTGCTCGCCGCGGTGATCGTCGTTCTGCTCAAGCTGCTCGGGCCGGGCGTCGAGATCGTCTTCATCGCCGACTTCTTGCCGTACGTCCTTGTGGCCGGCCTGGTCGGATCCAAAGTCTTCACCCTGTTCATCCAGTACGTACTCTTCGTCTGCGTCTTCTGGGGATTCGTCAACCTGCTGCCGGTGTATCCGCTCGACGGGGGCCAGATCGCCCGGGAACTGTTCCTCCGAGCCAATCCTCACGACGGAATTCGCCAGTCGTTGATCTTGTCGATCGTCACGGGCGTGGCCATGGCCGTGATCGGACTGGCGGCGCTCGGCGACCCGTTCATCGCCGTGATGTTCGGGCTTCTGGCGTACTTGAGCTACGCCGCCCTGCAAGCGTACAGGGGCCGAGGGCCTTGGTAGCGAGTGGCGTCCGGCGGCTTTGCCGATGGCGGGACGCTACGGCGACGGTTTCTCCGCCGGAGGCTTCTCGGTCGCCTTGGGTTGCGCCGCCTCTGATTTCGTCGGGCTTTCCTCGGTCGAAGCCTCGCCGGGCGGCGAAGGGGAAACCGGCGGCATGGTCTTCAGCATCTTGAACATGTCGCTGTCGGTGGTCAGGATCAGCCGGGTGTTGCTACCGACCGCTTTCTTGTAGGCTTCCAGCGTGCGGACGAAACCGTAGAACTCGCCCGTCTGCCGGATCGCGTCGGCGTACATCTGGATGATCTGGGCATCCGCTTCGCCCTGGATCTTATTGGCCTCCCCTTTTCCTTCACCCTCGATTTGCTGCACCTCGGCGTCGGTCTGGTTGAGGATCTCCGTTTTTGCGCGTTCGCCGTCGGCTTCGTTTTTCTGGGCGATGGACTCCATGAACGCGATCAGGCGCTGGAAGGCGGCGTCGCGGACTATGTCGACGAAGTCGATCTTGGCGACACCTACGTCGACCAGCTCGATGCCGCGGACGGCCTGATCCGCGTTCTCCGTCTTGCCCGCTTCCTCCGTTTTGCCGGCTTTCTTGGGGGCGTCCCCACGCAGACGCTTTTCCACGGCGTTCTTGACCTCTTCCACGATTCGCTTGCGTCCGACCTCGATCGGTTCGTCGGCGCCGGGTTGACGGAGCCCGGAAATCCCGCTTGTCCTTCTCTCCTCGCGATGCCCGTCGGGGCCGGGCTCTCCGGCCGTTTTTGAGCGTTCAGGCGATTCAACCTGGAACGTGTAGGTCAGTTCCCGCTCCGTACTGCGAACCACTTCGGCCAGGTTGTAGCTTCTGATCGCATAGCGGATCCCGTTGCGGACGATGTCCTTGACCCGTGATTCGGCGGTTTCCGTCGTCCGCAGGAACTTCACGAACTGCTTCGGATCGGTGATTCTCCAGATGGCCCAGGAAGTGACTTCGATCTTCTTCAGGTCGGCGGTCGTCACGTCGACCAGGATTTCCGTGCCGGTCCCGATCCAGAATTGGTGCGTTTTAGGCAGGCGCCGGACCTCGTCGATCAAAGGCATCTTGAACTTCAGCCCTGGCTCCGTGTAATCGACGATGGGCTCGCCGAATCGCAGGACCACGGCCAGCTCCCGCTCGTTGACGGTGAACATGATGCTTCGACCAAGTGGGAAGGCGAGCAACAAGACGGCGATCGCCACAATCAGGAGAAGACGTTGTCTGTTACTCATGGCCGGGCTCCTTGATCTAGCGGCAACAGGGGCAGTATCTTCCCTTGCAGATCGGCGTCGACGATCACCTTCGATTCCACCGTCCCGAAGACCTCCTCCATGGCCTCGATGTACAGTCGCTGACGGGTCTCCTCGGGGGCCGCCTCATACTGCTCGAACTTGGCCAACAGCGCATCGATCTCCCCTTTGGCCTCCGCCAGACGCCGTTCTCGATATCCCTCGGCCTCGCGGATGAGTTTGTCCTTCTCGGCTTCGGCTTGGGGCACGAGGCGGTTTCGCTCTTTCTCTCCCTCGTACTCCAACTGTTCCCGCTTCTGGATCGAGGCGTTGACCTGTTCGAACGCCGGCCGCACCTTCTCGGGAGGCCTGACCCGCTGCATCTGAAGGTCGCGAACCTGCACCCCGCAGTCGTACCGGGCGAGCATGTCCCGCGTGGCCTCAAGGGCTTCCTGTTCCACCTCTTCCGTTTTCTGCGTGAGCACTTGGTCGATCGAGTAGTCGCCCACGAGCCGATTCATCACCGTCTGGGCTACGGTGCTGATGACGTTTTCGGCGTACTTGGGATCGTCTTCCCGGTAGAAGCGGAAGAGGAACTTGTCGGGCTCGGTCACTTGCCACTGGATCGTCCATTCCACGGCCGCCGCATTCAGATCCGCGGTGAGCATCAGGGTTTCTTCTTCTTTGTCCTTGGCTTCGAACGGTCGGCCGCGCTCGGTGCCGAAAGGCAGGCGCAGGCCCTGCTCCTGCACGTTTGCGTACAGCACCGTGTCGACCAGGGGGATGCGAAAGTGGAGTCCGGGCTCAACGATCGGCTCCCGAAACTTGCCAAACCGCATCACCACCGCCCGCTCGTGCGCCTCGACCCGGTACACGCTGCCGTAAGCCAGAAGCGCCGCCATGATCACCACGATCACCAGCGGCGCGACGAGCAGGATCCGGTCCCAGGGAAGCTCGTCGGGCCGAATGCGGCGGTCTCGCGAGCCACGATGGTCGAATTCCATGAGCACGATCTCCCAGGTGTTCGCCGAGTGTCGGATGGAAGTCGGGGGGCTCGAGAGGCCGGCTAGGAGCCCCTGGCCGCGACGATTCGGCAGAAGGTCAAAGACTGCATCGACATCGACTGGGCAATCTGTCTAGGACCTGTACGTTTTTTCCGGTTGCACCGTTCGCGATTCTCCGCAGGCCCTAACCCGTTCCAGCGTGGGAGCCGCTACCAGCCTCACAGCCCGACGGAACCGGAATATCATTCATCGATTCACCATTCATCCCGCCGGGTCCCCCATGGCAGGCGGGCCCAAATCCGCCTGGTGAGGGTCCGCTCCGGACGGGGGGCCGCGTCGAGATGTCGCACGGCCAAACGTGCTAGCGGCCCCAACCGGCGAGGGGATACGGTGAAGTGAACCGCCCCCGCCTCCCGCATGAGCCACTCGCACCGAGCCAGCTCCCGCTCGGCCACCACCGCCATACGGGCCGACGGAAACTCCCGGTCGAGCGACGTCATCCGCCCAACCAACGCCTCGGCGTTTGATCGGGTCAGCTCGACCACGAGGAGACTGGCCGGCCAGCGGGCGAGCATCGCCCAGCACTCGGGCAAGCTCCGGGTTTCGTAGACGCGGACGCCCGGCACGGGCAGCTCTCGTCGCAAACCGACCGCCCACTCCCCCCCGCGCTCGCAGACAATCAAACGGGCCGAGCTGGCCCGTTCAGACAGCGGGCGGTCGGATGAAGGGGGGGCCAGCGGCGGCGTCATCTTCAAGCCTCAAACAAAGGCTTTGTGGTGCAGCCGTCTCGGCCGCACTGTGCAGCCGGGACGCCTGCACCACAACCGGTTCTGTCAGGCGTTCTCATGGCGACCGACCACACGGGCCGGCGTAAACATTTCAGGAAGATGCTTCCGGAGGCCCCTCCCCCGAGCTCTCGGGAGAGTCTTCCTCCAGACCGAGTTGCACCAACCGGCGATAGAGCCGGGGCCGAGTCATGCCCAGCAGCTTGGCGGCTTTCGTCTTGTTCCCCTTGGCCTGCGCCAGCGCGCGATGGATCAACTCCCGTTCGATCCGGCCCAGGAACTCGTCCAGGACGATGGTTTCCTCCGGCCGCCGAGGATGCGCCGCGGCGTACGCGGCCAAATGGATTCGCTCCGGGAGGTCGCCCACTTCGATCCGGGCACCTTCAGCGCGCCGGTGGGCCTCGGTAACCATCTGGGCCAATTCGTCGAGATTGCCCGGCCATGCGTAGCCGTCCAAGCGGTCCAACGCCTCGGGCGAGAAGCCGGCGAGCTGCTTTGTGCCTCGCGCATTGGCCTCTTCCAGAAACAGTTGGGCCAGAAGCGGCAGATCGCCGCGTCGCTCGGCCAAGGGCGGCAGCTCGATCACGATCGTGCTCAGGAGCGAGGCCAGGTCCTCCCGGTACTTTCCGCGTCGCGCCAGATCATCGAGCGAATGCCGGGCCGTGGCGATCAATCGCATCGGGAACGATCTGGCGGCAAAGACTCGGGCCATCTCCGGCTGGACCTCCGGAGGAAGCTCATCGGCTTCGTTCAACAGGAGCGTGCCGCCGATCTCTCCGGGCGCCGGCCGCCGGGACGCCAGGGCGGCGACCGTCGAACGGATCAAGTCGGCGCCCAGGACCGAACAGGCCAACGGGATCAACGAGCCCGGCGTCGCCAAACGCGCCGCGTAGTGGATGGCTTCGGCCACGTGCTGACGTCCGCTGCCCGTCGGGCCAACGACGAGCACGCTGGCGCGATTCTGGGCAGCCAACACGACCTGCGTCCGGGCTCGTCGCGCCGCGGGAGTCTCGCCCAGAAGTCGATCGACGCGGACCCGCTCGGCGGCCTGATGTCGAAAGGCGCGGATCCGGTCGTGCAGCCAGGCCGTCTCGGTCTGGTCGGTCGGGGGGGCGGCGGTCTCTTGACCCTGGTCCGGGTCCGGGAGGTCTTCGGTATCGACGAGGGCGATCAGTCCGATGGTGTCTTCCGGACTTCCGCCCAGCGGGACGAACCGTGCCCGGCGTCGGCGGAGCCGTCCCTCCGCGTCCACACAAGCGATCGTGCCCGACGTCTCCCGCCCGGCCAGCACTTCCGGCGACGGGCACAGCCCGGCCGCCACCGCGTCCGGACCGGTCGCTTCGGGACTCGAGTGGTACGCGCACCGCCGCCCGTGAAGCTGGTCGGCGGTCCGGCCCACCCACTCCAGACAGGCCTTATTGCAGAAGATGAGCGTCTGCTCGTCGTCGAGCACGTAGATCGGCTGGGCCGCCGAATTCAGCAACTTGGCCAGCTCGCCGGCGATGGTTCGCGATCGGGCCATGCGTGCCCCAGGAATCTGGAGGGATCTCGCGGTTTTCGAGACGATATCTCGGCCGGCGTGACAACCATGTGTCACCCCGGATTGATATAACACACGGCAATCAACGGGCCAATGCCGCCGCCCGGATGCGGGGCAGACCGGGACGGCGGCTGTTTTCTTGATTCGCCGGTCCACCCGTCCTCCACACCCACCCGCTCGAGCTGCCCCGCCGGGGGCTCCGCGATCTACGCCCCGCAAAAAAGAGCCGTCTTTCGGCCGCGTTGCGGTTGTTCAAAGCGACCTCCCCCAGCCCATCCGCCGCGATTTCGGCCCCCGAAGGCCGAGAAGGCTCTGGGCAACGTATCGGCCGGCGGGTGGAATACCCCGGTCGGGTTGCCTGAGACCGGGCCTGCCCGGAGGCCCGCCAAACCTGGGACACGAGCTCCGTCGCCCGCGCAAAAAACAGCCCTTCGTAGGCGGGGCAGGGACCTACGAAGGGCAAACGTGCGAGGGGAACCCCTCACACGCGTCTAATTATGCTTGAGCGGTTTCAAATCCTCAACCCCGCTTTTGAGGTAAATGGGCACAAAACCAATGGCGGGTTTGCGACATCATCGCCCCCCATAACGGTGGATGAGCCGCTTTGTCCCCCACGGACCGCCCCATTACAATAGCGATCCGCCGGCGCGGTTCGAGCCCCGGCGACGATTTCCCCCGCTGGTTACGAAGAGGAGTGCCGTGAAGTTGAACCTGGTCGAGACGCTCAGCGAGTTGGTGGCGATTCCGAGTGTCAATCCGATGGGAGGGCCGGACATCGGACCCGAATTCGGTGAGGCGAGGCTCACCGATCACCTCCAGTCATGGTTCCACCGGCTCGGACTCCCTCACCAACGGTTGGAAGCCCTGCCTGGGAGGGACAACCTCATCGCACGCCTTGACGGTGATGTGCCGGTCCGGAGAGGCGGGAAACTGCTCCTGCTGGGAGTCCACCAAGACACCGTGCCGGTCGGCGGGATGACGGTCGAGCCGTGGACACCCACGGTTCGCGACGGCCGGCTGTATGGCCGAGGGGCTTGCGACGTCAAGGGCGGGATGGCCGCCATGCTGGCGGCGATCGCTCGATTGGCCGAGGAGCGTCCCGCCGGCATGCCCACCATCGTGATGGCCTGCACCGTCAATGAGGAGTATGGCTTCTCCGGCGCGAACCGCTTGGCCGAGTCGATCGAGGGGGGGCCGGGCGAGATCATCCCCCGCCGGCCCGACGCCGCCGTGATCGCCGAGCCCACCGATCTCGCCGTGGTGGTCGCCCACAAAGGAGTCGTGCGGTGGCGGTGCCACGCACGCGGTCGTGCCGCACACAGCGCCCAGCCCGAGGCCGGCGACAATGCGATCTACAAGATGGCCCGGGCGCTATCGGCGATCGAACGCTACCAGCAGCGGATCGTCGGCACCCTGGGATCCCACCGGCTCTGCGGACCGGCCACGATGAGCGTGGGCACGATCCGGGGGGGGATCAGCGTGAACACGATTCCCGCCCGATGCACGATCGAGATCGACCGCCGGTTTCCGCCCGGCGAAGACCCCCGGTCCGCGCGTCAACACCTGATCGATCACCTTGCCGAGGACGCCGACCTCGGTTTTCCGCTCGAGCACGATCCGCCCTACATGCAAGGGCTTGCCCTCTCCGACGAGGGGAACGGACCGCTGGCCGATCGGCTTGCCGACGTCGCGACGGAAGTGGTCGGCGGCTGTCGCCAAGTCGGGGTGCCCTATGCGACCGACGCCTCGTTCATTTCGGGCGCCGGGATCCCCACGGTTGTCTTCGGTCCCGGCTCGATCGAGCAGGCCCACACCGAGGACGAGTGGCTCCCGTTGGACCAACTCGAACAAGCGGCGGAGATCCTGTACCGGTTCTGCCGCCAAGGGGTGGAGTGAAGTCAGCGATGTCCGCAGCCGCCGCCTAAAACACGTCGAGCATGAAGTGGTGGCCCTTGTGGTACCGCCGATCTTGCGGGTAGTAGTTCTGCCAGTTCTTGTTGTAGACGGGGATCCGCATCTCGGGCGGATAGCGGAAGTACAAGTCTTCGGAGCTGCGGTAGTAGTCGGTGCCCCAGAAGTTCTGCGGGTAGTAGACGTAAGGGTAGTGGTAGAAGCGATTCCAGTCCTGGGTGCTGTAGCTGCGACCCCACTGGCGTCCGAAGGCTTGCTGGGCCTGGGCGTCGGAGACGGTTATCACGGCCACGATCGCGGCTGCACAGAGCAGCACGAGGATCATCCGGCGGATCATGAACTTCCCCCCTTCTCGAACGTGTGATTCGGTTTCTCGACTGCGCACAACCACCCCCCAAACGGCCGGTCGCGCGTCGGCGTTCCGGGTCGGCTACTATCTGCATCGGCACGGGTCGCCAAGCGCATTAAGTGAATATCCCGCACAGAAGGTACAGGCGGTAGAACCAGTCGACAGTCGGCGCTCAGGAAGTGGACCGTGGGAAGCCGAGCCGCGCAAGCCGCTTGCGGCTTCGTCCTACCCCTCCCAGCGGTGCCGCCGTCAATCGTCGAGCGGCCCCGGTTCCTCGTCACCCGACGCTTGCGACTCAAGATACGCACTGAGCATGATTTGCGCGGAGAGCATGTCGAGACGCTTCTTGCGACGCTTGCTGGTCATTTGGGCGGCCAGCAGGAGCTGCTCCGCCTGGACGCTGGTGAACCGCTCGTCGAAGTACACCACCGGCACCCCGGTCACCTCGGATAGCCATTGGCCGAACCGGCGGGCTTCGGCCGATTTCTCACTCTCTCGGCCGTCCAGGTGCACGGGAAGCCCGACCACCAACAGCGCCACTTCCTCCTCGGCCACCAGGCGCTGGAACCGCCGGGCATCTTGCTCCGGGCCACGTCGCGTGTAGTTCTCGTACGGACTGGCGATGGTCCGGCCCGGATCGCTGATCGCGATCCCGATCCGCACCGTCCCGAAGTCAATCCCGGCGACTCGGCCACGTTCAGGCGTCTGGGAAGCGTCGGGCGGCATGGTCGTGAGTAGTGGCGAAGGGTGAGTGATGAGTGGCGAGTGGACCGCAGCAAGTGTGGAGTCAAGCCGTGATAGCCGCTTGCCGCTTCGCTGCCCGACTCGCCAGACGCGCAGCAATCCGTCCTTTATCGTCCGTCATTCGTTATTCATCCTTCATCCTTCTCCCCCACCGGTTGCCGCTCGTCGGCGGAGATGAAGTAGCCGTTCTGGAGAAAGCTGAGCGCGTAGTCCATCACCCTCGAGTCGGCGGGGAGCAACGGATGGAGGACGGGGACCATGACGAAATCCGACGCGCCGGGCAGTCGCGTGGTGGCCACCGCGACCACCCCGTCGTCGTCGCCGGGTATTAGAGGGTTGAATCCCTGGTCGTTTCGGAGCCCCCCGGCGATGATGCCGAATTCGCACTGGGGGACCGCCAGGTCGCACTCCAGCCAGGTCCATTGGCGTCCCAGCTCCTCGCCCGGCTTGCCGAGCACCGTGGTGAACAGCTCCTCGTCGCCGAAGCGGACGGCCAGCGACGACCCGTGGTTCGGGGGCCCCAGCATCACGAATCGTCGGATCCGAGGGTCCGGTCGCCGACCGGTCGCGGCGTCGGTCTGGTCGGCCAGGTAGTGGCGGATGACGATGTTGCCCATGCTGTGGCCGACGAAGCTGATCTCCTCGATCCCGTCCAGGCTCCGGATGATCTTGGCCAGGGCGCGGGCATGATCGCGAATGCTTTGCCGGGTGCTGGGATACGCCACGTTGAAGACGGTGTATCCGCCCTTGCGTTCCAGGTGCTTGCACAACAGGGCCATCGAGAGCCGCGTATCGGCCAGGCCGTGCAAGACGATGACGGCTTTGCCCTGCATGGGCGCCAGATTCTGATCTTTCTTGATCTCTTCGAGCTTGGTGCGGCAGTGCTCGTAGGTGCCCCAGGTGTGTCGCAGGTTGTTGCCGTCTAACAGCCGGCAGTGGCCGGTGAGGACGTTGCGTTGGATTCGCCAGCCGTGGAAGAAGAGCTCGTCGCCCCAAAACTGCATCCCGCCCATGGTCGGCATCGGGACGCCGTCGCCCAGCGACCAGTTGGTCTTCAGCGGTTCCGGCTCTTCCTCCGCCCGGTCAACCGGTTCTCCGCCCCGGGCGGTCGGCACGAGTGCAGCCGTGGCCATACACGCGGCAAGCAAACAGCGCCTCATGCCTGGCCCTCCCATCAGTTTGGGGATGAGGTCCGGAAGCCAACGTGGCGAGAACGTGCTCCCTGAGCATCATATCGCGAGGCGAGGCGGGCCGGCAATGGCAATCGGCAAGTGGCTCCCTTGAAGCCAGCTCAACCACGCGGTCCCCCGGGAAAGCTCGGGCCGGTGGTTGACTTGCCCAACCGCCGAGCGTACCCTGGGGGACTGACGATTCGGTTTCTCTGCGCGCGGAGGATGTTCATGACCAAGAAGATCACCAGACGGACTTTCGCCAGGACGACCCTTCGGGCGGTGCCCGGGGCGGCCGCCCTGGGATTGGCCGCTTCCCCGGCCCTCCAGGCACCCGCTTTTCAGCAAGGTGGGGCCAACGATCGGGTGCGGTTGGGGTTCATCGGGGTGGCCAACCGTGGCGGCCAACTGATGGACGCCTTCCTGACGCACGGCGACATCCAGATCGTCGCCCTGTGCGACGTCTACGAACCCACGCTCGCCAAGGCCAACGAGAAGGTGGACGGCAAGGCCGACACCTGCGGCGACTTCCGCCGCCTGATCAACCGCAAGGACGTCGACGCGGTGGTGATCGCCACGCCCGACCACTGGCACGCGATCCAGACGGTCGACGCCTGCGACGCCGGCAAGGACGTCTACGTGGAAAAGCCGATGTCGATCACGATCCACGAGGGTCGGCGCATGGTGGAGGCCGCCCGGCGGAACAAGCGGGTGGTGCAGGTGGGCACGCATCGCCGTTCGTCGGAGCTGTATGCCCGGCTGGCCGACTTCGTCCAATCGGGCAAGGTCGGCAAGGTGACGGTCAGCCGGGCGTATCGCCTGAGCAACATGTATCCCACGGGCATAGGCCGCATGAAGCCCGAGCCGCCGCCCAAGGACCTCAACTGGGACATGTGGCTCGGCCCCCGGCCCGAGCGACCCTACCAGGCGAACATCGCCCCGTACAAGTTCCGCTGGTGGCAGCTCTACTCGTCGCAGATGGGCAACTGGGGCGTTCACTACCTGGACGCGATCCGCTGGGTCACCGGCGAGCAGGCCCCGTCCTCCGTCTGCGCGATGGGCGGCCGGTTTGCCGTCGACGACGACCGCACGGTGCCCGACACCCTGGAGGTCGTCTTCGAGTTCGCGTCGGGCCGGCTGGCCGTGTTCGGGCAGTACGAAGCGAGCGGCAACCCGGCCTTCCCTCGCGGCGAAATCGAGATCCGCGGCACGCAGGGGACGGTCTACGTCGACACGAAAGGCTTCGAGGTCGTGCCCGAGCGCGGCGGACAGTTCCAGGACCGCGAGCCGCGCATGGAGCCGATGGAGGTGAAGGCCCAGGGCAACAACGCCGGCCTCACGGCCCTGCACGCCCGCAACTTCCTCGACTGCATCAAGTCCCGCGAGAAGCCCCACGCCGACGTGGAGATCGGCCACCGCTCGACCAGCTTCAGCCTGATGGCCAACATCTCGCTGGCGACCAAGGCCCGGCTCGACTGGGACGTCACGAAGGAACGGTTCACCAACAACGACGAGGCCAACGGGCTTTTGCACTACGAGTACCGCAAGCCGTGGAAGCTGGGTTGATTCATCGACCTGCGCCGCGAACCTGCGAGCCTGTACGCATTGCACAACCTACGAGGACCGTCATGAATAAGAGAATCGTCGGGGCCAACGACCGCGTCCGGCTGGGGTTCATCGGCGTGGCCAACCGCGGCGGGCAACTGATGAGCGCGTTTCTCAAACACGACGACATGGAGATCGTCGCCCTCTGCGACGTCCAGCGATCGACGCTCGACAAGGCCAACGCCCGGCTCGAGGGCAAGGCCGACACCTACGGCGATTTCCGCGAGTTGATCGACCGCAAGGACGTCGACGCGGTGGTGGTCGCCACGCCCGACCATTGGCACGCGATCCAAACGATCACCGCCTGCGACGCCGGCAAGGACGTCTACGTCGAAAAGCCGCTCTCGATCACGATCCACGAGGGCCGGCGCATGGTCGAGGCCGCCCGGCGCAACAAGTCGGTCGTCACCGTCGGTCTGCACCGCCGCTCCTCGAAGCTCTACGGCGAGGCAGCGGGGCTGATCCGCTCCGAGGGGCTGGGCAAGGTGACCGTCTGTCGGGCGTATCACCGCAGCAACATGGTTCCGGCCGGCATCGGTCACGCCGAGCCGTCCGATCCGCCGGCCGACCTCGACTGGGACATGTGGCTCGGGCCGCGCCCGGCACGGCCGTTTCAAGCCACCATCGCCCCGTACAAGTTCCGCTGGTGGCATCTCTACTCGTCGCAGACGGCCAACAACGGCGTCCATTTCCTCGACTGCATGCGGTGGATGACCGGCGACGTCGCCCCCACGTCGATCTGCGCGATGGGCGGGCGCTACGCCGTCGACGACGACCGCACGATCCCCGACACGCTCCGGGTGACGTTCGAGTTTCCCACGGGGCGGCTGTTCGTGTTCGGCATGTTCGAGACCAGCGGCAATCGGACGCTCCCGCGCGAGGGCTATTTCGAAATCCGGGGCACCCAGGGCAGCCTGTACTGTTGGGACAAGCAATACGAGGTCGTCCCGGAGCGGGGCGGCCAGTTCCAGGATCGCGAGCCGCGCATGGAGCCGATCACGGTGCCTCGCCCCGAGGGCGACGGCGACCACACCGCCCAGCACGCCCGCAACTTCCTCGACTGCATCCGCTCGCGCGAGAAACCGGCTTGCGACGTGGAAGAGGGCCACCGCTCCACGGTGATGGCCCTGTTGGCCAAGATCTCCTGGCTCACGCGGTCCCGGCTCGAATGGGACCCCGAGGCCGAGCGGATCACCAACCACGAGGAAGCCAACTCGATGCTCCACTACGAGTATCGCGAGCCGTGGAAGCTGGGGTGAGCGACCCGCGAGGGAACGCTACGTCCTCAACGTCACGCTTGCGTTTTCGCGTACGACTGCTCTCATGCTTCCCCGTCGTGGGTTTCGCAGCTTGACTGTCCGCGGTGATCAACGCCCGGGGGAACGCCTGCCCACCGTGCCGACACAACCACGCCACTGCACCACCAAGGACCGATCCCGATGTCCATCCCGCGATTGCCCGCAAGCTTGTGCGTGTTGATGGCTCTCGTTGGCAGCCTATCGCCGTGTGCAACCGTGGGCGCGGGCGCCGACGAAGCCTTTTGGCCGCAGTTCCACGGTCCGAATCGGGACAACATCTCTATCGAAACCGGATTGCTCAAGCGCTGGCCCGAGGGCGGGCCCAAGCTGCTCTGGACGGCATCGGGCCTGGGGCACGGCTTTGCGACCGTGGCGATCGCCGACGGCCGGATCTACACGGCGGGCAATGTTGGGGAGGATACGGTCGTCACCGCCATGGACATGGGAGGCAGGGTCGTCTGGCGGGCGAAAAACGGTCGCGCCTGGAGCGGCTCTCAGCCCGGCTCGCGGAGCACGCCCACGCTCGACGGCGACCGGCTCTACCACGAAAGCCCTCACGGCGACGTCGCCTGCTTCGACGCGAAGACCGGCCGGCCGATTTGGGGCGTCAACGTGCTGGAGAAGTTCCATAGCGAGAACGTCACCTGGGCCCTGGCCGAGTCGCTGCTCGTGGACGGCGACCGGGTGATCTGCCGGCCCGGCGGCCGGGAAGTGAGCTTCGTCGCCCTGGACAAGCGGACGGGCGAGGTGGTCTGGACCAGCCCGACGACGGGCGACCTGGCCGGCTACTCGTCCACGGCGCTGGCCGAATGGAAGGGCGTGCGGATGCTGCTTGCGCTCAGCTCCCAGGCACTCATCAGTGCCAACGCCGACACGGGCGAGCGGCTGTTCCGCTTCGAGCAGAAGACGCCCTTCGACGAAAACATCGGTACGCCGATCTATCACGACGGCCACGTGTTCATCTGCACACGGACGACCGGCTCGGTGATGCTGCGGCTCGACGTCGACGGCGGTCGAGCGTCGGTCGAGGAGGTCTGGCGCAACACGGATCTCGACAATCAGCACGGCGGCGTCGTCCTGCTGGACGGCTACCTGTACGGCTCCAGCCACGTGAACAGCGGCGGCAAGTGGATCTGCGTGGATTGGCGGACGGGCCGGACGATGTACGTCGCCGAAGGCATCGGCCCCAAGGGCTCGCTCACCTACGCCGACGGTCTGCTCTGCGTGCTGGGCGAGCGGGGCGACGTCGGACTCGTCAAGCCGACCCCAACCGCCCACGAAATCGTCAGCCGATTCAAGATCCCCCAAAACGGCAAAGGCCCCACCTGGGCCCACCCGGTCGTCTGCGGCGGCCGGCTGTACGTCCGCCACAGCGATTTCCTGTATACTTACGACGTTGGCCAATAGGCGCCAGAGGCAACCTTTCGCGGAGGCGCCGGGAAGGGAGAGTCTCTCGCAAAGGCGCGAAGGCGCAAAGGACAAAGGGGGAGAAGGACTTTGCGGCTTGTCTATCCATACGGATGCTGAATGGACGGAAAATGGTCAAGTCAAGCTCAGTTCTCCATTGCGTATTGCGCGAAGCAAACCCAAAGCCAGACGAAAACTGCGCCGGACTTGCCAGTCCAGGTGGAATCGCGGATCCAAATGGACAGATACTTTGCGTCTTCGCGCCTTGGCGAGAGCATTGTCCGACCAGCTCACGACCGCCCGGAATCAACTCGCACTTGTAGGAGAGAATCGATGAGAAAGGCTCTATTTGTGATCGCTGCAATGGCCGCCGCCTGGGGGATGGTTCAATCCGCTTGCCCAGCCGCGCCGATCGAGATCGGCTCGCGCCTGGAGCTGTTCGTCGACGACTATCTGATCGAGAAGACGAGCGGCGACGCTGAGCAGTGTCTCCAGAAACCCCAGGCGCAGGAAGTCGTGCTGGTGACCGACAAGCCTTGGGAAGGGAATACCTGCGCGTACTACACCATCTTCCAGGACGGCGACCTCTACCGGATGTACTACCGCGGGTCGCACGCCGAGGCGGTGGGAGGCAAGGCGGCCCATCCCGAGGTGGCCTGCTACGCCGAGAGCAAGGACGGGATTCACTGGACGAAGCCGTCGCTGGGGCTGGTGGAGTTCGAGGGCTCGACGGAGAACAACATCGTCTGGAACGGCACGGGCACCCACAACTTCACGCCCTTCAAAGACGCCAACCCGGCGTGCCCGCCCGACGCCAAGTACAAGGCCCTGGCCGGCGCGAGCCGCGGGTACAAGCCGGGGCTCTACGCCGTGAAGTCGCCCGACGGCATCCATTGGACCTTGATGAGCAAGGAGCCGGTGATCACCCAGGGGGCGTTCGACTCGCAGAACCTGGCGTTCTGGGACCCGACGCGGAAGCTCTATGCCGACTTCCACCGCACGTTCCACGACGGCGTCCGCGCGATCATGACCTGCACCTCCCCCGATTTTCTGCACTGGACCGAGCCGGTTCTGCTCGAACACCCCGGCACGCCCCCGGAGCATCTCTACACGAACGCGATCCGGCCGTACGACCGGGCGCCGCACGTCCTGATCGGATTCCCGACACGATTTCTGCCGAAGACGCAGCAGGTCGAGCCCACGTTCATGTCGAGCCGCGACGGGCGCACGTTCCGCCGATGGACCGAGGCCCTGATCCCGATCACCGCCCCGGAAGACCGCGACGGCAACCGGAGCAACTACATGACCTGGGGGCTGGTGCAACTGCCGGGCAATGACCGGGAGTACTCGGTCTACGCCACCGAGGCGTACTACGCCGGGCCGGACAGCCGCGTGCGCAGGTTCACCTATCGCGTGGACGGGTTCGTGTCGGTTCGGGCGTCTGCCCAGGGCGGCCAGCTCGTGACCAAGCCGATCGTGTTTGCCGGGAAGAAGCTGGTGGTGAACTTCGTCACGCGAGGGCAGGGGAGCTTGCGGGTCGAGCTGCAAGATGCCGACGGCAAGCCGATCCCCGGCTTCGCCCTGGCCGATTGTGCCGAGCTCCGAGGCGACGCGATCGAGCAGGTGGTCGCCTGGGCTGCGGGCGACGACGTGAGCCCGCTGGCCGGGAAGCCGGTTCGTCTTCGGTTCGAGTTGAAGGACGCCGACGTCTTCTCGTTCCGGTTCGCCGAGTAGTGCGTCACAAGTCGACCGGGAGATACGTCTGCCCTCTGCCGACGGAAGGAGCCCAAAGCGTGCCTACGTTTTCTGCGCAGACGTTGACCGCTTTTGCCACGAGGCTGTTGGCGGCCGCGGGGCTCGATGCGGACGAGGCCGCGATGGTGGCCAGCAGCCTGGTGGGGGCGAACCTGCGGGGATACGACTCGCACGGCGTGATGCGGCTCCCGTTCTATCTCGGCCGGGCAGAGAAGGGCGAGGTGGTCCCGGGCGCCGAGTTCGAGGTGCTCGGCGAGACGGCGTCGCTGGTGACCGTCGACGCCCACTGGGGCTTCGGCCAGACCCAAGCCCGGCGACTCACCGAGCGGCTGATCGAGAAGGCCGGAAGCTCGGGCGTGGGCGTGGGGACGATGATCCGCTGCTCGCACATCGGCCGGCTCGGCGAATACTGCGAGACGGCGGCCGAGGCGGGGCTCGTGTCGATGCTGATGGTCAACAACCACGGGGCCGTGCAACGCGTCGCGCCCCCCGGCGGCAAGGTGCCCCGCCTGCCGACCAACCCGATTGCCGTCGGGATCCCCAACGGCGACGAGCCGATCGTGATCGACTTCTGCACCAGCGTGACGGCCGAAGGCAAAGTCCGGGTGAAGCAGATCGCCGGCGAGCTCTGCCCGGACGGATGGCTCCTGGACAGCGAAGGGCGGCCGACCAACGACCCCAATGCGCTCTACGGCGACCCGCCCGGCTCGATCCGGCCGACCGGCGGCAGTCAGCCGTACAAGGGGTTTGCGCTCTCGCTGATGGTCGAGGTGCTCACCGGCGCGCTCTCCGGCGGCGTGTGCGCCCGGCCGGTGCCGATCAATCCGATCGGCAACTGCGTGTTCATGCTGGTGCTCGCCCCGGCGCATTTCGGCGGCACGGATCACTTCCGCCGGGAGGTGTCGGATCTGATCGCGTTTGTCCGTGGCTGTCCGCGGGTGGACGGCGTCGACGAGATCATCCTGCCCGGCGACCCGGAGCGCCGCACGCTGAGCAAGAAGCTCGCCGAAGGCATTACGTTCGACGAGAAGAACTGGGGCGAGTTGGTAAAGGTGGCCGCGAAGCTGGGCGTCGAGGTGCCCGAATAGCACCGCTTCCAAGCTGCCCCGCAACGCCGTCGCTTACATCCGATGGAGACGGGTGTACACGCCCGAGTAAATCGGCAGGTGCCGGTAGTAGACCTCCAGCATGTAGATCGACAGGCAGGTCACGTAGAGGCGGCCGCCGTGGGGGGTGTACGCGTCGTGCCACTGGTACCGGTCCGGCGCGCCGCGGTCGCTTCGGCCGGGATCCCAACTGCCGGCATCGCGGCCCGACTTGACCTGGTGCTCGGGCACCTCCTGACGCATCACGGAGTTCCACTTCTTCCAGTACTCGCCCTCCATGTGATGGCACACCTGAGTGGCGTAGTACCAGTAGTAGACGTTGGGGTCCCGCTCGTAGTCAATCAGGTTCTCCGGCTGCGTGATGTACCGCACGCCGTCGATCAACCGCTCGTCGTCCCGGGGCCACCCGAGGTACTGCCGGCAGAGCAGCGCTTCGGCGGTCATCGCCTTCGTGGCCTCCTTCCCTCGCTGATACGGGTAGCGCGTGCCGCCGTCCAGGGCGACCTTGTCCAGGAATCGCTCCACCCGACGCAGCTTGTCCTCGGGAACGGGGAGATACGCCATTCGGGCACTCTGCAAGGCCATCAGGACCCAGCCCGTGACCGAGACGTCGCTGTCGGCCTGGGGGCTATAGCGCCAGCCTCCCTCGCTGCCTTGTGACTTGAGCAGATCGCCGATTGCCCGCTCGGCCGGCCCTTTGAACTGCTCGTCCTTCGTCATGCCGTACAGTTCGCAGAGGGCGATGGCGCACTGGCCGTTTGTGTAGAAGCGGTGGTTGAAGCCCCCTTCGTGGAAGAAGTTGCCGTCGGCGTCCTGCTCTTGGAGGAGCCACTTCCAGCCCTTGGCCACGTTCTCTTTGAACGCGCCGTTCTTGTGCGTGTTGCCGGCGCCTTGGAAGGCCAACAAGGCCATGGCGGTTGCCGTCGCCTCGTTTTCGTTGATGGCGCCGTCTTTGTAGGGGCCCTGAAGGCTCCAGGAGCCGTCCTTCCGTTGGTTGTTGGCCAGCCATCGCAAGCCGCCCTGGACGGACGCCTCGGTGGTTGCATTACCCCCGTACGCCCCGAGCAGCGCCCGCTTCGACCCCTCCTCGCGGCCGCTCAGAGCCAGGCCGACCTGCGTGGCGTCGATGTCGCTGGTCGAGGTGGATCCGTCGGGCACCAGCACGGTCACTTCGGGCGGCGCCGCGAACGGATTCTCGACGGGCAGCAAGTCCTCCGGCGTGTAGACCGGCTCTTCGACCATGTCCTCCGCCGTCCCGGCCATGAACGAGTCGAATTCCAACTGGTCCCCGAGGCTCTCGGCCCACACCGTCTCCAGCTCGATCTGGTTCCTGACGAGCTTGGGAAGAAAGATCAAGCCCAGGGTGATCATCAGAACCATGTGAAACACCGCGCTGACCAGCCAGGGCGGCGAGTTCTTCAACGCAATAGTCGTCAGCTCCTCTTCCGGCACCTCCTTCCGCTCGTGAACCGTCATCGACGTCGTCCGACCGCTCACCGGCACGGGTCGGGCAACCGTCACGGGCAGAGCCGCGCCCAGAGGAGCCGGCTGAGCCGTGACGGGCGATTGCGGCGCCACAGATACCGGTTGACTCGCTGGCGGCACGGGTCGTGCCTGGGGGATCGCCTGCGGGATGGGCTGGGCCCGCGGAAGCGGGGTCCGGTCCGCAATCGGAGGAGCTTGAGGGACGTTCTGTCCTTGCCCAAACAAAGCTTCCGGGGCGCCGAACGCACTCGGTGGGGGCGCAGCCTGGAGGGACGACTGCTTAGGTTCCAGAGGCTCGGCCCGGGGAAGCGGCTTGTTGGGAATGGCCCCGGAATGTCCCGGCTTCGCGCCTTGATGATCCTGGGGATCCGGAGCCGCCATGGATGAGCTTCCCCTTCGTCTGCCCGGTCAACGGATGATGGTCCGAAAGGACCCCTCGGCTGAGGGGGAAGCAGACGACTGCCAAACAGCACGGACAAAAGTCTATTATAGCCGTCCCATCGCGAGTCTACCAGCTTTCGGGGGAAGCGGCAACCTGGAACTCCTTACCACAAGGGAACTTGTGGAGACTGCAATCCCCCACGGCAGCGAGACAGCGGCCCGAGCCATCCCGTCGTGGTCCCCCAACAAACCTCACCTTCACGGCCTCGGATTATTCCCTTCGTCTCGTCTGTCGAAGTTCAAGGCGGTCAGATCGCGCGAGGCTGTTCGATGTCGCGAATCTTCGGCGTCCTTGCACGGTCAGAATGCGTCCCGGGAGACATACCGCAAGAAACCTTGGCGCGGCTCTCGACCCGAGACCGAATGACGGGTAGAATACGGAGGATCCCACGAGGGGGTGTCTGACGTCGGTCACATCCCCTTCCGCAACGCGGGGTGGAGCAGTCCGGTAGCTCGCGAGGCTCATAACCTCGAGGTCACAGGTTCGAATCCTGTCCCCGCCACTTTCGCATAACCCCCGAGTCGCAGAGACCTGGGGGTTCTTGTTGCGCTCCTGCGGCTCGAACAGATGGAGTTGCAGACCGTCCGTGTTTCCAGCCGGACGACTTACTGAGCGTCACTTCCTTGCGCCTACTGCCCCCGCGGGGGGGCTGCGCTGGCTTGGTCCCGGGCCGAAATCTGTTCACGATCCGAAAGCGCGGGCCCAGAACTCGGCCTGTTCCAGCGCCGAGGCGTGGTGCGGGATCGCCGCGGCCACCTGATCGGCCATCTGCGAGATCGCGATCAGTGTGGCGGGAAGCACGGCCAACGTTGCCAGGAGGGCGGCGACCGACGCGATCTTTGTTAGGGCTCTCATGGTTCCATCTCCTCTTGGGCTTGACCGGACCTGACGCCTGCATCTGCACTATCCGGCGACGATCACGTGCGAATATCACACCCGTTGCCCGGGAAACGGACTCTCATCGACCCGCCGGGCGATCCGCCGCGTCTCGACGGCCACGGCAGGTCCTGCGATCGTTGACGGCCTGATTCCGCCATCGCTGACGCCCGGATTCTGCGATCGTTGATGCCCGCGGCTGCCGTCCCACTT
Organism: Thermoguttaceae bacterium; assembly: GCA_035528065.1. Taxonomy (GTDB): domain Bacteria; phylum Planctomycetota; class Planctomycetia; order Pirellulales; family Thermoguttaceae; genus DATKZH01. Next base: position 37,388 of record DATKZH010000247.1, on the reverse strand, counting down.
GTGGGCACGTCGCGCCGAACCCGGTGCCCGAGATACCGGCCCGGCCCGCGCTTGGCCGGGGCGATCGGCACGACAGGGATGATGCATCGGTTGCCTCGCGAGACCGCAGGAGTGCGGGGGGCCCCGCTGCCGCGCGCTCCAAAGGCCACGATCCTCTGGAAAGAGGGGTGGCGACATGCTATACAACGAAGCATCGGATAATCCATTCGACGCCGCTTGGGCCAACGGCCGGGGGCGTCAGACGTCACGATTCCTTTCGACACCTTCGCCTTTTCGGGCACGGAAGACCGCGTAGGCGGTCTCTCCGGGATGCGAGTCCGGGGGAGCTTGAGATGACCGAACGTCCCGAATGGTCGGACCGGCTCCGGCCATACCACTTCGCTGCCTTCGTCGAACACAAGCGTAAGGGCTTTGTAGGGCGGGAGTGGCTGTTTGCGCAGATCGACGCCTGGCGCCACGACGCCGACGAACGCGCCTTGCTGATCCGGGGCGATGCGGGGGTCGGCAAGTCGGCCGCCCTGGCGCAACTGGCCCACACGAACCCCGGGGGCCGGGTGCTGGCCTATCATTTCTGCCAAGCCGACGTCCCGGAGACCTTGGAGCCCGGGCGGTTCGTGGGGAGTCTGGCCGGGATGATCGCCCGCGGGTTGGACTCCTACGCCGCCCGACTCGAGGACTCGTCGATCCGCGAGGCGCTCAGCCCGTGGCGCTGCGAGACCGATCCGGCCGGCGCGTTTGGGGAAGGGGTTCTCGGGCCGCTGGATGCGCTGGACGCCCCGGAATCGGGCGTATGCTACGTGGTCGTGGATGCCTTGGACGAGGCCATGGTCTCAGAAGACCCGGTCAGCCAGACCACGATCGTCGAGGTGTTGGCAAGCCGGCTCGATCAGTTGCCGACTTGGCTCCGCATCGTCGTCACGGCGCGGGATGAGGAGCCGGTCGTGGAGCGACTCCCCGGGCTGCGCGTCTGCCGTATCGATGCAGGCGACGAGCGGAACCTGGAAGACGTCCGTCGCTACGTCGCCAGGCGGCTCGCGCGGCAGAAGCTCGCCGAGCAGGCTGGCGCTGCCCGCATGTCCCGCGAGCAGGTCGCCGAGATCCTGGAGAAGAAGAGCGGCGGCAGCTTCCTGTACGTTGAACAAGCGTTTGAGGGCTTGGAGGGCGGGCAATACGATTTCGAGGATCTCGCGGCGCTGCCCGGCGACGTCGGGGGCCTCTACCGAAGGTTTTTCGAACACCAGTTCCCCGACGAGACGAGTTTCGCCCAGGCCAAGCGGGTGCTCCAGGTCGTGACGGCCGCCGGGGAGCCGCTCACGGAGGCACAACTGGCCGCAGCGGCCGACCTGGATGCCGAATCGGAGCTGCCTGCGGTGCTCAAGACCTTGTCCGTCTATCTACTCAATCGCGACCAAGCGGAGGGCCCGGCGCGCTACGCCCTCTGCCACGGGTCGCTGCACGACTGGCTCGCCGGTGCCGAGCATTGCGGCGGGGTCTATCAGGTCGGGGCCAAGTCCGGGCACGAGCGACTCGCCGACGCGGGCTGGAAGGAGTATCAGCAGGACCCGCGGTCGATGTCGCCCTATGCGCTTGCGCACCTGCCGGCTCATCTGACGGCGGCGGAGCGTTGGGACGATCTCGGGCAACTGCTGACCGACTTGCCCTATCTGGAAGCGAAAGCGGAACGCGGTCTGGTGTTTCCGTTGAGTCGGGACTTTGCGGCGGCCGCCGCCGAGATGCCGGCCGAGCACGCCAGCCAGCGGACTCTCAAGCTCTTGGACGAGGCGCTAAGGCGCGACGTCCGCTTCATTGCACGACATCCGGCGACGCTGTTTCAGTGCTTGTGGAACAGCTCGTGGTGGCACGACTCGCCCGAGTCGGTCGGCCACTACGAGTTGCCGGTCGGCGTGTCGATCACCACGGCCAGCCCGCAGGGCCGGGTCGAGCAGAAGCTCTGCGACCTGCTCCAAGCGTGGCGTACGGCCAAGCAGTCGCGATCGCCCGACTTCCCCTGGGTCCGCTCGGTGCGGCCGCCCGCTTCGGAAGTGGGCGGAGGGAAGCACGCCGTTCTCCGCGGGCACGAGCGAGGGGTGCTCAGCGTGGCCTGCTTGGCGGACGGCAAGCGGGTCTGTAGCGGGGCTCTGGACGAGACCGTGCGCGTGTGGGACGCCCAGAGCGGTGCGGAGCTCCACTGCCTCCGCGCCCACGAGAAAGGCGTGCGAAGCGTCGCCCATTCGCCCGACGGCCGCCACCTCGTCAGCGGCTCGCTGGATCAGACGCTTCGCGTGTGGGACGCGACCAACGGGGCCGAGGTCCGCTGCCTGCGCGGACACGCCCGGGACGTGACCTGCGTGGCCTGCTCTCCGGACGGCCGGCAGATCGCGAGCGGGTCGCTGGACCAGACGGTGCGCGTGTGGGACGCCCAGAGCGGCGCCGAGCTGCGATGCTTTCGCGGACACGCGTCGGCGGTGTACGCCGTAGCGTTCTCGCCCGACGGCGCGAAAGTCGTCAGCGGATCGAAGGACCGAACGGTGCGCGTGTGGGACGTCCGGAGCGGCGCCCAGCTCTCCTGCCTTGAGGGCCATGCCGGCGACGTGACCGCCGTCGACTGGTTGGGCGGCGGGCAGACGGTCGTGAGCGGGTCCAAGGATCAGACGGTGCGGGTGTGGGACGCGGAAGCCGGTGCCGAGCTCCGCTGCCTCCGCGGACACGCCCGCGACGTGACCGGCGTGGCCTGTTCGCCCGACGGCCGGAGGATCGTCAGCAGCTCCCTGGACCAGACGGTGCGGGTGTGGGACGCGGGGACCGGCGCCGAGTTGCGCTGTTTGCGCGGGCACGTTCGGGACGTGACCAGCGTCGACTGGTCGGCCGACGGCTCGCTGATCGCCAGTGGGTCGTGGGACGAGGCAGTCCGGCTGTGGGACGCCGAAAGCACGGCCGAGATTCGATGCCTGCGCGGGCACGACGATTGGGTCCGCTCGGTGACCTATTCGCCCGACGGCCGGCAGGTCGCCAGCGGGTCGGTGGACCGGACGGTGCGGTTGTGGGACGCCCAGAGCGGCGTGCAGCTTCTCTGTCTTACCGGACACGTAAGAGACGTGGTCACGGCGGCCTATTCTCCCAACGGCCGGAAGATCGCCACCGGCTCGTTCGACAAGACGGTGCGGATCTGGGACACGCAGACGGGGGCCGAGCTCCGTTGCCTCCGCGGACACAGGTCGTCACTGTACAGCGTCGTCTATTCGCCCGACGGACGCGAGATTGCCAGCGGGTCGCTGGACCAGACCGTTCGGGTGTGGGACGCCGAAACCGGCGCCGAAGTCCATTGCCTGCACGGGCACGATTACTGGGTGCTGAAGGTGGTCTACTCGGCGGACGGCCGCCGCATCGTCAGCGCCGCGTTGGATCAGACGTTGCGGGTCTGGGACGCCCGAGCCGGCACCGAGCTGCACGTGCTCCGCGGGCACGAGATGGACGTGACCAGCGTCGACTGCTCGCCCGACGGCCACCGGATCGTCAGCGGCTCGCTCGACCAAACGGTCCGCCTCTGGGACGCCGAGCGCGGCGTCGAGGTGGCCTGTCTCCGCGGGCACGAGCGCGGCGTCGTGGGCGTGGCCTGGTCGCCCGAAGGGCAGCGCATCGCCAGCGTCTCCTTCGACCAAACCGTGCGCGTGTGGGACGCCGAATCGGGCGAGTGCGTCCAGGTGATCCAAGGCCAAGGCGACGTGTCGGCCATCGCCCGGGAAGCCTCGCGCGGCGGCTGGCGGGCATTGGCGTGCGGGCAGGAGACCGTGATCGAAAGCGTGGCAACCGCAGAGCCCGTGGCACGGTTCCCCGAACCGATGGAGCAGATCGTAACCCATCCGGAAGGACGCAGTTGGGCCGGGGCCACCGCCAACCACGTCCAGATCATCACGCTCGAAGGGGCCACTGAGCCGGGGGCCGGTTGAGGAGCCAAGTCCCGCTTGTCACACCGCAGAAAAGGGGGGCGTCTCGGTCAAACCACGGGCAGTGTGATATAATGGACACCAGTGCAAGTGCCGTGTCGGCGGTTGCCAGTGCTCCGCGCAGTCCTGTTCCCCAAGGACTTTGAAGTGGCCGGGTCCGACCGAAAAACGCGATCCAACCCGCCACCTCCGCCGCCCGGGCAAATCCGTCCGGATCCTGCACGCCTACCTCCGGCCCCCCCGCCCGGTCAAGCCATTTCCGCGCAACACGGCTCCGGGCTCGCCGGCACGGAAGCGGCTCCTCAGGCCGCGGAAGCCCCCACGCGACCTTGGACTGAGGCCGCCCCCGTTCCCACCGACCGGGCCGCGCAAGCCCGGCGGGCCCCGCCTTGGGCCGCCTGGGCTGCCTCGATCGCCCCTCCGAGGCCCGACCAGGTCAGCCCCCAGGCGTTCGCGTTCGCTCGAGGCCACCCCTTGGAGGAGCCCGCGCCCGGATTGTTCGGCGCGTTCGTCTCGGGCTTGTCGTCGATGCTGATCCACCTGGGCGTGCTGATCTCCCTGGGGCTCTGGATCACGGCGGGGACCGTCGACCAAGGGGCCTTTGAGCCGCTCGTGGCTTACCACGTGCCGGAGGAAGAGCGGGACCTGGAGCTTGAGACGGTCTTCCTCGACGAAGAGATCACCCCCGGCAGCCAGGTGACGTTGGTCTCCACCAACACGCCCAGGCCCACGTCAAACCCCCTGACGCCGAACCCGCCCGAACTGCTCCAATCGCCGCTCGCCCCGCTCAACTGGCCGACGGACCGTCTGTCGGGCATCAAGGACCTGATGGCGCCGGTTGGCGAGGGGACGACCGCGTCGGCCCAGGCCGTGGTGGACAACTACCAGCAGGCCCTGGACCGCATCACCCAGGAGCTTCTTCGACTGGCGGCCAAGGAGAAAGTCCTGTTGGTGTGGTGCTTCGACCAGTCGGGGAGCATGAAGGACGACCAGAAGGAGATTCGCACCCGGCTCGAACGCGTCTATGCCGAGCTGGGGATGACGGGCGTCACGGGGAGCGACACGTTGATGACGGCGGTCACCAGCTTCGGCAAGGATTTCGTCGTCCACACCGAGCGGCCCACCACCGATCTGGAGGCGATCCGCGAGGCGATCGACGCCGTGCCCGTCGACCCGTCGGGCGAGGAGATGATGTGCTCGGCGGTGATCCGCTCGATCAGCTCGTATCAGCAGTTCGCCAGGCGGCAGGATCGGAAGATGGCCTTGATCCTCGTCAGCGATGAATCCGGCCATCGGGAAGAAAGCGACACGTACCTGGAGGCGGCGATCGACCAGGCCGCGGCGGCCCGATGCAAAGTGTACGTCTTGGGCCGCGAGGCCGTGTTCGGCTATCCGTACGCCTATATCCGCTGGGTCCATCCGCAAACGGAACGCACCCACCAATTGCCGATGGACCGCGGCCCCGAGACGGCGTTCGCCGAAGTGCTCCAGACCGACGGTTCCGGGCCGCGCAGCGACGCGCACCCAAGTGGATTCGGCCCGTATGCCCAGTCTCGCCTGGCGTGGCGCAGTGGAGGCATCTTCTTCATGCTTCCCAGCGTCGAGGCGGAGCTGGTCGGCGCCGAGAAGCTCCGATACGACGCGATCACCATGCGGGAGTACCGGCCCGACCTGCGGTCCCGCGAGGAGAGCCTCGTGGACGCCCAGCGGCGGCCCTTGCGCAAGCTCGTCTGGAAGATCGTCGACGATCTCGACCCCGATCGCCGGCAAGTGGCCAGGATGATGAGCCTGCGGAGAAACTTCCCGGCCGACATGAATCAGTTCCGACGCCAGGTGCAGGAGTCGGGGGCTCAGGCGCAGGTCTACCTGGCGGGCCTGGAGCGGGCGATCGAAGCGCTCGAGGCTCAGAAGCCCGCCCGCGAGAGAGAGGACTCCCTGCGCTGGCAGGCCAACTACGATCTGATCCGCGCCCAGGTGGCGGCCTACGCGGCCCGCGTGTACCTCTATCGCATCGCTCTGGAAAACGGGCTGAAGAAGCTGATCGTCACGCCGCCAGCCTTGGCGGACGGCCGGCAGCTCGCCGGGTGGCGCCTTCGCGAGAGCCGGGAAGTCCCCATCGACAAGATCGCCACCAAGATGCTCGAGCAGGCCAAGGAGTCGTATCTGGCCGTGATCGAGAACCACGCCGGCACGCCCTGGGCGGCACGGGCGGAGTGGGAGCTCAGACGCGACTTCAACGACACCGGCGGTGGTTCGTCCGGGGCGGGAATCGGCTCCTATCAGGGCGTCGAGCTCGTGCCCGAATACCGCGCGCCGCAGGCCCCCGACCAACCCGGGGCCAAGCCCCAGCCCAAGCCTGAACCGAGCATGCCGCAAGGGCCGCCGGTTCCCGTCCCCCGGCTGTAGCTCGCCGCCTCGCCCGACGCTGCCAAAGACGGACCGGCTTCCCTCTCGTCGCGCACGCCCCGCGGGGCTTGATGTGCGCGCGTCGCGCCCCTAGACTCGCCTCGGGCGCGACGATCGCCCACACTCGACGGCCAGCATTGGGAGGTGTATCAGCATGAGCCGCGTACGTTGCCTACTCGTCTGCCCGTTGCTCCTGATCCATGCGGCCGCGTTGGCCGGCGGCGAGCCGGCGGCAAGCGAGGCAGAGAGTCTCCGAAAGCAGTTGGACCGCCAGCCGGCGTGGAATGAGAAGCCGTTCGCCCCGGCCGCCGGGAGCACGAGCAAGCTCGATCCGCCCGCGTTCGTCTGGCTCCCCCCGGCCAAGCGACCGGCCAAGTACGTGCTGGCCGTTTCGCGTTCGGAGGGCTTCCCGGAAGACGCGACTACGCTCGTCGACGACGTCCCGATTACCGTCCACATTCCCACCGAGCCGCTGGGGTCCGGCCGTTGGCATTGGCGGGTGGGCGTGAAGCGATCGGACGGCTCGGTCGTCTGGGGACAGACTCGCGCGTTCACCATCGCCGACCGCGCCGACGCGTGGCCGCTGCCGGAGATCGACGCCATCGTCGCAAAGATCCCCCGCCGGCATCCGCGGCTCCTGTTCCCCGGCGACCAGCTCCAGCGCGTCCGCCGCGAGTGTTCCGGCATGATGGCCGACGAGTACGCGAGCCTGCTGCGAGCGGCCGAGCGGTGCATCGGAGAAAAGCTCGTGCCCGAGCCGGCCTTCCAGCGGGGCGAAGATCGGGGCACGGGCCGCCCCGGCGACTACGTGATGATCATGCGGACCACCCGCCCGCCCATGGACCAGATGGAGACCTGTGCCCTGGCCTACGTGCTCAGCGGCGAGCGGCGCTTCGGCGAAGAGGCCAAGCGGCGTCTGCTCCACTTTTTCTCCTGGGACCCGGAAGGCTCAACCAGCCTGTTCCACAACGACGAGCCGGCCATGTGGGTCATGCAGCGGGGCACCCGGGCGTACGACTGGACCTACGACCTCTTCACGCCCGAGGAAAGGGCCAGGATCGAGCCGGCGATGAAGGCCCGGTGCGGGCAGTTCCTCAAGCGGCTCGATCGTATGCCGTTCGAGAGCCGGCCCTATTCGAGTCATCCGGCCCGGGACGTCGGCTTCCTGGGCGAGGCGGCGATCACCTTCATCCACGAGTGGCCCGAGGCCCGCGACTGGCTCCACTACGTGATGAAGATCTACTGGTCGGTCTTTCCCGCGTGGGCCGGCGAGGACGGCGGCTGGCAGGAAGGGCCGAGCTACTGGGGGGCCTACATGAGCTTCGCGATGCACTTCGCCGCCTCGCTCCAGAAGGCCACCGGTGCGGAGCTGATCGAGAAGCCCTTCTTCCGCAACACGCCCTACTACAAGCTTTACACCAATCCGCCGTACGCCCGCATGTCCCCGTTCGGCGACGGCCAGGAACGCGGTCCCGGCCGAGGCGCCGGCCACCTGCTCTATCACTTCTCCACGCTGCTTGAGGATCCGTATCTCCGTTGGTACCCCGAGGTGCAGCGAGCCGGGCCGGGAAGCGGCCCGATGGGCTTCGCCCTGGCCGATCCGAGCCTCGAAGCCAAGCCGCCGGTCGACCTGCCGCAAGCACGTCTCTTCGAAGGCGCGGGGCTCGTGGCCATGCACGGCGATCTGGCCGACCCCGAGAACAATGCCTATCTCGTCCTTCGGTCCAGCCCGTTCGGCTCGATCAGCCACGGCCACGCCGACCAAAACGCCTTCGCCATCGAAGCCTTCGGCGAACCCCTGGCCATCGCCTCGGGCTACTACCCGTGGTATAGTTCGCCGCACCACGGCAATTGGACCCGCGAGACCAAGGCCACCAACTGCGTCACCGTCGACGGCGGCATCGGGCAAACGAAACGAAGCCACGAAGCGAACGGCCGGATCGTCCGCTTTCTCACGGGCGAAGCGTACGACTACGCCCTGGCCGACGCCACGCCGGCGTACAGCGGTCGGCTGACGAAGTTCCACCGCCACGTGATCCACGTCCGGCCGGACGCGACCGCCCGAAACCAAGTGGGCACGTTCGTGATCGTCGACGAGCTCGAGGCCCCCGAGCCGGTCACCTTCGAATGGTGGCTGCACGCGCTGGAGGAAATGCAGATCGACGAAGACAAACGCGAGGTGCTGATCCGCCGCGGCGATGCTCGACTGCTGGCCAGCTTCATCCTGCCGGACGCGCTGGAATTCACGCAAACCGACAAGTTCGACCCGCCCCCGGAAAACGACGCTCCGAATCAGTGGCACGTGACCGCTTCGACGGCCACGAAGTCTCGCTCGGCTGTGTTCATGGTGGTGCTCTCGCCATGGCACGCGTCGGGCCCTGCACCCAGAGTTGAGCGCGACACGGGATGGAATGCCGTAGGGGCGAGATGGTCCCGTAGGGAAGATGGTGTTGCGCATGTTGTCTTCTGCGACGCGGACAGGATGCGCGAGGGAGAGGCGGACGGCAACGCGCGGTTATTTGCCGTCAAGAACACGTTTGGCGAGCCCTCAGGCTACCTGCTGGTCGAAGCACAAAAGCTACCTTTCGAAGGCTCGGGACCGTTGGAGTCTGAAGAGCCCACAACGCTTGCCACCTCCTACACGGGGTCCGCCGTGCAGTTGGTCAGTGATGGCCCCAAGACGACAGTACGTGTGGATTTCCCTCCTCTGCGGAAACGGGCAATTGTACGCCGCGACGGAAGACTGATCGAAGCCCCTCTCCACCCAGGCGACGACCGCTTGGAGGTCCCAGTTGGACGAAGCGTGACCGAAATCTTCGCTCGCCAGTCGCTGGACGAGCCGATCATGAAAGTGGCCGTCGGCGCCGACAAGACGGAACTCCGGGGCAAGCGGATCGGCCCGGCGAAGGCAACCTGGCACCATCGTTACCAGGGCGAGGACGGCGAGTTCCGTCTGAAGCTTCCGGCAGGGCTGAGACTCATCGTGGGCGTCGAGCCGGTGCGGGGTGACACGGTAAAACTGCGGCGCGGCCAGACGCTCTGGTGGTACGGCAACGTGCCCGAGGAGCCCGTTGTGCTGGAGCGCATCGGCAAGGCGGCTGACTCGCGTGCGCGGGAGAAGCCAGACGACGTCACGGCCACCTTCTCGATCGTAGCGGTCGATCCGGAGACCGGCGTCTGCGGGGCGGCCGTGGCCAGCAAGTATCCGGCCGTCGGCCAGGTGGTGCCGTACGTTCGGGCCGGCGTGGGCGCGTTCTGCACCCAGCATTGGCACAACCCGCCCTGGGGCGAAAAGGCCCTCGATCTCCTGGAGCAAGGCAAGCTGCCGGAAGAGGTGCTGGGCGAGCTTCTGCGCGACGATCCGAAGAAGGACAAGCGGCAACTGGCGATCATCGACATCGAAGGCCGGGCCGCAAACCGGAACCCGGCCCGGGCCGACCCTTCAGGCATCTACTGGGGCGGAATGTCCGGCCGGTACTACGCCTGCCAGGGCAACACGCTTACGGGCCGCGAAGTGATCACGGCCATCGCCCAGGCGTACGAGGAGACCAAGGGAAGCCTCGCCGATCGGCTGATGGCCGCCCTGGTCGCCGGCGATCAAGCCGGCGGCGATCACCGCGGCCGCCTGGCCGCCGGCATCCGCGTGGCCAAGCCGGGCGTCGAAGGCTGCTGGCTGGAGCTTCAGGTCGACAAAAGCGACGACGCCGTGATGGAGCTGGCCCGAAAGTACATGGAGCTCGAACACGCGGCGAAGGGCGAGTGGCCGGGGCCGTGACGCCAACGAGGTCGCTTCCACACAATCCGAACGCGACCGACGTGGGTGGCAGGCGGTCCTGCCCGTCGGGCACTACCAGCTTCAAGCACGGAGCACTACAATGGCGTGGTGGGGCAGATAGCGACGTTCGCGAGCCGGAGCCTGGTCATGCTCAAGCGGATACACGTGAGAGGGTACAAGTCGCTGGAGGACGTCGAAGTGTGCCTCCAGCCACTTTCGGTCCTTTTCGGACCGAACGCTGCCGGCAAGAGCAACTTCCTGGACGCCCTGCAGCTACTGTCGCGTATGGCTACGAGCAGAACGCTCAAGGAGGCGTTCGAATCGCCTTACCGTGGGAAGCCCCTGGAGTCCTTCACGTTCGGCCCAGGTGGCTTGAATCACCTGATTCAGCAAAGAACGGCTTCTTTTTCGATCGAAGTGGACGTCGAGTTGTCCCCCGACGTGGTCAGCGAAGTAGATCGCCAGATCCGCGAAATGAGGAAAGGGAAATCTGCGGACGCTGAGCCGGGACAGAACAAGAAGACGCCGGCTTTTGTTCGAGAAACAAGCCTTCGGTATCGGATCGAGGTAGAGATCCTGCCCAAGTCGGGGATCTTGCGGGTCGCCGACGAGTACCTGGCAGCCATGACGTCCCGAGGGACGGTCACCAAGGCGCGACGTCCCTTTCTGGAGCGAATGGGTGATCGACTCCATCTCCGCATGGAAGGACAGGCTCACCCGACGTACTACGACCGTTACCTCGATCACAGTGTCCTTTCCCTACCGTTGTATCCACCGCACCACCCGCACTTGGTGGCGATGCGGCAAGAGCTCTCAAGGTACTTCTTCTTCTACTTCGAGCCACGCGAGCGCATGCGGGCGCCTAACCCGGTCAAAGAGGTCCGGCACATTGGGTTCATGGGAGAAGACTTGGCCGCCTTTCTGAACACGCTGAAATCGGTCGACGGACGTCAGTTCCGGGCCGTCGAGAAAGCTCTCCACCAAATCGTTCCTTCCATCCATGGGATCGACGTCGATGTGAATAATCTCGGCGAGGTCGATCTGTGGCTTCTCGAAGGCGAGCTCCGCATCCCGGCGCGCGTCGTGTCGGAAGGAACCTTGCGTATTCTGGGCTTGCTGGCCCTCGGTGGCGCGAAGGACCCGCCGGCACTGCTGGGATTCGAGGAGCCGGAGAACGGCATCCACCCGCGGCGTGTGAAGCTAATCGCGGAACTGCTCAAAACCCGAGCCGCGACGGGCCAGTCGCAACTCATCGTCACGACGCACTCTCCCATTCTCCCCGATCTGATACCGGACAACCGCCTTTTCGTCTGCTGGAAGGATCGAAGCCGCACACAGATCGCCCCCTTCGAGACGTGGAGGCCCCTCGGGCGGGGACCGGATATCGACGAAGCCCTCGACGCACCACTCACGGCATCGCAACGGATCATGCGGGGGGACTTCGATGCGTAGGGTCAGCTTCCTCGGAGAGGACGAAGGGCACCGTGCGTTTCTCGTTCCTCTGCTCCGCTGCGTCGCTGCTCAATACGGTATTGATGTTGAAGTCAGAGAGTATTCCATACGGGGCGGCTTCGGTGAGGTCGAAAACGAGCTCGAGCAGTACGTCCGGGATCTTGTGAAGTTCAAGGAGGGCTTGCCGGATCTCGTTGTCGTCGCCACGGACGCGAATTGCTGCGGTTTTGCGAGGCGACGCAAGAAGCTGGAGAGAATTGTAGAGCCGGTGAAAGACCGGATTGCCTTCGCCGTCCCCGATCCCCATATCGAGCGATGGATGCTGCTCGACCCGTCGGCCTTCAAGGCGGCTCTTGGCAGCCCCTGCAAAATACCCGATCAGAAGTGCGATCGGGATCGTTACAAACAGCTTCTTCTGCAAGCCGTGCAGGAGACTGGCGTCACGCCACTACTGGGAGGAATTGAGCACGCCGAAGACATCGTTCGCAACATGGACCTTGCCCCAACAAGCCGGGGCGACGATTTCGGCAAATTCCTCCAGGATATCCATGCGTGTTTTCGACGCTGGAGGGCGGACGTCGGAACAGCGTGAGCGGGGCTACTTCTTGCCCAGAACCTCTCCGTAGTGCTCCACCAGCGCCGCGGTCGTGCGCTCAGCGTCGAAAGCCGTTTCCGCCCGGCGACGCGCCGCGGCTGCGAGGCTCGCTCGAAGCCCTTCGTCGCCCATCAACTCCAACACGGCCGCCGCCATCGCGTCAGGATCGTCGGGGGGCACGAGCCGGGCGGCTTTGCAGTCGGGCGGGAAGATCTCGCGGGTACCGCCCACGTCGGTAGCCACGACGGCCACGCCCGAGGCGGCCGCTTCCAGGAGCACGCGCCCGAGCGGCTCCTGGCGCGCGGGATGCACCAAGAGGGACAGCTCGTTCAGGACCCGGTCCACGTCGTTGCGAAGGCCCAGGAAGTGCAGCCGGCCGGCGAGCTTGTCGGTCGCGGCGTCACGCAGCGCTTGCTCGAACTGCCGCGACTCGGGCTTGTCGGACCAGCGCTCGCCGACGATCACGAAATGGACGTTGGGCAGCTTCTCGGCCAGGATCGCCGCGGCATGCACCAACACGTCTTGCCCTTTACGGAGGCAAATCTGGCCGATCGTGCCGACGAGGTCTGCCTCAGGCGCAAGCCCAAGCTCTCGGTGAAGGTAGCCGCACCTCGGCCGCGGCTGGAACCGGTTCAGGTCCACGCCGTTGTAGAGCACGTCGGTCTTCTCCGCGGCCACCCCTTGCGCGACGTGAAACGCGCGGGTCGCCGCCGAGACGGCCAACAGCCGCGAGTGCCGGTTCAGATCGGCCACGGCCCGGGCACTCAGCCGGACGATGTCCCGCAGATGGGCGATGCTCGGCAGCTCGAAGTCCGCAGCGACTGGGCCCGACAGGCGTCCCATCGCCAGGCTGTTGGCGTGGAGCAGATCCGGTCGCCGCCGTCCAAGCAAATGGGCCAACTCCGCGCGAAGCCGATCCTGCGGAAAGCGGTTGCCTGCCGCGTCGCGGAAGACGAAGGGCAGCACCTCGACGCCCTTGGCGGCAAGCGCTTCGGCCAGCGACCCCTCCGGCGGCGCGATCACGGCCGTCTCGATGCCGGCGGCGCGGATTCCGTCCAGGGTGGTGAGCATCGATCGCTCACCGCCGCTTATCGTGGGATATTCGCATAGTAGCAGCACGTTCGGCATAGCGCCTGGGCGTCGTGCTCTCCTCACAGCAACCCGTAGTCCACCAGCGTCTTCCGCAGCGCGGCCTCCTGCTCCGCCGAAAGCGGCGTCATCGGCATGCGCAAGTCGCCCGTGTCGCGGCCGAGGAGTCGCATGGCGGCCTTCACCGGGATCGGGTTGGTAGCCAGGCCGAGCATGTCGCGGCAGAGGGGGAAGAGCTTTTTGTGCCACCGCTGGGCTTCGACCATGTTGCCCGACTCGAACGCCCGGACCATCGCGATCATGTCCTGGGGCACGATGTTGCCCACCACGGAGACCACGCCGCGCCCGCCGATGGCCAAGAGCGGCAGCGTCAGGCTGTCGTCGCCGCTCAACAGGGTCAGGTCGGTGGTGGCGATGATCTGCGAGGCCTGGTCCATCGAGCCGGTGGCCTCTTTGACCATGGCGATGCCCGGCAGCTCGGCCATCCGGGCGATGGTCTCGGGCTCGATATTCTTGCCCGTGCGGCCCGGGATGTTGTAGACGCAGATGGGGATCTCGACCGCTTCGGCCAGGGCTTTGTAGTGTTGGTAGAAGCCTTCCTGGGTGGGTTTGTTGTAGTAGGGGGCGACGACCAGGGCCGCGTCGGCGCCGTGCTCGGCGGCGAAGCGGGTCAGGCGGAGGGCTTCCTGGGTGCTGTTCGAGCCGGAGCCGGCCATGACCTTGATGCGCCCGGCGGCCGCCTGAACCACCTCGGCGACCACGCGCTCGTGCTCGTCGTGCGAGAGCGTGGGCGATTCGCCCGTGGTGCCCACCGGGCACAGGCAGGTGGTGCCCGCTTCGACTTGAAACTCGACCTGCCGGCGGAGGGCCTCGACGTCGAGTTGGCCGTCGCGAAAAGGCGTGATGATCGCCACGGAGAGACCGGCGAATTGTTCGGCTCGGGTAGCCATAGGAAATCCACTCCTGTGTGGGAGATGAGGGATGAGAGATGAGGGATGACGGTTGAGGGATGACGGTTGAGGGTTGAGGGTTGAGGGTTGAACGGGTAAAGAAAAACTGCCCTCTCTCCTCAGCGTCGATCCCTAATCCCCCTGCCTACGGTCATCCCCTGTCCATCGTCGTCTAGCCCTTATCCCTCAACTCTCAACTTTCAACCCTCAACTTTCAACCCTCAACCCTTTACGAAACCAGCCTTTTCATTTCCCGCACGGCCTGCTCGAACCCGACCATGATCGCCCGGGCGACGATGCTGTGGCCGATGTTCAGCTCGTGCATCCGGTCGATGGAGGCCACCGGGACGACGTTCCGATAGGTCAGCCCGTGCCCTGCGTGCAAGGCCATGCCGCAGCCGGAGACCACGGCCCCGGCCGCGCGCAGGTTCTCCAGCTCCTTCTGTTGCTCCGGGCCCGGCTTGGCCAGGGCGTACTGGCCGGTGTGCAGCTCGACGGCGTCGGCGCCCATCTCGGCGCCCGCCTCAATCTGCTTGGGGTCGGGGTCGAGGAAGAGGCTTACGGAGATGCCCGCGTCGTGGAGCCGACGGATGACCTCCGCGACGCGGTCCTCTTGGCCCACGACGGCCAGACCGCCCTCGGTGGTGACCTCTTCGCGGCGCTCGGGCACGAGGGTGGCCTGATCCGGCTTGGTCCGGCAGGCGATCTCGACCACTTCCGCTTCGCAGGCCATCTCCAGGTTCAGATTGACGGTGACCGTCTCGCGAAGGATCTGGAGGTCGCGATCCTGGATATGGCGGCGGTCCTCGCGGAGGTGCAGCGTGATACAATCAGCGCCCCCCAATTCCGCGAGCGCTGCGGCCCAGACCGGGTCCGGCTCGTAGGTCTGCCGGGCCTGCCGGACCGTGGCCACGTGATCGATATTGACGCCGAGCTCGGGCATGTCGTTTCCTCGTGTCTGCCAAGGCGTGATTATAGCGTTGGCCGGGCATCCATCAAGGGTCCCACGAACGACGTGTGAAAGGAGGGAAAGGATGCCGGGACGGGCGCAGACTTGCCCGGTGCGCCACCGGCAGCAGTGCACCGCGGGGAGATCCACAGGTGCTTCAGGGAGCGGGTATGAGGGGCCCCCCGTGCTCGATCGCCGCCGGAGGCACGCCGTCGACCGAACGATACGGGCTACCGCAGCACGTTACGTCGCACAACCCCCAAGCGCGAGGTGCGATCACTTCCGCGACGTAGCCATCTGACGGCGGAGCTCGGCCAGCTCGGGGTCGTCGTCGAAGACCGTCCGTACGGGGATCTCTTTTCGGAGCCGAGCCAGATAGTCCTCCGTTTGCTCCTGGCGGCGAAGGTTCCGGAGCTTCTCGCGGATCTGCTTCTGGATTTCCGAGTCCTCGAACTGCGTTCGCTTGAATTCCTCGCGTTCCAACACGCGGACGATGTGGAAGCCGTCTCCCCCTTCGAAGATCTGGCTGGGTTTCCCCACGGGCAGGCCGAAGATGGCTTCCTCCAGGCTCTTGGGGATTTCGAGACTGTCCTTCGTGACCCAGCCCTGCACGCCGCCTTCACATTCCAGGTCTCCCTGGGGTTGCGTCTTGAGGACGTCGGCTGCGGACATGCCCTGCATGACCTGATTGCCCATCTGAGCCAGCCTCGATCGGGCTTCCCTCGGGTCGCCGTACCGCGGCTTGCGGACCGTCAGCTTCTCCCAGCGGGCCCGGGCCGGGGTCTCGAAGTCGGCCACGTGCTCCCGGTAGTAGTCGAGCATCTCTTCGTGGGAGATTTTGGGCTCGGTGCCGTTCTGCTGCCGCAGCCACTCGGCGGCCAAGGACTGCTGGACGAATGCCCGCTTCGCACGCTCGATGGAGCTGCCGATGGTGCGGAGCTTCTCGTCCAACTCGCGCCGCGAGCTCGCACCGGCTTTCTCCATTCGCTTGGGGAGTTCTTCTTCCTCGAAGTACTTGGCGATCTTGCGCTTGATTTCGGGGAGTCCCTCCTCGGGGATCGTCCGCTTGGCCTCTTGGTAGATGAGGCTGGTCTGGATGCGCTCGTCCAGGAGCTTTGCGATCAACGCTTTCTTCTCGATCTCCACGCGACTCTGCGGACGCCCAGCCAGTTGGCTTTCGGGAATTCGACTCATGATTTCCTCGTAGGCCGGCATCACCTCGCTGGCGAGGATCACGTCGTCGCCAACCCAGGCAAGGACCCGGGCCCCCTCACAGAGCTTGGCTTCGGGGATCGCGGGCGGAGCCGCGCCAAGTTGCGTCTGGCCCGGCCTCGGCGAGGTGACGGGGGGGCCGTCGTAAGGCCGGCCCGGTGGGGGGCCGTAGCCCGTCCCAGCGACGTTTCGCCCCGCGTTTGGCCCGTAGTTGGGCTCCGCGACGCGTGGGCGGAAATTGGGCTCGGCGACGTTGGGACGGTAGTCTTGCCCAGCGACGCTCGGTCCGTCGTTGGGCCGAACGGCATCGGGTCGGTAATCGCGCTCCGCGGCACTTGGTCCGAAATCGGGCTGAGCCGCGTTGGGGCCGTAGTCGGGCGGACCGGCGTAGGGCGGATAGCTGGGTGGATCGGGATAAGGAACCGGCGGACCGGAATACGACGGCGACGGCTCGCCGTAGGACGTGCCTGGGTCCGTCGGGCGGGTTGGCCGCTCCGAATGGGTGGGGACCGATGGAGAGCCGGCCGTGGGGTAGCGACCGACGGGATCGACATCGCCCCAGGCTTGGGCAGCGCCACCGGACGTGGGGTCAGGACCAGGCGTCGGGCCGGGCGGAGGACCGTTTCCGGCGTCCCCGGCAATCGGGTAGGACGGGCCCGCGGGCGTACGAGCCGCCTCATTGCCCGGCAGGGGATTCGACCATCGTCCGGCCTCGTACTCCGGTGGCGGAGTCTCCGTCCAGGGGTCAACCGGTGGTTGATCGGAATACCCAAATCTCGACCGAGGCCAACCTCCCTCCCTGCCCGCTTCGGGGTAGGACGGCGAAAGCGAAGTCGAGCCGGCCGGCACGTCGCCGGCAAACGCCTCGCCCGACCCCGCCACGGGCCACGGCGCGGACTGCGCATTCGGGTAGCGTTGCGACGACGCGGCAGGGAGCCCTCCCGAGAAGACCGTCGCCCGCGCCGGGAGCCCAATGGATCCACCGGACCCGACCTGCCCGTAGGACCCGGTGGTTTGGCCGCCCCGGGCCCCCGCCAGGGCCATCAGTTCCTCGCCTACCGTGGGCCGCAAGTAGACGGCCGCCGCCAGGGCGATCGTGATCAACAACAGGGCCGGGTAGAGTTGCCGCTGCACGAGACCGACTCCGGGAAGCAGGGTGACCCGCCGACGGGTAGTGCGGGATGGGCGGAAGAGCGAACCCCGATAGGGGGCGGGATTATAATGAGTAGCTCATCCCGACTGCAACAGCGATTTGACCCGCCCGAAGATCTGCTCCGGCTGCGCAACTCCTTCCTCCAAAGGAAGATACGCCGTCCGCTCGTCCGCGACCCTCAGCCGATCCCCCGACGCCTTGCTCAACTGGCGGATCAATCGGGGCGCCGTGTAGCCGAAGACCACGTAGCGATCCTCCAAGCGGATCGAGTCGATCCCCCACCGGTGCGCGGCAATCCGCAGATCGGCCAGCGCCAGCAAAAGCTCCATCGACGGCGGCGGGGGGCCAAAGCGGTCGTCCAGCTCCGCCCGGAAGTCGTCTAGCTCCGCGGGGGTCGTGACCCGGGCGAGCCGGCGGTACAGATCGATCTTCAGGCGCATGTCCGGCACGTACGCCCGCGGAACATACGCCTCGCACGGCAGGTCCACGTCCACGTCGATCGACGTCCTCGGCGGCAGCCGCTTGAGCCGGCGCACGGACTGCTCCAAGAGTTGGCAGTAGAGCTCGTAGCCGATCAAGGCGATGTGGCCGCTCTGCTGGGTCCCGAGGATGTTCCCGGCCCCGCGGATCTCCAGGTCGCGCATGGCCAGGGCGAAGCCGGCGCCCAGGTCGCTGAACTCCTCGACCGCCCTGAGCCGCCGGGCGGCGCTGGGGGTGATGTGCTTGTTGGGATCGATCAACAGGTAGCAGTAGGCCCGGTGCTTGTAGCGGCCCACGCGCCCCCGAAGCTGGTGCAAATCGGCCAGCCCGTAGCGGTCCGCCTCGTCGATGAAAATCGTGTTGACGTTGGGGATGTCCAGCCCGCTCTCGACGATCGTCGTGCTCAGCAGCACGTCGAAACGGCGGTTGACGAAATCGATCATCACCCGTTCGAGCCGATGCTCGGGCATCTGGGCGTGACCGACTCGGAGCGATGCCTCGGGAACGATCTGCCGGAGCTTGGTGGCCAGGACCTCGATATCGGCCACCCGATTGTGCACGAAGAAGACCTGCCCGTTGCGGTTCAGCTCCCGCAGGACCGCGTGTCGGATCAACTCGGGGTTGAACCGCGTGACCCGGGTTTCCACGGCGAGACGATCCTCGGGCGGCGTCTCCAGGTTGGAGATGTCGCGCAGCCCCAAGAGCGACATGTGGAGGGTCCGAGGGATGGGCGTGGCGGTCATCGTCAACACGTCGACGGTCCGCCGCAAGGTCTTGAGCCGTTCCTTGACCTCCACGCCGAAGCGCTGCTCCTCGTCGATGATCACCAGCCCGAGGTTGTGGAACCGGACGTCGCCGGAGACCAGTCGATGGGTGCCGATCACCACGTCGACCGCCCCGTCGGCCAGGCGCTCGACGATTTCGTGCTGCTCCTTGCGACTGGCGAACCGGGAGAGCACGGCGATCTCGAAGGGGAACGCGGCCATCCGGCCGGAGAACGTACGGAGGTGCTGCTCGGCCAGGACCGTGGTCGGCACCAGAACGGCGACCTGATAGCCCGCGTCGACCGCCTTGAACGTCGCCCGCATCGCCAGCTCGGTCTTCCCGAAACCGACGTCGCCGCAGAGGAGCCGGTCCATGGGCCGCGGTTGCGCCATGTCGCCCCGGATGGCCTCCATGGTGGTCGACTGGTCGGGCGTTTCGTGGAAGGGGAAGGAGGCGTCGAACTCCTGTTGCCACTCGGTGTCGTGGGGGAACGCTATCCCGGGCCGGGCGGCCCGGGCGGCCTGCAATTCGAGCATCTCGGCGGCCAGGTCGTGGACCGCGGTCTCGACCGCCTGCTTCTGGCGCCCCCACACCCGCCCGCCGATCCTGGCCAGCTTCGGACGGCTCTTCGCCCCGCCGACGTATTTCTGCACCAGGGAGATCTTGGAGCTGGGAACGTAGAGCTTCGTCCCCTCCTGAAACTCCAGCACGAGGTGCTCTTCGACCTGGCGGTCCTTCTCCAAGAGCTTCATCCCGCGATACCGGGCGATTCCGTGGGCCACGTGGACCACCAGGTCGCCCTCGCGAAGCTCCAGGAAGCTGTCGATCACCCGGCCCAGCCGACGCCGCGCCGGCCGACGAAGGTCCGCACGACAGAATAGCTCGCCCGCGCTCAACACGGCCACGGCCTCGGGCACGAGGCGGAAGCCCCGAGCCAGGCTCCCGATGGGCCAATGGAGCCTCCCGCGGCGGGCCAGCTCGGTGTTGCCGAAAACCTCCTGGAGTCGGCGCACCTCGGCCTCGGTCTGGCAGACGACGAACACGTCCTGGTCGCGACCCGCCGTGTCCAGCTCCTCGCGGACCTTCTGGATGTCGCCGCTGAACCGCTCGACCGATTCGATCTTGAGCTGACAGGTCGCCTCCAGCGAGCTACGGGCCACGGCCGAGGCGGTGACCGAGGGGAACCGGAGCACCCGCTCCATCACGCCGGCGACGCTGTGCAAGTCCTGCGGCCGGTCGAGCCGCTCCAGATAGTGCCGGCCCTGCTCTTCCAGTAGGTCCGGCTCGACCAAGAGAAACCAGCTTCCCGCCGGCAGGTAGTCGGCCAGATGCCCCCGGTGCTTGGAACTCGGGTCGAGCATCGTCAGCTCGACTGAATCCAGCGTGGTCAGGCTCCGTTGGCTGGAGATCTCGAAGCGGCGGATCGACTCGACCTCATCCCCGAAGAACTCCACGCGGACTGGGTCGTACCAGTCGGGGGCGAAGATGTCCACGATCCCGCCCCGCGGGGCAAACTCACCCGGCAGCTCCACGGCCGACGTGTTGTGAAAACCGTTCTCCACGAGCCATCGCGACAGCCCCTCGATCTCCACCTGGTCGCCCACCCGAAGCAAGCGGGTCTGCCGCCGGAGCGTCCCCCGGTCGGGCACCGGCTCGAGCAGGCTCTGCACGCTGGTAATCAGAAGTCGCGGCGGATCGGGCCCCTCGAGCAGCTTCAACAGCCGCACGCGGTCGCCGAACACCTCGTCGTGGATCACGCGTTCGCTGGGAAGCGATTCCCAGGCAGCGAAGCTCTCCGGCGTCAGCGCGGTGAACAGCGCCAGATCGTCGACAAAATGGTCGGTTTGGGCGATCTGAGGGCAGACGATTACCAGCGAGGCGGGCGCATGTTGCGCAAGCGCGGCCGCACAGAGCGCGCACGATGATCCCCAGACTCCGTCCAAAGTCCCCGCATGCCCGGCCTTCAAGCTGGCGACGACCTCGGCGAAGCCCTGATGCTGTTCCAAGCATCCGACCAGCTCCATCAGCCGGTCCGACGCACCTGTGGCGACCTCCGCGCGAGCCATGATCTGGAATCATTCTACGCCGGTCCGCTCCGGAGAAGAAGGCGAGCCGGCGGCGAGAGAGGCCGCGCTGCCTTCGGGCTACGTGGACCTTCTGAGGACGAGCCGCTCAAGCGATTCGACACGAGCGCGGCACCCGACGCGAGAGAATCTAGCGGACGAGCGAGGGACCGAGGCCGGTTTCGGCGCTCCTCGCTGGCGCTTCGGGTTGGTGTTGGCAGACGTTGCAGGACCAGCGGAGTCGAAACGCGGTTAGTCCGACTCACCGCAGTCCATGAAAAACTCGTCGGGCATTCGGCGGTGCACGACCTGGCCGTAGTCGCTGGGCAGCCGGCTCTTGCCCACCGCCGGCCAGGGACCGACGCCCTCCAGCTCCGGCATCAGCTCGACCAACTGGTCGACGAGCGTCTGGGCCATCCGACGGATGGGCGTCTGCCGGGTCCGCTCCAAGATCGTCACGGCGGTCTTCATGATCCGCAGCAGCTTGGCCCGATTCCTCACCGGGGAAGACAACGGCTCGTCCGAATCGACCAACAGCTCCGACACCGGTACCTCCAGCGCCTCCTGCCACTTGTACAAAGTGCTCAACGACAAGTCGCCCGCCTCGTCCTCCTGCCGCTTCACGTCGCTGATCGTGGTGTTCAGGCGACGCGCTACCGTACGCCGCGAGATGCCTTCTTGCCGGCGAACGGTCGCCAGCCGGTGCAACCGGCGGTCGGGGGCGGGCAGCGCAACCACCGCGGATTGACTGCCCGTCTCGGGAAGATTGGTAACCACAGTACTCATCGCAAGTGCCTCCTCTTTTCCGTTTTCCGATGCCCACCACGCCTGCAACCAACGGATGACGGAAATGACTGCCCAACTCGGCTCGATGCCACCGAGCGGCGATCATCGTGCGGCCCCTCCTTATGCAGCCCCCGTGCCATGGCCGTCAAATCTGCACGATATCGCCAGCAGAACTAGGAAATGCTATATCTCGCAACGACTTATGGCAGACGATGCGCTTTGGCCGGGCTCCGGGTCAAGCGCGGCTACCTTACCGCTCCGAGTGTATTATTCTGCAACACCTGAAGCGGTTTGAGGCGAGGGCGGGCCCATCAGGGACGCGACGGAGGCCGGAACGTGGGTGACGCGAGAAGCCCGGTGTGCCGGGAAACGACAATCGAGAGGTCGATCCGCCGTGCCCCCGTCTTGCGGCGAACTCGTCCGATTATCAGAGATGGGTGATCCGGGCAAACGCACCGGTTCACGCGCTTTGGCACGCATGCGAAGACTACAGAATGCAGCGGAATCGGCCGAACGCTCGGCGCCCCGGTCGCATCTCAGAATCTCATGGAGTGGGCGATCCGGCCGCCAGGGTGGACGATCGAAGACGCCGGTCGATCTCCTCGGCCGCGCGCATCCCCTCCGCAATCCCTTGGACCGCCGTGGTGCCGCCGTTGACGAGGTCGCCGCCGGCAAACACGCCCCCCACCGACGTGGCCTGAGAGTCCGGCGGCGTGGCCACCAGCCCATGCTCCGTCAGATCGACGTCACTGAGGGCCTTGCGCAGGCCGGCAGGAATGCCCTGGCCCAAAGCCTCGATGACCAGGTCGACCGCCATCACGCTCTCGGTATCGGGGACGACGCTCGGCGAGCGGCGTCCCGAATCGTCGGGCGGCCCCAGGTCGGTGCGGGCCACGCGAAGGCCGGTCAGCTTGCCGGAGTCGTCGGTCTCGTAGCCGACGGGCTGCGTGAGGATGAGCAGGTGACAGCCGAGCTTGAGCACCTGGTCGCGTTCGCCGGGCCAGGCGGGCATCTCGGCGAACGAGCGGCGGTAGACGACGTAAACGTCTTTGGCGCCCAGCTCTTTGGCGGTGGCGGCGGCGTCCATGGCCGTGTTGCCGCCCCCGAGGACGGCGACCTTCTCGCCCGCCGACTTGATCTTGCCCTGCTTTGCCCGCCTGAGATAGACGATTGCGTCGACCACGCCGTCGGCCTCGCCCAAGGACGCGGACCTCGCCAGCCCCAAGCCCAGAAACACAGCGTCGTACCCCTCCCGCAGCTCCCTAAGCGAGACCTGTTGTCCCAGCGCGTGGCCGAGCTTGATTTCGATCCGTCCGGCGGCGATTGCCGGGGCGAGGATTGCGTCGACTTCCGCCGAGGCATCGTCGTAGCGGGCACCGGGGATGATGCAATCCGGGGTGCCCCCGAGCCGGTCGCCCTTCTCGAACAAAGTGACGTCGTGCCCCTTCTCCAGCAGTCGGATCGCGCAGCCAAGCGCGGCCGGCCCGCCGCCCACCACGGCCACCCGACGCCCCGACGTCGCCGCCGGCAGACGCACGCCCACCAGCCCTTCCCGCCGTGCGATTCGGCTCACCACAAGCTGGACGTCGCGGATGGGGATCGCGTGCTCCGAGAAGATCCGCTCCAGGCAGCCCCCCTCGCATTGCACTTCCGAGGGACAGACGTACGCACACATCTCCGGCAGCACGTTCGAGTCGCGCAGGACGTCGTAAGCCCTCCCGATATCCCCCTCGGCAAACGCCCGGACGAACGCCGGCACATCGACGTGCGCCGGGCAATTGGCCGTGCAGGTGGCGAACTCGCAGTCCTGACACCGCCGGGCCTGCTCGCGGAGGTGGTCCAGCGCGAAGCGGCGGCCGAGCTTGTACTGGGGGCCGTAGATCTCGCCGTCGCGGACCACGCAGCCGGTCATCGTGCCGTCGCGCATGATCTGCGAGCAGCCGGAGCACGTGACGCACGTCTTTGCCGGGTCCATCCGCCCCTTGGTGAGAACGTCCATGACCGAGTCGGGATAGGCGAACGCCCCACGGCCTTGGCCCACCAGCGTCGCCCATTTCGACCGAATCACGCCGGCCGCAACGTAAGGCATCAGGTGCCGAAGCCAACTGTACCCGGACGCGATGACGGGCAAGTCGGGAAACGTCTCCTGGATCGTGCGCGTGATGTTGGCAAACCGCACCACGCCCGCCAGCGGATGCTCTTCGGGAGCGCTCCCACCCGCCACCGGACGATCGTACGGCCGGCCGTAGTGCGGATTGTAGTACGGGTTGCCGATGGTCACGTTGACGAGCGGAATGCCGATCGCGATGAGTTGGCGGATAACCTCGATCGGCTCGCTGAGGTCGGGAACTTGGTAGTCATCGCGATCGACGCCGAACCCGTAGGGGTAGGGGATGGCATCGTAAACGTTCATCCGCGTGGTGACGAACACCTCGGGAACCGCCTCGCGGATCCTCTCCAACGACTCCCGCAGAAGACGCGTGCGGTTTTGCAGCGTTCCGCCGTATTTGCCTTCCCGGGTGTGCGAGGCCAACAGCTCCGAAACGATATAGCGGTGACAGCTCTTGAGGTCCACGCCGTCGAAGCCGGCCCGCGCGGCCAGCCTCGCCGCCTCGACGTACGTATCCTGCAAACGGTCCAGGTACTCGTCGGTCACCAGGGGGTAGTCCTCCGGCAAATCGTGCTTCGGATCGAGCACGGCGCTGCGGTGGGCGATGATCGGGCGCGGCATGCCCGTCGGCTTGCTGTATCGCCCCGAATGCGTCAACTGCACTATCAGCACCAGCTCGTGTCCGAACGCTTGGCGGGCGGCACGCCGCGTGTTGTCGACGAGGCGGGCATAGGTGTCGACGTTGCCCGAGTTCAGCCAGGCCTGGTGCGGGTTGGATCGGGCCTCGCCGAGGACGGCCGTGGCCTCGAACCAGAGCAGGCCCGAGCCGCCTTCTGCATAGCGCCGGTAGCGACGGAAGCTCAACTCGCCGGGCGTCCCGTCGTCGACCGCGTCGAACCCCTCCATGGGCTGGACGACGAAGCGGTTCGGCGTCTCGTGAGGGCCGATCGTCACCGGCTCGCCCAGGATCGAAAAGTCTTCTTCGATCGGCAGGCTAAGCCCGAGTTGGGCCAGCTCGTCGCGCAGCAGGTCGAGGTCTTTGAGGTGGAATCGTCTGTGTTTCGACATGGTTGCCTGCGGGAGAGTATCGCGCGCGTCAAGGGAGTCGGGCACGCCGTCCGCTTCGGACGTGTACCACAAAAGGCCGTCAAGCACGGGAAACAGACGGCGCAAGCAACAGGAAGGCCGTGATCGCGATCGTGCCTCAGCTTGCCTTGTCGCCGGACCGACCACGTCCGGATCCACCGCGTCCGGATCGACCGCGTGCGCCGCGCGACCGCGAGGAGGACGTGCTGCTAGGGCGTTTCTCCCTAGACTCCATGTTCGCGGAAATGACGACCCCGACCGCCTCCTGCCAGGTGGGGATGCCGCGGTGCCCCCCCTTGGCCGGCTGGGATGCCCTGTCCGCCTTCGCTGTCTCCCGGTCGCTCGGCTCGCCTTGCGCGTCGGGCTCTTCTTCGTCCGTCTCGGCGGCGACCTCGCTCACGCTCTCCAGGTCCTCCCGTGCCGCAGCAAGCTCTTGCTCGCTTCCCGATTCGGCCGACTCGTCGTCCTTGCGACCGGCGGCCTTCTTCCGGGACGAGCTGCGGCGACGCCGGCGACGCTTGGGTCGCTCCTTCGATTCCTCGTCAAGCGGCGACGTATCGGTCCCCGCGGCTCCGTCCGGTGCCCCACTGGACGCGGCTTCCTCCACAGGTTCCTCGGCAGGCTTCTCGCCGCCGACCTGCTTGGCCTTATGGCGACGCTTGCGCCGTTTACGACCCGTTGTTGTCTCCTCCCGCTCGGCAGGAGGACGTGCCCGCTGGTCCGAAAACCCAGGCAGCCTGGCCTCCGCACCCGCCGGTACCAGGTCGGTGCCCGTCGCTTCGACGACGGGTCCCGGCGATTCGGAGGAAGCTTCCGCCCACCCGACCTCTGGCTCCGGCGGGCCAACGGCAGCGGCTGTCGGTCCCGCATCCGGGGCTGGCGATTCGGGTGCAGCGGACGGTCCGAAGGGCGATCCCGGCTCGCGCCGCACTTCTTTCGCCTCATCGAGAGTCTCCGCCAGATCGACCGGAAGCGGAGAGTCGCCTTCCCTATTCGCTGGCTGTGCAGCTTCCTCCCGAGACTCGACCCCCAACTCCTCAGCGATTCGAGACCAGTCGGCGGGGGCACGTCGCG
Source organism: Thermoguttaceae bacterium (assembly GCA_035528065.1). GTDB lineage: Bacteria > Planctomycetota > Planctomycetia > Pirellulales > Thermoguttaceae > DATKZH01. The sequence goes on along the minus strand of DATKZH010000247.1, from coordinate 11,499 downwards.
GCTTCTCCGCCCGCGCTACGTCCGAAGTCTTCGTACTGGACGACGGGACGGGGGTCGAGTCCTCCGGCGGTTTCTTCTCCTCGGTTGGCTCGTGCCGCGAGGTCTTCTGCTGCGGCGGAGGGGGGGGCGCCCCTATCTCGCTCGCGAGCACGTCCCAGTGGTCAGGTTGCTGAGGATCGGACATTGGTCGCAACTCTTTATTCTTAGTGGAGTTATGGCTATCCTTGCCGCCCGAAGCAGACGGTGCAGAATAGACCATAGTATAGGCCCTTTCCGGGCGACAGGGAAGCCTTGTGAGGGCGAGCCCAGCCGGACGCGGCATGCCGGTCGCCCAACGGGAGACGGGTAAGGACCTGTCGTCAATGTGATCCACAGAATCATTGTGAGGACACATTCACGGCTCTGCATGTCTGAGCGATCACCAGGCCAGAACTCCCTTGTCAGTTCATAACCATTTGATAGAAAATGAGTTATGGAGGACCCGCCGGGCACGGCCACGGATTCTGTTGGTGGCGGTACGGGATTGGCTCCCGCACTACCTGGGGAATCGCCGGACAGAAATCGCTGCCACTAACGTTGGGGGGAATGCCATGTCCGTTCTCTTTCGCAATACCGGTTGGATTGTGTGCGGCCGACGCGTGCTGCTTGGCTCCGTTGTGTTCGGGCTCGTCACGGCGATGACCGTTGCCTCGGCCGCGGCGAAGTCTCCCGGGGAGGGATCTCACGGCGGATCGTCACGAACACGCTCGGTTTCCGGATTGTCGTCCCGGGGCTCGCACTCATCGATGAGCGGGTCCTCCGCCATCCGTTCCAGCTCCCGGTCGCCAAGTGGGATCAGCTCGAGCGGTCACAGCGTCAGGAGCCCCAGCTACCGGACACCAAGTCGCTCCGGTTCGACTCGGTCCAGCTTCGGGTCGCTCAGCTCGATGGGGCCCAGCGTGAGCCGGCCGAGTTACAGCGCGCCCCGATCGAGAGGGCCCACGAGCAGCGTGCCGAGTTACCGGTCGTCGAGCCCTTCGCGGCGCCCCTCCACCGCGCCGAGCTTCAGGGCACCGAGCCTCAACGCTCCGGTCACCAGCCGCCTGACGCTCGACGCACCCCGCTCAAGCCCCTCCGCGGCCAGGGGGCCGAGTGTGACGCGGTCGACCCCGACCCTGCCGAGCGCGAATCGCACGAGTGCGACGCTGCCCACGTTCGACGGGTCAAGCGTCCGATCCGAGGCAAGGACGCCGTCCGCGAGTCTGGGGTCTTCGAACCGGTTGGACGTGGGCCCGTCGGCCGGGCAAGCCTCGCTTTCCGACGTTCGCAGGAGGCTCGAAGGCAACGTCCGAGCCACGCCGGCATCAAGTGACCTGGCGAAGCCCGAGGCGAGCCATACGCCGTCGAGCTCGGCAGCGCCCACGGCGGAATCGGTCAAACGGCCGAGCGAGCGGCCCGCGTTCTCCGACGTTCGCAGAAGGCTCCGGGAGCGAGCGCAGTCCGCGGCCTCCCCGCCGTCGAGCACGGGAGTCGGGCCAACAGCGCCCCGAGGACCTACGGGCACCAAAACACCTAATCCCGATTCCGTCAGGTCGCCGGCCGACCGGCCTTCGCTCTCGGACGTTCGCAGGAGGCTGCCCGATCGCGACCAGTCCTCGCCGAGGTCGAGTGACACGGCCAAGCCCAAGGCGGGGCCAGCCTCGAAGGCCCCAACCGTTCCGAAGCCGGAGGCGATCGAGTCGCCGGCCCAGCGGCCCTCGCTGTCCGACGTGCGGAAGAGGATCACCGAACAAGCGGACCGCAAGTCCCCCGGCCATCCCTCCGCGAAACGTCCATCCGAATCCGGCCCGGACGCCCAATCGGCGGAGCGACGTCCCATCGGTCGGTCTCCCGGCTCGGGCGACGCTGGGCAGCGGATCCCCGGCCACAATGAGCACTCCCGGCCGATGAAGATCGTCGACCGGCACCGCGGCGAGCGCGCCGAAGCGAGGCCGGGCCCCGAGAGCCCCGGAAAGCGGCAGTTCTCGGAGCGGCACCGCTCGGGCGACCTGGATCGGCTCACTGAGGGTGAAATCGGGCGGAAGGCCAAGCTCGCCGACCAGTTCCGTATGATGCAGAAAGGGGACGTCGCCCGGCGGCTCGGGCTGCACGGACAAGGGCATGGGCACGGACACGGGCATGGGCACGGACAAGGGCACGGAGACGTGTCCCACGTACCCAACCTCTTTCGCCCGCCTCATTCCAGTTGGCAGGTCGACCATCACTACCGTGGCCGAGTCAGCACGTGGTACGTGCAAGGCTGTTTCCAGTTTCACTACTGGGGGCCGTCGTACTTTCCGAGCTACTGCTGGTATCCCCGGTGGAGTCCCTGGGTGGATTGGTGCTGGCACTATCGGGGTTATTCGCTTTGGGACCCTCGGCCCGTCTGGTGTCGGCCGGTGGTCTACGTGCCGGCTCCCCGATTGATTTACTACGAGGTGCCGGTGTGGGTGCCGCTTCCGGCCGTCCGTTGCGGCACGTGGGTCGACGTCGAGCGGGTGGTGGTCGGCGCGCAGTACGATCTGCAACTGATGGCCGTTCGCTTCGTGGATCCGGGCCACCCCGAGGAGCAGCTCGGGCCGCGCTACCGCGTCTGGCTCCGCAACAACAGCGACTCGGCGATCGGCCAGCCGTTCGACGTGTTCCTGGTCGCCTCCGACGACGAGAAGCTTGCGGGAAATTTGCCGCAAGCGGGGGTCCGGGTGACGTCGATGCAGCCCGGCGAGACGCAATCGGTCGACGTCCGCCTGCCCTTCGACGCCCAGCCGACGGGCGTGGCCGCGCCGGGCGAGCGGGCCCCGTTTGCCACGCTCCACGTGCTCGTCGACGCCAATCGGGAGGTCTCGGAGAGCCTGGAGACGAACAACGGCGTCACGCTCCGCCGGGAGGAGATCCTGCCGGTCGACCCGGCGGCCTTCGAGCTGGAGCCGACCACGGCGGCCGTGGGCGGCGAAGTCGTGCTGGCCGGAGAAGGTTTCGGCCCGGAGCCGGGCCAGGTGCTTCTGCACTTGGGCGGGATCGAGATGGAGGCCGAAATCCTCGGCTGGTACGACCTGGGAGTCCGCCTCGTGCTGCCCAACTTGCCGCTGGCCGCTCCCACCGAGGCCGAGCTGATCGTCATCCGCGGCGACGGCGCAGCGGCCAACCCGCTTTCGCTCACGATCACCCCGGCGAAGCAGGCTGCGGAAGCGTTGCCGCTCCTGAACGCCCCGAAGTGAGCATTCAACCGCGCGGTCGCACCGGGTAGCAATGCACGGCGGCGGTGCGCGGTGCTTCTTCCTCGTCCTTCTCGCGGCCCACCTCTGCCTGGTTCCTTCCGTGGGCGGGTGGCCGCGGGTATAATCGCGTGCCGCAAGACGACGCATTCCAAGCGGAGGACGAGCGATGGCGCGAAACTGGATGCTGATCGCGGTTTGCGGATTGGCCCTCGCTTCCCCTACGGAGCAACCGATGCACCGACTCCCGCAGCCTCACTACGAACGTCTGGGCTCCGATCCGGAGTGGCTGGCCTACGCGGCCCAGTTCCACGGACACCTCGGGCCGTGGGCGACCGCCGGAACGCGCCTGGGCATGGCCGGCCTTCGGGAGGTCGACGCGAAGGGCTATTTCGACGTGGAGGTGATCTGCGAAGGCCCCTTCCTCAAGCCGCCCAAGTCGTGCTTCCTCGACGGCATCCAGGTCGCCACCGGGGCGACGTGGGGAAAGAGGAACCTGCACTGCGGGCGGACGCCGACCGACGAGATCGTCGTCCGGGTTAGAAACGTCCGGACCGGTGCGCAGGCCGAAGCGCGGCCGACGGCTAAGCTGATGGACCTACTCGGATCGTTCCAGCCGCGCGTCAAGGCGGCGGGTGCGAACGGGATCGGTCAAAAAACCCAGGACGACCGCGACGCCGACCACGCCGTCGAGGCGCTCGCTCGAGAGATCGCCGCCATCCCCGACTGCGAGATCCTGGTCGTCTCCCGGACCGAAGACGCGAGGCAGCACGAGTAGGGCAGGATGAACGCACCATCCTGCATGCTAACCCAGGTGGCTCCGTCTCGTCCTCGAACCGTCGCATAACCCGTGCCTGGAGACTTGGTGCGTTTCACTCGCCCTACAGATCTCGCCACTTGCCACTTCCCCATGCCCAACTCGCCGCAATTCCTGTTTATCACCTGTCAGGTCGGCGCCGAGGCGTCGGTCAAGACGGAGCTTGGGCGGCGCTGGCCGGACTTCCGGTTTGCCTACTCCCGGCCGGGTTTCCTCACGTTCAAGCTGCCCGAGGGCCACGACTTGAAGGCCGATTTCGACCTGGAGTCGATCTTTGCCCGGGCGTACGGGCTCTCGTTGGGGAAAGCGACGGGCGAGAATGTCGACGAGTTGGCGGGCCAAGTGTGGGAGGTTTGCGGCGGGCGGCCGGTCCGCAGGGTGCACGTGTGGGGGCGCGACGCGGCCCGGGCCGGCGACCACGATTTCGAGCCCACGATCACTCCCGACGCGCTCTCCGCGCACGCGGCGATCATGCGCCACTGCCCCGGCCCTGAGAAGCTGGCCGACGACGCCCACGACCCCTGGTCGGAAGCGCGGCGAGGGGAATTCGTGCTGGACTGCGTGCTCGTGGGGCCGCACGAGTGGTGGGTGGGCTATCATCGGGCCGGCTCGGTTGCCTCGCGATGGTCCGGCGGGATGATCCGCCTCGAGCTGCCCCCGGACGCCGTCTCCCGCGCGTGGTTGAAGATGGAGGAGGCCCTGCGGTGGTCGCGGCTTCCGATCCACGCCGGGGCGCGGTGTGCCGAGATCGGAAGCGCGCCGGGCGGCTCCAGCCAGGCATTGCTGAGTCGCGGACTGATCGTAATGGGGATCGACCCGGCGGAGATGCACCCGAGAGTGCTCGGGCATCCCAACTTCACGCACATCCGCCGTCGGGCGGCGCAGGTCCGCCGTCGCGAGTTTCGCAAGATCCGCTGGCTGGTGGCCGACATGAACGTGGCCCCCAGCTACACGTGCGACGCAGTGGAGTCGATTGTGACCCAGCGGGAGATCAGCATTCGGGGGATGCTCCTCACGTTGAAGCTGATCGACCCGAGCCACGCGGACCGCATGCCCGAGCACCTCGCGCGAGTACGAGGTTGGGGATACAACGTGGTGCAGGCACGGCAACTGCAACACAACCGTCAAGAAGTCTGTGTGGCGGCACTCCAACGGCCGTTTCTTCGGAAGAGTTAGGAGCGATCTGAGAGTGATTCCCGCGTTTCCGAGGAGGACGGTCCCCAGGCCGTTTCTTCGGAAATCTTACCGCGGTTGATCCCCACGGTTAGCCGATGTTGGAGAGAGGACGCGGTTAGGCGGCCTGGAACGGACAAACCTGCCCTTGGGGAGGACGCCGGCACTTGCGGGACTGCCGGCGCAGCGGGGAAGGCCGGGGTTCGACGGCACGCCACGTCGGAATTGACGTGGCGTTTACGCGCAACTAGAATACCGGCCTCACCCCCCAATCACTCTCCCGGGGGGCTCCCGGGGCGAGCGGTTGGCAAATCCCGCCGGGTATTGAAGCGCCCGCGGACTATGCGCCGCCGTGCTCGCACGCACCAGGATCCCCGGAAGGCCTTGCACCTTGGCAACACCGTAGGAGACACCGAGGATGGAACGTTCGAGCGGGTGTTGTGGGTCGGCACGAAGCAACAGACTCCTCGTCGGTTTCCTGCTCGCTTTCGCCGTGATTGCCGTCGGGTCCCCTTCCACGATGGGGGATACCCCGGTGACCGACGCATTGTCCGTGGGCAATCCGCTCGCCTCCGGGATGATGGTCCTCCTGGAGCAGGAGATGGCCAACGGGCTCAAGACCCGCAAGATTGAGGACAAGTTCGCCCGGTTTCGCAGCTATGCAGGTCTCAAGCTCGACAGCACAGCGGGCCCCCGAACCGGCTCGGAAGTGACGGGCCTCTGCCGATTGAGCTGGTACGACCACCTGATGCGGGACTCCATGCAGGCCCCCATCGAGGCCGAGCAGTTCACCCGGGAGCTGCACCAGGGCTTCCTGGACAATCACCGCGGACTGGACCGCGTGCTGAGCATCGCCCGCACGAAAACGGACTGCCAGGGCCGCGAGCCCCGGACGTTCGACGCAGTTACTTCGCCGGAGCAGGCTCTGGAGGCGGTGAAGCAGGCGCTGACCGGCGCCCAGGTCGCCTACAACGCCGCGCTTGCGCCCTTGAACCGAAGCGAGATCCGCGAATTGGCCGACAGCCTTTATCCGGTGATGGCCGGCGAGAACAACGTCGGACACACGCTTCACCGGATCAGCACCGGGCGGCGGCTCTGCGGGCTGCTGGAAAAGCTCGATCGCAACGCCGTGTACGCCGCGGTCGAGGCGCTGGTTCCGCTTTCCAGCCCTGAGCTGCTCGAGCAACTTGGCTCGTTGGCCGCGGAAGATGATGCGCCCCGAATCGAAGGCGTGGCCGGGCCGATCGCGCGGCACCTGGTCACCCCGTCGGGCAACATCGTGATCGGCGGCCGGGACAAGAATACCTATCAACTGGACAAGATGCCCGGCGCAAGCGTGGTGATCGACCTGGGCGGGGACGACGTCTACCAGGAGGGAACCTGTTCGCTCTCTCGCCCGGTGCTGATCGTGATTGACCTGGAGGGCGACGATGCCTACCAGGGCTCGAAGCCGGGCATTCAGGGATCGGCCGTGCTGGGGATCTCGATGCTTCTCGACGTGCAGGGCAACGACGCCTACCGGGCCCAAGACGTCGCCCAGGGTTCGTGCTTGGCCGGGGCGGGCATCTTGATCGACTATGCGGGGGACGACTCGTACCTGGGGCTTCGTCGGATTCAGGGCCAGGCGATCTGCGGCGTGGGAATCCTCGTGGATCGGGGCGGACGGGATGCGTACAAGGGGGCGATGTGGGCCCAGGGGGTCGGTGGGCCGCTCGGATTCGCCGTCCTCGACGACCTGGAAGGAAACGACCACTACTACGGCGGCGGACGCTACTTGAACTCCTACCGCGACGACGAAAACCCCACGCCCGGCTACGAAGGGTGGGCCCAGGGCATGGGCGAGGGGATGCGGGCGGTATCCAATGGCGGGATCGGCGTGATCCTCGATGGCGCCGGCGATGACGTCTACGAGTTCGACTACCTGTCTCACGGCGGCGGATACTGGCTCGGGGTCGGGTTCGCCCGCGACTTCGGCGGCAACGACCGTCGCCTCGGCGCGACCCTCAAGGCCTACGACGGCGGCAACCGCACCGAACGTCGGTTCCAGCGATTCGGCACGGGCTTCGGGTGCCATTACGCCCTGGGCTTCTGCTTCGACGACGAAGGCGACGACGTCTACCACGGCACGATCATGGGGCTGGGCTTCGCCTGGGACTGCTCCATCGGCGGGCTGTTCGACTTCGGCGGAAACGATCGCTACGAAGCCACCGGCAGCACGACCAAGGGCGTGGGGGCCCAGGCCGGGTTGGGAATCCTCTACGACTACAACGGCGACGACGTCTACAAGGGAAGCGGCCAAGGATACGCGTCGTCGGGCATCTCCTACCACGATCTTCCCCGCTGTGGAGGCAATTTCAGCTTCGTGGTCGACTACGGCGGGAAGGACGAGTACGGATGCCGAGCCAGGAACGACAGCTACAATCTCCGCAGCAGCTCCGGCGGCTTTCTGATTGACCGCCCCAGCCGTGAGTCGGACGAAGAAAAGGAAGACGCCGACGAGCCCGCCGCCGCGGAAGTCACGGACGCATCGTAGTCGGCACGGGCGGCAAGCTGCCCTCATCCATCAATCCCGGGAGATTTTGACCATGCACCGTAAGGCACGGATCCTGCCTTCGGCCATGCTGTTGGCCTGTCTCGTCATCCTGGCTGAAATGCGCTCGTTCGCGATCGAGGAGGGCCCCGCCCTCACCAAAGCCGCCGCCGTCGCCGAAGAGCCGGCCGTCGCCGAAGAGCCGGCCGTCGCCGAAGAGCCGAGCGGTGCCGAAGCGCCGACTGCGCTCCCCGCGAGGGAAAAGGCAGACGCAGCCGACGAGAAGGACGCAACGGACGATTCGAAGGCACCCGAAGAGCCGGCCGGAGACAAAGAACCGGGGAAGATCAATCGCCCCGCCCCGCCCCAGCTCACCCCGGAAATGACCGCCCTTCGGGACAAACTGCGCGAGGCATTGGCCCTGGTTGCCAGGCAGCCCTTGAACACGCGAGACAACACGCCGGGCGACGTGATCCAGCTCTCGTTGGCCCTCGGCTGCGATGCCAACGTGGGCTACAACGGCCCGTCGGGCAAGAAGATCAACGCCATCGGTTGCCTCTGCTGGAACTACCCGTGTGCCGGCTACCGACTCCTTCGCACCGGCGGCGGTCCGGTCATGGCCCGCGTCGGATACGGGTTGCAGGCCCATCCGACGCAGTTTCTGGCCGTGCTGGCCCAGTCGCGCGTGCCGGCGGACTACGAGATCCGAGTGGGGGAATACCGCGGCACGGTGGCCGACCTCGTCGAGTTCGAGAAGCTCAACTGCCGCACCGGAACCGATCTGTCGTTCACCTTGATCGGGCTTGCGCACTACGTGGAAGACCAGGGAAGCTGGAAGAACGATCTCGGGGAAGCGTGGTCCGTGGATCGCCTTGTCAGTGAAGAAATGACGCGTTCGACGAGCACGTCCGACAGCGACGTCACCGACCGCCTGATGGGGCTAAGCTACGCGATTCAGCGGCGCAAGAAGCAGGGACGACCGATAGACGGCAGGTTTCTCAGCGCCCAACAGTACCTCGACAAGTTCCACGACTTCGCTCTGGACGTCCAGAACCCCGACGGCAGTTGGCACCCCACCTTCTTCGCCCACAAAGGGACCAGCCGCGACACCGCCGGCACGGTGCGATCCACCGGCCATATCCTCGAGTGGCTCGTCTTTTCGCTCCCCGAGGATCGGCTGCAAGACCCGCGCGTGCTCCGATCGGTCGCGTATCTTGTCAAGCATCTGGGGACCCAGCGATCCCGGACGAGCACGGCCTCGATGAGCCTGCGCGACGTCGGCACCGCGATGCACGCGGCGCACGCGCTTTCGATCTACGACGGCCGGGTCTTCCCATCCCGTGCCGCGGAAGAGTCGGCGGATGAAGAGGCCGAGGCCGTGGCTTCGCGGAGCACGCCCGAGTAGAACTTCCGGCGGCCTTCGCTGGTATCGAGCAACAGACCGCCGTCGGAGTCGATGCCCAGGCATTGGCCGCGGACCAGGCGCCCGCCCCACTCGATCGTGAGCGTCTTTCCTCGCTGTAAGCAGAGCGCGTCGGCCCGGGCGGCAATCTGCTCCGGCCCGGACGCCAACTGCCCGAGCCCCTTCGCCAAGTGCTCGAGCAGGTCCAGCAAGAGGTCCGTCCTATCGTGCTCGGCGCCGGTCAGTTCGACGAGAGTGGTTGCCCTCTTCTCGACCGGCTTGGGGGCGTCGCGAAGCGAGCTGTTCGTGTTCAAGCCGATTCCCACGATCATCCGCCGGTCGGAAAGACCTTCCACCAAGACGCCGGCAAGCTTCCGCCCGTCCACGAACACGTCATTCGGCCAGTGCACGCCCACGGTATGGGACGGCAGCCGAGGCGCAACCGTCCGGACGATGGCCACCGCAGCAGCGAGCGACACCAAGGGAGAACGGCGGAGGTCGAATCCCAAATCGTCGATGTCCACGAGCAGGCTGCACGCCAGACTGCCCTTGCCGGTCCACCACCGATTCGCCCCCCGGCCGCGTCCCGCGGTCTGCTCGTCGGCCACGATCAACAGCGGCAACGGCCCCACGCCTTGGGCCGCGAACTCCCGCGCCAGGTCGTTGGTCGACCCCACCGTAGCGTAGTGTTCCGCCCGGGCAATGAACGTCTCTCGGACCAGCAGATCGGTATCTATCATGTCGGAAGGCATTCGGCGGCTTTCGCAAGACGTGGGCCGGCCAGAGACGGTACGATCCAAGTTACGTCGTAAGTCGCACTTTCACAAGCAGATACGTCGCAAACGCGGAAGCAGGGGCCCTAGTTCCAAATGGTTCTTCGGCTGATTGGCGTAGAGTCTGAGGTGACGAGCGAAGGTTGACGCGGAACACCTCAAAAACCGTTTGGTGCCAGTGGCTATCCGGACGGCCACGGAGACCTCCTGCCGCAGGGCTCGACGCGCCGGGAGTCCCACGATTTCCCAGCCGATTTTTCACCCCCCACCCCCAGGGGGGGTGACGCATATTCCGCAGGTTGTCAGTTCCCGGGCGACGGGTCGGCAACCGCTCTTGACCCGAGGTGGCTTCCCTGATATTGAAATGACCCCCTCCGGGCATCTTACGCCCTTTTGCCTTTCGCTATCCTCACAGGGGAAACGGTGGTGGGATTCCCAAGCCTGAAATCCGGCGTATTGGCCGCGCTGGTGGTTCTGGCAACTTCGCCGGCCGCGGGCCAGCAGCGGGTCCAATTCCCTTCGAGGATTCCGACGAAAACGGCCCAGGTTACCGCGCCCGGGACCACGTTCGGAACCGCGCCCGCCGGCCCGGCCGCAACATCCCCCTCCTTCGGCGCCGCACCTGCCCCCGCTTACGGAGCGGGCACGACCCCCAGTTACCCACCTAGTGTGGCGCCCAGTTACCCACCTAGTGTGGCGCCCAGTTACGGGGGCGGCGTCGCACCGAGCTACACGCCCGGCACGGCCCCCGGCACGGCCCCCGGCTACAGCCCCGGCTACAGCCCCGGCTACAGCCCCGGTTTCACCCCGGGACCGGCCGCCACGTTTCAGGGCAACATTCAGCCGTCCCCGACCTTTGACCCCTACGCCACGCCCGGCGCCGCCCAGCCCACGCTCTTTCCCCAAGATCCGACGATGCCGGCATACCCGGGGGCCCCCTCGGACACCTTAACGACGGTGACGCGGTTCCTGCAAGAGATCCGCTTGGATTACGTCTGGATTCCGGGGACCGCTTCCAACGAGTTCGGCGTCAACGACGCCGATCTGACCGCCGAGTTTGCCATCCCGTTCCTTCGCAACCCGCAGACCCCGCTGTTGATCACGCCCGGCTTCACGTTCCACTGGTGGAACGGGCCGGTCTCGCCGGACCCCGTCGGGGACCGGTTGGCCCACGGCGAGCTCCCTTCCCGGGCGTACGACGCGTTCCTCAACGCGGCGTGGAACCCTCAGTTGACGCGGGTGTTGAGCGGCGAGCTGGCGTTCCGCATCGGCGTATACTCCGACTTCGAGAAAATCGTCAACGAGAGCATCCGGTATCAAGGGTATGGGTACGGCCTGGTCGCGCTCGCGCCCAGCTTCCAGTTGAAGGCAGGGGTTATCTACCTCCACCGAAATCGTTATAAGCTGTTTCCGGCAGGCGGAATCGTCTGGACGCCCAATGACGACGTCCGCTTCGAGATCCTCTTCCCCAACCCGAAATTGGCCGTCCGACTTCCGGGATACAGCACCACCGAATGGTGGTTCTATGCTCGGGGTGAATATGGCGGTGGGGCCTGGACGGTCGACACGGA
>DATKZH010000246.1:0-9672 GCA_035528065.1 Thermoguttaceae bacterium | reverse complement strand
ACCACCTGAAACGCCAAGCGAGCGAGCGGTTCCTCGAATCCTATCCGATCCGGTTCGACAAGCTCTTGCCCGACTGGAACTATACCGTCGTCCCAACCGACTACTGAATTCCGGAAAGTTATTTATCGGCCGCCCCTTAGCGTCATCCGCACGCATGTTGCGCCGCACGTGATTTCATTGATCGAGCGCTTCCTTGAAGAAGCACGTGACCGACCTCGCCAGCTGGGCGGCCTGGATCCACGCACGCTACGTGTGTCGTTCCTTTTGGGCGCGGGCGCATCGAAACCCGAGCCATCGAATATCCCTACTGTTGCGGAACTGCTGCCGCAGCTCTTGGAGCGCGGGCGGAGATTGGACCGCGAGGATGTCACCAAACTGGCCGAGTTCTGCGATCGTCGAAAGATCGATAACATCGAGGACCTGTTGACAGCCGCCGAACTTGCTACGTTCTGCACCCGCAATCCTACGGTGTTGGCACTCCTAAACTATCTCATCTCCCGTGGAGAAGAGGAAGAAGTGCACAGAAGCAGGAGACCGCGACACCTTAATGCGGATCTTGCCTCAGTCGCGTTCCTTCAAGATACGTTGCAGGTGCTATTCGGGCTTCTGTCCAGCACGATGTTGCCCGCGAAGTCCAATGCCGCGCACAAGGCAATCGCCGCGTACGCAAGCGACCATCCCGGCTCGACTATCGTGACCACGAACTACGATTGCTGCATGGACCTTGCCCTCGGCCATGAGGGGCAGGACTTCGTGTACGGCGTCGATTTTGCCAATGTGAATCAGAGTAGCGAGGGAACCGAGACGTGCACGCGTCTGGTCAAATTGCACGGCAGCCTCAACTGGTTCTACTGCGACACGTGTCAGGAGGTGCAGCTCACGAACATCCGTCAGATGGTGAAGGACTTCCTTGAAGACAAGGCGCCGTATCCGGTTATTGGGATCTGCAAGCAGTGCGGAGGGCAACGGCGTGGGCTGCTGGTTCCTCCATTAGCGATGAAGTTCGACGTAGCTCCGCCACTGAGTCCGCTATCAGAGCACGCCAAAAACGCATTTGACAAATCCGATCTCGTAGTCGTAGTGGGCTTCTCGTTCGCGGAGGCCGACATATACATCTCTCGAATGCTCAGCAAAGCAATGCACACCTCCACCGAGCGCAAGCTTCTCGTCTGTGATCCGGCAAGACAGGTGGCGCAGAAGGTTCAACGAAGGTTCAAGGCGAGCATACCCAACTTCGATCCTTCACGCGTGTTGACACTCACCGGGAACTGCGCTGAAACGCTGCCCAAGTTCCTCTCGGGCGGACTCGTGACGAAGGAAGATGAGAGTCGCGCCAAAGCCAGGACGGATACGGCGAGAGTATCCGGAGGAGGGAAGAAGGGGACAAGGAAGAAACGGTCCGCAGCGCTGAAAGACAAGTGATGGCTGCAAGCTTGGCGGCGCGACGGATTGCCATCCCGCGTCCGAAACGTTATTCTACGCACTCCCATTTTGCGGAAAGGTGCGCGAAGAATGGCGGAATTCTCGTTGCAGGGACGTAGCCATCCCCGACTGCTCCAGCTCGCCCCCGAGGACAACGTCGCCGCCGCGACCACGACGATCGAGGCCGGCGAGTCGATCACCCTCGACGGCCGGCCGGTCACGGTCCCGGTGCGCATCCCGACGGGCCACAAGGTGGCGCTGATGCCCATCGCCGCGGGCGAGAAGGTGATCAAGTACGGCGCCCCGATCGGCTCGGCGACGCGGGACATCCGGCCGGGCGAGTACGTCCACACCCACAACCTGGCCAGCGACTACCTGCCCACGTACACCCTGGACGGGGCCAGTCCGTACCTAGAGGACGACTGAGCTATGCCCTGCGCCGTCATTGCACAGCCACGCTGTAGCACAGGCATCCTGCCTGTGTTTGCCGGCACCCGTGTTTCGCTTGCCACAGGCTGGAAGCCTGTGCTACAGGCAATTTGAATGAAGAGCACCATGCAAGGTTTTTTGAGATCCGACGGACGCAAGGGCATTCGCAACGTCGTGACGGTGGCGTACCTGGTCGAGTGTGCGCACCACGTGGCCGCCGAGATCGCTCATCCTTTGCGAGAGGAAGGAGCGCACCTGATCGGCTTCCCCGGCTGCTATCCCAACGCGTACGCCGCCCGGATCATGGAGCAGCTCGCGACGCACCCGAACGTCGGCGCGGTGCTCCTGGTCTCGCTCGGGTGCGAGAGCTTCGATCGGGCGCGCCTGGCCGAGACGATCCGGGCGTCGGGCCGCCCGGTCCACTCGCTCGTGATTCAGGAGTCGGGCGGAACCGCGCGGACGATCGAGGCCGGGAGGGCGTGGGTGCAAGCCACGCTTGAAGAGATCCGGCTGGCGCCCCGGGTCGAGATGGGCGTCGACGAGCTGGTCGTGGGCACCATCTGCGGCGGCTCCGACGCCACCAGCGGGCTGACCGCCAACCCGGCCGTGGGTCGGGCCTTCGATCTCTTGATCCGCGAGGGCGCAACGGCCATCTTCGAGGAGACCGGCGAGCTGATCGGCTGCGAGCACTTCATGGCCGAGCGGGCCGCGACCCCCGAGCTGGGCCGCGCGATCCTCGCCTCCGTGGCCAAGGCCGCCCGGTACTACCAGACCCTCGGCCACTCCAGCTTCGCCCCGGGAAACGCCGAGGGCGGCCTGACGACCATCGAGGAGAAGTCGCTGGGCGCGTACTCCAAAAGCGGCCGGTCGACCATCTCGGGCCTCGTGAAGCCGGGCGACGTGCCGCCGCGGGGCGGGCTCTATCTGCTCGACGTCGTGCCCGACGGCGAGGTCCGCTTCGGCTTCCCCAACATCGCCGACAACGCCGAGATCGTCGAGCTGGCCGCCTGCGGCTCGCACCTGGTGCTTTTCACCACGGGCCGCGGCTCCGTCGTCGGCTCGGCCGTCTCGCCCGTCGTCAAGGTCTGCGCCAACCCGGACACGTACCGGAAGCTCGCCGACGACATGGACGTCGACGCCGGCCGCATCCTCGAAGGCCGCGCCACGCTGGACGAAGTCGGCCGCGAGATCTTCGACCTGGTCCTCCGCACGGCCGAGGGCCAGCCCACCGCCTCGGAGCGCCTGGGGCACCAGGAGTTCCTCCTCACCTACAAGTCGTTCGAGCCGCTCGGGCCGGGGTGTTTGCCGGCCGTGTGAGCTTGGCGTCGGCGATACGAGCGGAATATCCCCTCCAAGCTGCGCGTCCGTCGGCACCGGCAAACGCGGTACACTCCCCCGTTCCCCGCGCAAATCTCCTCCCCGGCCCCGAAAGAGCCTTCCGCCGGTTTGCCCGCGCTTTCCCCTGACCTACATTTGCGACGCCCCACCGTGCAGGCGCCGGAAGGGGGCGCAGACAAGGGGAGTGAGCAAATGCAAGGGCATGCGATCGACCAGGAAGCGGTCACGGCGCCGGCGCGGGGCTGGTGGGCCGTGGGCGCGCGGAGCGTCCGCGTCGAGCCGGCGGATCATTTCGACCCCGACGCCGAGGAGGAGTTCGCCTTCGCCGTCGCCCACGACCTGAAGCAGCCGCTCCAGGGGATTCGGGCGTACTGCGAGCTGCTTCAGGACGACTACGAAGACCAGCTCGACGCCGAAGGCCGGCGTCGCTTGAACGTCTTGATCAAGCTCTGCGACCGGCTGGCCGGCTCGATCAGCGGCCTGCTCCACTACTGCCGTTCAGGGCAGATCACCCCATCCGACGCCGAGGTCGACCTGAAGGCCGTGGTGGACGACGTGGTCGACGCGTTCCGTCCCCTGCTCGACTCGCGGCATGCCTCGGTCGAGATCGTCGACCGGCTCCCCGCCGTCCGCTGCGACGCTACGCTGGTGGGCGAGGTGCTCACTAACCTGATCTCCAACGGGCTGAAGTTCAACGAGAGCCCCCGGCCGCGCATCGAGATCGGGGCCCTTCCGGGCGATCCGCCGGTATTCTACGTGCGAGACAACGGCATCGGCATCCCCGACGAGCACCACGAGGACGTCTTTGCCATCTTCCGGCGTCTACACGGGCGCGAGCGCTACGAGGGCACGGGGGCGGGCCTGACGATCACGCGCAAGATCGTCGAGTCGCACGGCGGTCGCGTCTGGCTGGAGTCGGAGCCGGGCCGTGGCACCACGTTCTTCTTCACCCTCGGTCCCGCGCCGCGCGAGCCCCGCGACGCCAAGTCGCTCACCCAGCCGCCCCACTGGGCCTCTCGTCCCGCCCATCTCGTTTAACCGCAAGCCGAAGGCGTGCGCGTCTTTCCGTAGCAGGCGAACGCGCGCACGCCTGCGGCTTGCGGTTAAACGACCACACCTCAGGGTCGTTCGCTGCCCCACGCCAGCTCCACGAACCGCCCGGAAGGGAGGATTCGGATCGTGCCGTACGGGTCGAGGGCCAACAGGTGCCGGTCGTTGGTGACGATCCAACCGGCGGAGCCTGCCCGGGCGGCGGCCGGAAACTTGTCGTCGTCCGGGTCCTCCGGCACGAGCCGCGGCGTTTCTTGAGGCTCGACCAGTTCCAGCTTGTCCACCAGCTCGGCCAGCCGGTCCCGGTAGTCGTCGACGCGCACGGCCCGAGCGAGGATCCGCTCGTACTCCCGCTTGATGGCCGGGCTGGCCACCGGCACCAGGTCGCCGCTTAAGCAGGCGTCGACGATCCGCCGGCTGGCCGACCGCGGGGCGTACGCGGCGGCGACGAGGACGTTGGTGTCGAGGACGACGCGGTGCGGCATTGGCCTTCCGCTGCGGAGCGAAAACATGCACGGGATACGTGGCGGGCCCGGCGGCGTTCTCCATTGTCACCAGCTTGCCACGCTCCGACAAGCTACCCGGGGGTGGGCCGGAACGGTTCGTCCGATGCGGCAAAAGGGGTCGCCGAGAGTGGCATCGCCGTGGGCGCCGCGTTAAGATAGGGCCTTGCGGACCGATCTCGGCCGCCTCAGACCGGCGCGGTGGCCGCCGGTCGACTTCTCGGACCGAGTGCGAACGTCCCTGAGGGAGCGATCGATGGAGAGGAAGAGTCTGCTCGCGCGGATCGGGCCGGCGTTCATCGTGGGCGCGTGCGTGATCGGCCCGGGGAGCGTGACGCTGATGTCGACGACGGGCGCCAATTACGGATATCAGCTCATCTGGCTTTCGCTCTTGGCCGGGGCGTTGATGGCCTCGTTCCTGGCCCTGTTCATGCGGTTCGGGATCCTCTGCGAGGAGACCTTCCTCGACGTGACGGCCCGGAAGCTCGGCCGCTGGTTTTCCGTGTTGTGCGGGATCACCATCTTTCTGGTAAGCGCGGCGTTCCAGTTTGGCAACTCGCTGGGCGTGACGTCGGGGATGGAAGCCCTCTGCGGAGACGGCGTCCCGCAGTACGTGTGGCCCGCCGCGTTCACGGCGGCGGCGATCGTGTTCATGTTCGGCTTCCGGCAGATCTACGTGATCCTCGAAAAGACGATGACGTTCTTCCTCGTCTTCATGGTATGCGCATTCCTGGTCAACCTGATTTGGGCGATCGCGATGAAGCCGAATCCCGTGGGCCTGCTCGGGCAGGCGGCCGCGGGGGCCTGCACTCCCCGCTTGCCGGAAGGCGTCGACTGGGTCTTGATCAGCGGGCTGGTGGGCACCACGTTCTGCATCTCCGCCGCTTTCCTTCAGCCCTACCTGGTGAAGGCCAAGGGCTGGACCGAGCGGGACCTGGCCAGCGGGCTGACCGACACCGTGATGGCCTCGGTGATGCTCACCCTGATCGGGACGATCATCATGATGACCGCCGCCACCGTGCTCTATCCGCACGCGGGCCGCGTCGACTTCGCGATCATGATCGGCACGCTGCAAACCGTGTTCGGGCCGTACGCGAAGATCGTCTTCAGCGTCGGGTTCTGGGCGGCGGCCTTCTCCAGCTTCATCACCAACTCCCTGATCGGCGGCGTGCTGTTGAACGACGGGCTGGGGCTGGGGGGAAAGCTCGAGTCGACCACTTCCCGAGTGCTCGCAAGCTGCGTGCTCCTGGTCGGGATGACCACGGCGCTGTTCATCATCCATCAGGACGTGGCGGCCAAGGCGGCCGCTTCGGCCCCCTCGGAAACCGTGGAGAGCACGGCCGGCGCACCCCGGGCCGCATTGGCCAAGAAGGTCGACCTGAAAGTGGCGGCGATCCTCGTGGGCCAGGCCGCCACGATGCTCGCCGTCCCCCTCGGGGCGATCGCCATGGTCGTCGTCCTCCTCGACGACCGCCTGACCCCGGGACGCGCCCTGCCGATTTGGGCGAAGCTCCTGGTCGTCGTCGGCGCCTGCGTCCTTCTGGGAATCGCCGGCCTGACCTACTTCAAGATCCAGCCGGCGCTCGTGGCGATCCTCGGGCTCGGATGACCGGGTTGGTACGGTGCGTGCTTGCACGCACGCTGGATGGGTTGAGATTCGTACGGTGCGTGCTTGCACGCACGCGGAATGGGCTGAGATCCTCGAAAATCCTTGCTTCGCGGCCGCCCCGACGTGCCGTCCGCCGCTAAGGAGTGGCCGAAGAATAACTCCCGCATTTCCGAAGTAGTAGGCACACTCCGTGTGCCGTAACCGGCGGACGGCACACGGCGTGTGCCTGCTACCGAAATCGGGAAATTGTTTTTTGCCCGATGCCAAACAAGCAGTCTCCCATACATCGAAAAACCCCCTAGACGAGAGAACGTCCTCAAGGAGTCCGGTCATGAGCGAAACGAAGCGTACGAGGTTCCACGTCGCGATCTGCGTCCTGGTCGGGCTGCTGGCTGCCCGGCAGGCCATCTCTTGCGCCGCAGCCGCCGAGCCCGCGCCGGCCGCGCCGGCCGAGAAGGCCCAAGCCGCCCCAGAGGCCGAGAAGGCCGGCGAGGCCAAACAGCCCGCCAAAACGCCCGCCAAGAAAGAAGACCCCTTCGCCTGGAAGAGCATGTTCGACGGGAAGACGCTCAAGGGCTGGAAGGTGCCCGTCTTCGGCGGCGACGGCGAGGTGAAGGTCCAGGACGGCGCGATCACCCTGAGCATGGGCGACCCGATGACCGGGATCACCTGGGCCGGCGACAAGCTCCCCACGGACAACTACGAGGTGGCGCTCGAGGCGAAGCGGACCCAGGGCATCGACTTCTTCGCCACCACGACGTTCCCCATCGGCAAGAGCTTCGCGAGCTTCGTCACCGGCGGCTGGGCCGGCACGGTGGTGGGGATCTCCTGCGTCGACTACTACGACGCCTCGGACAACCTCACCACCCAGTTCAAGGCCTTCGAGGACAAGAAGTGGTACAAGATCCGCATCCGCGTGAGCGAGCCGAAGCTCGAGTGCTGGATCGACGACGAGAAGGTCGTCGACCTCGTGCGCAAAGGCCACAAGTTCGACACGCGGATCGAGGTCGATCTGTGCAAGCCGCTGGGCGTCTCCTCCTACATGACCGAAGGCGTGCTGCGGAAGATCCGCATCCGGCGCCTGAAGCCCGAGGAAGTGGACCAGATCCGCAAAGAGGCGAAGCAGCGGCAGTTCTGACGCCGCGATCGTTTCCGGCTTTGCCGTGATACAGACACGGGGGAGAACTCCGCCGGGAGGGAGGTTGATTTGGCCTACCAGAGCGCGACGCTGCACGTGATGAGCGGCACGGGGAACACGCTCCGGGTCGCCCAATGGATGAAGGAGGCGATCGAAGCCGACCAAACGCCCGTCCGGATCCACCGCGTCGAGCAGGGGCCGCCGGAAGCTTCGCCCGACCGCGGAGCGGACCATCTCGTCGGCCTGCTTCTGCCCACCCACGCCTTCACCGCCACCTGGCCGATGATCCGTTTGGCCTGCCGGCTGCCCCGCGGCGCCGGCACGCACGCTTTCGTGGCCATCACGCGGGCGGGCACCAAGTTCGGCCCGCTTCGCTTGCCGGGCTTGGAGGGGACGGGCGGGTATTTGCTCTGGCTGATTCTGACGCTGCGGGGCTATCGCGTGCGGGGCGTGATGGGCATCGACATGCCCTCCAACTGGATCGCCTTCCATCCCGGGTTTGCCCCTGCCGCGGTCGCCGACATCATCGCCCACGCCAAGCCCAAGGCCGATCGCTACATCCGCCACATCCTGGCCGGCAAGACACGGTTTGCCGGCTGGGTCTTCCTGCTCCTGGGGCTCGTGTTGCTGCCCATCTCCGTGATGTATCTTCTGGCCGTACGATTCTTCCTGGCCAAGGCCTTCTTCGCCGACAACCGGTGTACCGGCTGCGGCCTGTGCGCGCGGAAGTGCCCCTTCGGCGCGATCCGCATGTGGGGCAACACCCGCCAGCGACCCTACTGGACGATGTTCTGCGAGAGCTGCATGCGGTGCATGGCCTACTGCCCGGAGCAGGCGGTCGAGGCGGGCCACTCCTGGGCCGTGCTGTTGTACTTCGCGACGGGCGTTCCGGTCGCCATGTGGCTCTTCCAATGGCTCACGCCCCACCTGCCGTGGATCGCGTCGCTCGACCACCCGGCCGTGCGTGGGCTCGTCCAGTACGTCTACTTCCTCCTGTCGCTGGTCGTCGCCTACTTCCTCTTCTGGGTGCTGATCCGGATCCGCCCGATCAACACCCTGTTCACCTACACGACGCTCACCCGCTTCTACCGCCGTTACCACGAGCCGGACACCCGAGCGGATGACTTATCCGGCAAGGCAAGATAACCTCGAGGTCAGGACGCCGCGGATGAGAAGCATCGCACCGGTACTCGTCGTCGCGCTTGCCGCGCTGGCCCAAGCGGCGCCTCCGCCCGGCTCCCAGCAGGAAGGGCCTTCCTCCAACGAGAGAAAGGCGGCGAAGCAGGGGACCGCGCCGGAAGACCAAAAATGGCAGTGCCTCTTCGACGGCAAGTCGCTCGGCCAATGGAAGGTGCTCGACGAGATCGACTACTCGCGCCACGGGAAGGTCTACGTGCGCGACGGCCGGATCGTGCTCGAGGCGGGCAAGCCGGCCACCGGGATCCGATGGACCGGCCCCTTCCCGAAAATCGACTACGAAGTCACCCTCGAAGCGATGCGCGTCGAGGGCAACGACTTCTTCTGCGCCCTGACCTTCCCGGTCGACGACGCCGCGCTGACGCTCGTCCTCGGCGGCTGGGGCGGCTCGATCGTCGGGCTCTCGATGATCGACGGCGAAATGGCCATCGAGAACGAGACGTGCCTGCACAAGGACTTCGACCAGAAGCGCTGGTACCGCCTCCGCCTCCGCGTGACCAAGGCGAGCATCGAGGCCTGGGTCGACAAGCACAAGGTCGTCGAGCTGGCCACCGCGGGCCGCAAGTTCACCGTCTCCTGGGAGATGGAGCCGCCGCTCCCGTTCGGCGCGGCCACCTGGCGCACCACCGGCGCCCTGCGCGACCTCCGCGTGCGACCGATCCGTCCGACGCCGGCCGGGCCGTAGCCCCGGCGGCTGGGTGGCACTGGCATCTTGCCCGGCGGCTGGGTGGCACTGGCATCTTGCCAGTGCTATCTTGGGCTTGCTGTTCGCGCTTTGTGGATGGAAGCACTGGCGAGACGCCAGTGGCACCCGACGGGGCAACCTCGTACGCCAAGAGGAGTCATACGGCGATATGGGTATTGACTTGACTCAACCAGCCCCGAGGGATTGTGGTTTGATGAGCGAGACAAACGGGGCTGGCTCCACCTGCACGGCCTGTTGAACTAAGCGGTAGAACAACTTGCCCCGTGACGCGGATCTGCGA
>DATKZH010000245.1:0-12340 GCA_035528065.1 Thermoguttaceae bacterium | reverse complement strand
TCGACGCCGACATACTTCATGGCTTGGCTCCTTTTGTGGAAATCGCTGGTTTGAGACTCGTACAAACCCCCGGTTTACCACGTGTTCAAGGACCAAGCTAGTTCGGCTCGGCCTCCGCTTCCATAGTATCACCCTACGGGAGGATGGCCAACGCCTCGATCTCGAACTCCATCCCCTGAACGGCCAGCTCGGTCACGCCGACGCAGCTCGAGGCCGGGTAGGGTTTCTTGAGGTAGTCTTTGCGGATCTTGCGATACACGGGCAGATCGCGGCTCAGATGCACGAAGTACCCGCGGATGAACACGACGTCCGCGAACGACGCTCCCGCCACCTGGAGCACGTCGCCGATGTTCTTCAGCGTTTGGCGGAGCTGCGTTTCCACGTCGGCCGTCAAGTCGTCCGGTCCCTGGCCGGAGACGAACACCAGGCGCTGCCCTTCGGCGAGGATTCCCTGCGTATAGCCGGAGTCGGCGGGGGGAAGGCCTTCGGGGGTGAGGCCGGTCCGCTTGGCCTTGGACTTCCGCTCGGTGCGGGGCTGTGCGGACGCGGAGGAGAACGCGGCGAGTGAGCCGCCGGTCGCTGCCGCCAGTGCGCCCCCGAGGAACACGCGACGTACACCTGGTTGGTCTTGCTTGTGATGGTCGGTCATCGTTGGCTGTCCTGTTCTGACGTTACGAGGCGGAGCAACCGTAGGGTGCGTGAAACGCACCATGAAGCCGGTGTGGTGCGTTTCACGCACCCTACGACTACGACTCTGTGGTCATGTCACGAGGCGGAGCCTCGTAACGAGGTGTGGTTTTCACTCCCCCAGCAGCCGTTTCGCGTTAAGCCCCAGGATCAACTCCTTCTCCTCTTCCTTGATCTTCGCAAACGCGATCCTTCCGAGCTGGGCGGCGGGGTCCAGGAGCGGGATATCCGAACCAAAGAGCACTCGCTCGGCGCCCACCTCCCGGACGAAGCGTTCGATCATCCCGATGTGGAGCTGGCTGGTTGCCGTGTCGAGATAGAGGTTCTCGTGCCCTTGGACGACTTCGATCGTCTGCCGGCAACCTTCCTGCGTGCCCCCGGCGTGGGCGAGGATGATCGTTGCGTTCGGGTAGTCCGTTGCGATCTTGCCGAACATCCCCGGCCCGCAGTTCTTGTCGGATTCCCAAGTATGGCTGAGAACCACCAGCCGGTTGTCGTTCGCATAGGCCCAGAGTTGCCGATATCCCTCGCCGTCAGCCGGATACTCGTGACAGAACGGGTGGATCTTGAGCATCCGCACTCCGTACTCGCTTTGGCACCGCTCGAGCTCCGGGAGGATTTCGTCGGCGTAGTGCGGATTGACGGTGAACTGGCCGATGAGCCTATCCGGGTAGTGTCGCAGCGCCTTGCCCAGGGCGTCGTTGCCCCGTCGGAAGTCGCCGAAGCATCCCAGGAAGGGGCTCAGGCACAGTTTATCGATGCCCAGGCGGTCCATGGTCTGGACCGTGTCCTCGACGGTGTTCTTGGCCATGTGGAGGAGCTGCCAACTGCCGAGATGGCCGTGGCAGTCGATCACCGGGACGTCGTCAAGGGGCAAGCCCGATTTCACTTGATCCCGTATCATTCGTCACCGACTCGCGCGAGTAGGTTCCTCAGGTTGTCGCCCGCGATCCGCTTCCTCTCCGCCTCGCTGATCCCGGCGTAGCTCAGCATGCCGATGGCCGAGCCGGGCGTGAAGTAGGGGAGCCTGGTCCCGAACAGAAGCCTCTCGGCCCCGAACCGCCCCACAAGCTCCTCGATCGCCCGGTGGCCGCAGTAGTTCGACAGCTCGATGTAGGAGTTGGCGTACTTCTCCCAGAGCGGATACAAGTATCGGTTCACTCGGTACCCGACGTTGGTCAAGACCAGCGGCAGCTCGGAGTATCGCTCGCAGACCTCGTGGACGGTGTCCCAGTCGACCTGCTCCTGATCGACGAACAGCGGGATGCGCATGCTTTGAAGCGATCGAAGAAGCCTTTCGGAAACCCAATGCCGCAAGGAGAAGTTCTGGCTGTCCGGGTGGGGGAAGACCCGCGCCGCTTTGACGCCGAGGGATAGCATTTGGCGCACCAGTTCCTCTTCGTCGGGCAACTCGCCGGTGTGCGAGGGCATGACGACCCACATGGCGTGCAGCCGCTCGACTGCGGCGATCTCGTCGAGAAGCACGCGGTTCCCTTCCGCCGGGTGATACTCTTTGCTCAACGAGTGATAGACCAGGGCCTCGGCGATCCCGAAGTCGTCCATCACGTCCAGAAGCTCGCCGACCGAGAGGGGGAAACCCGGCTTCGGGGCGATGATCCGGCCCAGCATGCAGTTGGCGTCGAAGAGGGGGAGGTCGTTGGTCATTGCATCCCGTTTGACTTTGCCTTACCTTGACGGCAATCACTCGGCGGGTCGATCGGGAACTGGCCAGTCCCGGGACTGTCAAACACCTTAGAGTCGCCGTCGAAGAATGTAAACAGAGCGTGTCGAAAATGAGGCCCTCCGGGAGCCGAGAGGAGAGAGTGGCCGCGAGTTCCGGATTTGCCCGTGGTCGCCGACGACGTTCTCCTGACGTTGGGCCCCAGCGTCACCTTCGTGCCGGCACATGTGGGGGGGAATTTCAGCACCCTAGCGAAGGGATCGGCCCACGATCGCCGCCGCAGCGTTGAGGATTGGCCGGATTGCGGATCGATCGGGCCGAAGCCGGTCGAGTTGTTCCAGCAGCCGAAGGGATAAGCAGATGGGCGACCTCGGAGTGGGGATTATCGGGTCGGGCTTCATGGGCCGAACGTACGCGGAGACGATCTCCAAGTTCTGCCCGGAAGCCACGTTCAAGGCGGTGACGGGCGGGTCACGCGCCCGGCAGTTGGCCGAGGACTACGGCGTCGACTTGGAGGAGTCGGTCGGGTCGCTGGCGAGGCGGGACGACGTCTCGGCCGTGTTCGTCACCACGCCGCACCACCTCCACGCCGAGCACGCCCTGGCCGCCGCCGGCGCGGGAAAGCACGTGATGATCGAGAAGCCCATGGCCTGCACCGTGGCCGATTGCGACGCGATCATCGAGGCGTGCGAACAGGCGGGCGTGTTCTGCTCGATCGCCTTCACCCAGCGAAGCCGCAGGTGCAACATCCGGGCCCAGGAGCTGATCGCGGCAGGGCGCATCGGACGCGTCCGGCAGATCATGGACTACCAGCTTCTGGCCGGTGGGCTCGCCGCGTTTCCCCAATGGCAAAGCGACCGCGACAACCTGGGCATCCTCTTCGGCCATGCGATCCACAATTTCGACCGCATCCGCTGGCTCACCGGCGCGGAGATCGCCACCGTCTACGCCAAGTGCACCAGTCTCCAGCCGGACGTCAAGGTGGAGGGCACGTCGATGCTCCTGATGACCATGACCGACGGCACCACCGTCACGCTTTGGAGCTCGGGCGAGATGCCCAAGCCGGGCTTCCCGCGGACCCAGTTCGCCTGCTGGATCCTGGGCGAGCAAGGGCTGATCGATTTGGACGCGTACGGCGAGCTGCGAGCCACGCGGGACGGCCAGTGGGAAGTCGTCGAGACCCAGGAGCCCATCGACTGGCAAGGCAAGGGGTTTCTCGACCCCGTCCGCCTGGAGTCGTACGCCAAGCACTGCCGCGACTTCTTCGGCGCGATCCTGGCCGGTCGCCGGCCGCCCGTCACCGGCTGGGACGGTCGACAGGCGGTGGCCGCGGCCCTGGCCGCGTACGAGTCTTCCCGAACCGGAAAAGAGATCGTGCTGGCCTGACGAGACGAACATCGGACGTAAAGGACGTTCAATATGAATCGCCGAGAACTTCTGACGACTTCCGCGGGGGCTGCATTCGCTTGGGCCGGATTGGACCTGTGCTTATCGCAGAACGCGTGCCTCGCAAGCGATCCGTCGGCACCGTGCGCATCCCAAGCCGAGTCAGGCGGCGAGGGTTGCGCGACGGTGACCCGCGACGGAAAGCTGGCCGGCCGCACGCTCGAAGAGCTCCGCGACCAGTACCGCTACGACCTGTTCGACGACTTCCTGCCGTTCATGGAGAAGCACGTCATCGACCATGAGCGGGGCGGGTTCATGTGCAACACCGACCGCGACGGCACAAACCTGAACACCCGGAAGAACAGTTGGTACGTCGGCCGGGGCATCTGGGTCTACTCCTTCCTGTATAACGAGCTGGCGCGGGAGGAGAAGTACCTGGAGGTCGCCCGGAAGGCCGCGGAGTTCATCCTCCACGACCCGCCGCAGGGGGACGACCTTTGGCCCGCCGAGTATGACAAAGAGGGCAAGCCGATCGCCGCGCAAGGTCAATACATCGGCGGCCGCTACGTGCCGGTGGCCAAGCAGGTCTACGGCGACCTGTTCATCGCCAACGGTCTTGCCGAGTACGCCCGGGCGTGCGGCGACGACCGTTACTGGCACCAGGCCAAACAGCTCTATCTCAAGTGCGTCAAGCTGTACGACCGGCCCGACTACGACCCCACGGCGCCGCAGGTCTACCTGGCCGGGGATCCGGGGAGCGAGATGCCCGGTGTCCGCTTGCTGGGAGTATGGATGCTGCTTCTGAGGGCCGGCTCCCAGATGCTTGCCCAGCGGGAGGACGCCGAGATTGACGCGGCGGTTCGCCGCGCGATCGGGGCGATCTTCCGGCACCACTACAACCCCGAGTACGACCTGCTCAACGAGGTGCTCCGGCACGACCTGTCGCGCCCGGACAACGAATACCGGGACCTCGTCTACACCGGGCACGGCATCGAGGCCCTGTGGATGGTGATGTACGAAGCGCACCGGCGCGAGGACAAGGCCCTGTTCGCCAAGGCGGCCCGGCTCTTCCAGCGAACCATGGAGGTCGCCTGGGACGACGTCTACGGCGGCTTCTTCCGCGGATGTAAAAACATCGAGGAAAACACCTGGATCCTCGACAAGGCGCTGTGGGTCCAGGAAGAGGCCCTGATCGGCACGTTGTTCGCCATCGAGCACACCGGGGCGGACTGGGCCAAGGACTGGTTCGGCAGGATTTTCTCGTACGTCCACAAGACGTTCCCCCTGAAAAAGCACGGCTACGCACTCTGGGACCTCTGGCCGGATCGCAAGGGCACGTTCGTGGAGCACTACGAGCGGGTCGGCAACTTTCATCATCCGCGCCACCTGATGCTCAACCTGCTGGCGATCGAGCGGATGATCGAGCGGGGCGGGAGCGTGTCGGGCTTTCTCGCGGGGTGAGCGACGCGTCGAGCAGGCCGGGAAGTCTACGCTGAGGAAGGGGCGCGTGGGTGCACGCACCCCACCCTACGCAACTGCCATTTTCAGACGTGTCAATATTGACTTCCGGCGTACTCAATCTCCATCATGGACGGCGTTTGGATCGTGCGTGATTTCGAACAGCTCGTTGAATTCGAAACTCGCCACCTCGCCGCGGTCCTTGATCTGGAACAGCGTTAGGCCCTGGAATTCAATTGGGAAGTGTCCCGGAAACAACTTAAGCAGGTCGATCAGTTCGCCAACAGTTTGTGGTCTCGAATAGGGCATGTGTAATGACTCCTAAAGGGCTAGTTGCTAGGTCGATGATCGTGTTTGAGGGATCAAACGGCCCATCGCAGTTCTACATTGCCAAGTATGTGGATGACGAACCGTTGGCGGCCTGTCGAAATGACCCCCCCTGCCGGCGTAACCCCCTGTGCCGGGAGACCTTCCCTCGAGCCCTCGGCACCTCGTCACCAGATTCGGCCATAATCCGCCGTCGGGTTTCGTGGATTTCCTGGACTATGGGATCATCGATCATTCTCCGCCTCCGGGATCACCGGCCGTGATTCCGTCGAGCACGGCTTCTGAAACGTAGAGTTCGAACCGGTCTTTGGCCGTCGCCTACCACTCATGCGTGATCTGCTGATGTGCCGCAATCACCAGATCCCGACTGGGCCGCGCGACCAGGTGGCTCGGAATCCTCGTTTCCACGTGCACGGTCGCCATCGCGAGTCACTTCACAGGAATTGGGATTGTCGCGCTTACCGGGGCCATCGAACGATTGCGATAAGCGGAACACCGACAGGCGGACGCGAAGCGGCCGGCTGTTGGTGTTCCGCTTATCGCCTGGTTGGCCTCTCTATTTCCACCCCCGAAGGCGATTGATCTCAGAACGTAACTCCAACACCTCCAGCGGACAATCACTCCAGTCGTGCTCCCAACACACGAGAAGATCACAACCGTCCACAGGATGGCCATGTCTGACGTAGTCGCTGCTCCGGAATTCGAACTCGATGAGGCATTTCCTGTACGCTGGTCTGCGCGAGTTGGTTCGCCGACGAGCCTCGCAGTCCGGAAAGGCTTGCCGTTGGCACACGATCTCGAAGCCCAGCTCATCTGCAACGGTGCTGAAGAGAGACACCACCTCTTGTTCATACGTGGGGGCGAAGGCGAAGGCTCGGAAGCCAAGATGTCGCCCCTTCCGGTGGGGATGCGGGGGAGCCGGCGGCGAGGGCGCGGGAGAGCGAAGGGAGGCGAGATGATCCTCGATGAGCAGTCGGTCATCTGGCTTGAGGTCCGCGTGCTGAAGCAAGAACTCGATTGCGGCTCTCTTAAAGTCCCTGTAGGTACCGAACTTACGGGTGAAGCTGTTCTTGGAGTGCTGCGAGCGTCGGGCGAGCTGATTGACTGTTGGAATGCCGCCCAGACTGCTGACAGCCGCGAGGAACTCGTGTGCCAGTTCGCGTAGCGAGATCTCGGGTTGGTAGCTGGGATGTATCTCGAGTCCGGCGGCTCGGATGGCGTTGTGCCAGCCGCCCCAAAGGACGGCAACCGTTTGAGACTTGACCTCCGGCTTCTGGCTGTCGAACTGGGCCTTCGATAGTGACGAGACCCCAAGTCTGCCTGCTACTTTCTCTACCTCGCGCAAGGCGTGCTCCTTGCCTTTGCTGTACCGCGGGGTGATATTGCCCGGAGACGCCCTCCCGCACGGCACGCGTGCCGAGTGGCAGGCATCCGTCCAAGAGTCGAAATGGCGATAGACTTGGCTCATGGGTATCCCAGACAACTCCCGGAACTGGTCGTAGGTCAGGTATGGACCCTTCGCCTTCGCCGCAGCAGAGCGGATCTCCCCGAGCAGTTCATCGCGGGTTCTGGTCATATCTCTCTCAGGCCAACTTGTTGAGTATACGGTTTTCCGTCTATACCGCCACTTGGCGTCTTATGCGGACGAATTCGCCGTATAGGACGCCTCTTCGATATCCAGTTCTGAACGGCTAAGTCCTCTAGCCTCAGAAGCTTGCGAAATCAGGCCCACTTACCCGGGGGTGTTATCCGGTTTCCGAATAAGACCCCGCCCTCTGCGGAGCAGGGAAAGCGGCTTGTCGTCCCCACGGGCCCCGGCCACTGCTCACCCTGGGGCTTATTCTGGCCTGCCTTTCGGGCGGCTGTCAAGCACCGCCAAGCGTCGATCTCGTTTCGCTCCACGCCCCGACGTTCACTCGTCACGGTTGGCGCGTGGAAGGGGCGTGCATCGTAGTCTCGTAGAACCGCACCAGCTCCGCCAGGTTGCAGTGGGCGTACGGCTCGTCGCAAGCGACGGTGTGGCGGCCGGCGTCGGCGAACCACATGTCGAGCGTCTCCGGGGCGAAAATCGCGTTGTGGAGGTTGGAGCTCATGGCCACCGGGCGCTTGATGATCTCGATCATCGCGGCCACGTCGATCCGCCCGTAGTGCTCTTGGAGCCGCTCGCTCAGGGCTTCCGCACGGCTCCCGGCGGAGAACATGACCGTCTCTTCAGGCACCAGCGGCAGCTCCGGGTGCTGCTGGCCCGGGCGGAGAACGGTCACCTGCCGCGCGTCGGCATGGACGCCTGCCATGGCCCGGCTCTTGTCGCTGATCACGTAGTAGTACTCGCAAGTGCGCGGGGAATTTCGGAGGATATCGAGAGCTTCCTCGACCGTGGAAGCGCGTTCCATAATGTCGCGCAGAAGGTAGCTCATGGGCACGCCGTCCCAATCGCCGACGCCCCCGCCGCCCATCTCGCCGATGGCCAGGCCCTTCTCGTTCATCGCGGTGACCGTGCCGATGAAGCCGGCGTAGCCGAGGCTCATCCAGGCGTTGTATCCTTCGGGCATGAAGACCACGACGGCCGCGGCGTCCTGAAGGCGGATATCGCGCATGTAGTCGAGCACCCGGGCGTGGAGCACCGAGCCGTCCTTGGTCGCTTTGCCGCGCACGGCGACGCCGCTACAGTGGAATCGCTCGGGGAAGAGGTTGGCGTAGCGCCCGTCGCGCGTGGAGACGCCGGCCGCCTCGGCCAGCGCATCGCACTCGACGAGGAACCGCCCCGGCGTGTGCGGGAGCGTTCGGCGCTCGATCTCGGCCATGCGATCGAGGAACCACGTGCCCGACTCGAGGCTCTCGACCCCGCCGACGAGATAGAGGACCCGATCGACCAGCTTCTTGGCCTTCGCCCCCAGCAGCGTGCCGTGGGCAGTTCCCATCTGCTCCGGCGTCCCGGCCACGAGGAGAATCGTCTTCTCCTCGGTCTTGCAGAGGAGCCCGTGCCCCGCAGTATCCCGGGCAACGACCCGGATCGCCTGCGGCTCGGCAGCCGAAGAGATCGTTGGGGCGAGCAGGCAACCGCCCACCAGCCAGAACGCGCACCATACCAGCAACACACGAAAGGGCGCCCGACCCCGGCACGAGGAATATGGTAATCCCATCAATCTGCCTTTCATTGAGAGCTCTCCACGGCGAAGTCAAACATCGACGAAAACACGCGATACAGATCCGCCCGGGCGACCTCTCTCTCCGGCAGCCCTGAGGGTGGATCGAACATGGACCGGTGGGCGACGGTGTTCGTCTGCCAGCCGCGGAAGCTGACCGTGCCCTTGACGCCGGCCACGTCGAAGGTCACCTCCCGCGGGGTTTTGCCGTCGTCCCGCATCGCCAGTCGGAGGCTTCCCGTCCCCTTCTCCTTCAGCACCACCCGGATCACCGGCGGACCGTTGGCGGGCGTCTCGTCGCTCACGGCGAGCCACTGGTTGAGCACGTGGGGGGCAATCGTCAGACCGGCGACGGCGCCGGCGGCCATGCGCAGCCTCAAGAGCTGTTCGGGCTCGGCGAACGCGAGCGGGCCGTCCAGTTCGCCGCCCGGGTCGCCCGTGCCCTTGAACAGCATCTTCCCGCCGGAAACCATCCAGGGAAAGTCACTTTGCCCTAGGGCCACCTCTCCCACCATGGGCAGGTTGCCTTCGAGCTT
This sequence comes from Thermoguttaceae bacterium, assembly GCA_035528065.1. Taxonomy (GTDB): domain Bacteria; phylum Planctomycetota; class Planctomycetia; order Pirellulales; family Thermoguttaceae; genus DATKZH01. The sequence goes on along the minus strand of DATKZH010000245.1, from coordinate 3,119 downwards.
GAAACGCCCGTCTCGCCCGCGAATCAGGCGCATCCGCGCCTCCACCGTGTCGTCCCCTTCGGGGGTGGCCGTGAGGGCGAAGTCGACGAAGTGGCAGCGGCCTTCGCCGGGCTCGGAGACGAAGAAGGCGCTGACTTGCTGAATCAGCGACACCACGATCTCCAACGGCGTGCGGCCTCGGGGGGCTTCGGCGGGGGTCGCCAAACCGGGAGGCATGTCCTCCCCGAAGAACTCCACGGCGGTTCGCAGCACCCGCGGCAGCTCGGCCATGGCCGTGTAGTGGCCGAGCCCGTCGAGCCAAACGACGCGGTCCTCGATCCCCAGCGCGGAGGCAAGCTTCATGGTGCACGCCCGCGGGATGACCTCGTCCACGGCGGCGTTCACCATGAGCACCTTTCCTGCCTGGGCCCGATCGCGCAGTGCGGCCGCGTGGCGGAGCGGATCGACGGCGTCGATCGCCCGGTCCAGCTCGGCCCGCTCGCCCGGCGGGAGTCGCCGGATCACCTGGCTCAGCTCGTCGGTTTCCAGGGCGTGGTGGATGATCGTCTTCAGGTCGCCGCCGGCCAGGATGAGCATCGCCCGCTCGAAGCGGGGCTCGATGCCCGCCGACACGGCCGCCACGATCCCGCCCAGGCTGATCCCCGTGATCCCGATTCGCTCGGGGTCGACTTCCGGCCGCGAGGCGAGCACGTCGACGGTGCGCCGCACGTCCTGGAGCCCTTGCGAGAGGGCGCCGACGAACAGCTTCGGATCGGCCGCCAGCGCCCTGGGCCCCTTGGGCAGGCCCCGCTCGTCGTAGTACGGCAGCTTGAACAGGATGGCCGGAATGCCGTGCGAGGCCAGCATCGAGCAGGTCATGCGCACGAGCACGAAATCGCCGTCCAGGATGTGCACGCAGACCACGCCCGGACGTCCGGGGTCCTCCGCCCGAATGGCCCGGGGAACGTAGTATTCGGCCGGGATCGTGTTGTTCTGAGGAACGGACGTGACCACGGGCGACGGATAGGTCAGCCGGTAGATGACGTACGCGGCCCCTTCTTGACGCGACTCGATTCGATACTCAAACGGGGCGCCGTTGAACGTCTCTCGAACGCGAACGATCCGGGGAAGCTCAGTCTGGCGCTGTTCGGCGAGGTCAGGAGAGCTGCGCCGAGCGTCCGCCTCCGCGGCGTGCGCCGGGAAATGAGGTGCTAATGCGATCGCGGTGATCGTCAGAAGAATCCGGACGCCTGGGAGTCGTTCCTCCCGAATCGGATCGTGCATGGGTCACTCCATCGTGGGCACGGGCTGCGACCGCAGCGCCGAGCGTCAAGGTTGACTGGGGCGAAGCCGCAAGCGGCTCAGGTTGTCTGGCCAAGCGACGACGTGCGTTTGCCAGGACGTCGCGATCGCTCAGACTTTCCGGCCGAGCATCCGGTCCAGCGAGTCGGACGTGTGGTAGACCAGTGTCTCGGGCCAGTGCGGAAACGGGTTGAAATACTCGAACGTGAGATAGCCGCGGTAGCCGACGCCGTCCAGGGCCTCCAGCACCGCCGGCCAGTCCGTGGTCCCGTCCAGAAGCGGCCGGAACGTGTGCAGGTTGAACTCGTGGACCCGCTTCGTGTATTCCTTCAGGTGGATGTTCTGGATCCGCTTCCCCAGGATCGGAATCCAATGCTCGGGGAAATGGTAGAGCATGATGTTGCCCGTGTCGAAGTGGACGCGGACGCGGTCGGACCGGAAGCTGTCGACGAACCTCACCATTTCCTGCGGGCTGTGGAGATACCCGTTGATGAAGATGTTCTCCACGTTCAGGTACACGCCGGCCTTCTGAGCCGCGGGGATCAATCGGCCGATGGCCTCGTGGGCGCGGCGATCGCAGACCTCGGGCGCGACCGGCGGGTCGTCTTCCAGCCACGGGACGTAGGTCGACCCGGCGATCACCAGCAGGTTCTCCGTGCCCAGAAGCTTCGCCGTGCGGATCATGTCGAGGGCCAATTCCATGCCGCGTTTTCGCCGCTCGGGGTCCTCGTGCGTCAGCGAGTAGGGCCAGAACAGGAAGGAGCAGAGGCCGCTGATCTCGATGCCGATCCGCCGGGCCATCTCGCCCACGGCGGCCACGTCGGCGTCGCCGGCCTCGGGCGTCAGATCGCCGTCCAGGGCGTAGTTCACCTCGACGCCGTCGAACCCCGCGTCCTTGCACAACTCGAGGCACTCCTCGAGCGTCATCTTGCTCGGGTAAGGAAGGGCCCAGAGATTGATCGACTTCTTCATGTCGTAACGCTTTGCGGGCGTTTTGGGGGACTGCGTCTCGGCGACCGGTTGCACGTTTTCCGCCCCCAGCCCCTGCGACGCCATGAACGCACTCCCGAAGGCGGCGGAATAGGCCAAGAGCTCACGCCGGCTGAGCTGGCCGGGCGATTGCCCTTCCGGCCCGCGCTGCGGTTGATGTGTCATGCCGAAGCCTCCTCTGTGAAGGGAACCGAGTCTGCTCTTTCCAAAGGCTTTACGTTGACTGCGGCCGACGCGATCCACACGTCGGACCCCCGTTCGGGCGCATGCCTATTCTATGAAGCGAAGTCGTTTCCGGTCAACTCCTTGGAATCCTCGACGGACTTGGCTATCCTTGACGACATGCCACCCTGGCGGATGGTCCGGACAAGAGCCGCTTGGGAAACGTCATCCTGGCGATAGCCAAAGGGAGGAAGCGATGTCGGCGCGGTGTACTGCCTTGCTGTTCTCGATGATCCTTGCCACGGGTGCGGGCGCCGCGGACGTCGGCAACCGTCTGACGTACCTGGACGAGCCCTGCGACCCGTACTACGTCGGCCTGCACACGCCGAAACTGGTCACGCCGCAGTGGATCGGCGAGCAGGGCGTCGAGGCCGTGATCGTCCTGGCCAACGACGACCTCAAGGATCTGGCGCACCACGAAAAGTACATCCGGCCCATCGTCGCGCGGCTCAAGCAGATCGACGGCCGAAGCGGCATGAGCCTGATGGGCACCCAGATCGATTCCGCCGACAGTCAGTTGCAGACGTGGCTCGCCGAGGGAGTCAACCCCGAAGCGCACACGTGGCACCATCCCTGCCCTTGCCTGCAAAAGGGGTCGCTGGCCAAGGCCAAGGAGACCTTCGACG
>DATKZH010000244.1:0-7886 GCA_035528065.1 Thermoguttaceae bacterium | reverse complement strand
CAAGCAGAGGTTGCAGGGCCGCCGCCGCTTGGGTCGGATTCGGTAAGATTCATCCACTATGCATCGTGCGGAAAGGTAGGGCAGGTGGAGCGTCCAGGGTGTGTCATGCTGAAGGATCGACCATATGGGCCGGGCCAATGGAGCGTAGCTTGCCCACTCCCAAAGGAACCCAGCAATGTCGCAAATCGTCAAAGCGATCTACCAAAATGGGGTCCTCAAGCCCCTTGAACGTCTCGACCTCGAAGAGCACGAGCAAGTTCGGATCACCGTGGAATCCCTCCCGCACCACTCGGCCAAATCGGAAGCCCAGGATGGGGCTGATCCGCTTGAGGGCGTTCGCGCGGCGACCGGGATTCCGGATCTGGCCGAACACTTTGACGACTATCGGTTTGGAAGGCGCAGGCCGTGAATCGGGTGTTCCTCGACACGTCGGGGCTGATCGCCGTGGTCAACGCGGACGACCAGTGGCACGCCGCCGCCGAAACGGTTTGGCGGGAATTGGTCGCATCCGGTACGCGGTTGGCCACGACTTCGCTCGTGTTGATCGAACTGGGCGACGGTCTGTCCCGCATTCAACATCGCCAATTGGCAATCCGGATCCACGATTCTCTGCATGCGGCACGGCGCATCGAAATCGTCCAGACAACGTCCGATCATGAAGAACGAGCATGGCAGCTCTTTCGGCAGACGGGCGACAAAGAGTGGGGGATGACCGATTGCGTCAGCATGATCGTGATGCGAGATCATGACGTAACGCGCGTGTTCTCGTCGGATCACCATTTCGAACAGGCTGGATTCGAGATCCTTCTGAAACCGTGATCAACACTCGTAGGATATGCTACCGCATGTTGCCATTGATCGATGATGCTACGATGGGTGATGCGGAAGCATAACCTGCATGGCCCGGATCCAAGCCCGAGTTACCGATGATCGTCCTCGTCGACAACTACGACTCCTTCACCTACAACCTCGTCCACCGGCTCGGCGAGATTGATCCGTCGCTCGACATGCGGGTGTTCCGCAACGACAAGATCACCGTCGACGAGATCGCGGCGCTCGAGCCGACCCACCTGATCATCTCGCCCGGGCCGTGCACGCCGAACGAGGCGGGGATTTCCGTGGAGTGCGCCACGCGGTTTGCGGGCAAGATTCCCGTGCTGGGGGTGTGTCTGGGGCACCAGTCGATCGGCCAGGCGTTCGGGGCGCGGATCGTTCGCGCCGACCGCCTGATGCACGGCAAGACCGACATGATCCACCACGACGGCCGGGGACTCTACGAGGGCCTGGAGAGCCCCTTCCGGGCGACCCGGTATCACAGCCTGGTCATCCGGCCCGACACGCTCCCCGACGCCTTTGAAGTCTGTGCCTGGAGCGAGTTTCCCAAGGGCACGCGGGAGATCATGGGCATCCGCCACCGCGAGTTCCCGCTCCTGGGCGTGCAGTTCCACCCGGAAAGCTTCCTTACCGACTGCGGACCGAGACTGTTGGAGCGGTTCCTGGCGATACGGTTCCCCTGATGCTCGACAAGGTCCGCGACTGGTATCGTTCGACCTTCGGCCACGCGCTGGTGAGCGCGGTCCTGCTATGGGCCGCCTTCCCGCCAGCCGATCTCTGGCCCCTGGCCTGGGTCGCGCCGGCCTGGTGGGTCCTGCTGGTACGTCGCGGGGAGCTATCGGGCAGACGCCCCTATCTCAAGATCTGGGTCGCCGGGTTCCTGTTCTGGCTGGGCGCCCTGCACTGGATGCGCCTCCCACACTGGATGACCGGCTTCGGCTGGGTCGCGCTGTCGTTCTACCTGGCCTTCTACGTGCTCGTCTTCGTGGGGCTCAGTCGCGTGGCGGTCCACCGGCTGCGCGTGCCCGTGATCCTCGCGGCGCCCGTGGTGTGGACCGGGCTGGAGCTGGTCCGCGCGCATCTGTTGACCGGCTTCACCATGGCCAGCCTGGGACACACGCAGTACCGCTGGATCGAGCTGATCCAACTGAGCGACCTGGCCGGGGCCTACGGCGTCGGCTTCCTGGTGATGCTGGTGGCGGCGTGCCTTGCGCGGATGGTTCCTTCGGACGGAAAACCGTGGACGTGGTGGCCTTTGCTGCCGGCCGCGGGCGTCCTTTGCGCTGCCCTGGTCTATGGGCATCTCCGCGTGTCGCGCGAGCCCGGCGAGCCCCAAGCCCGAATCGCGCTCATCCAAGGCTCGATCGACGTCGTCCTCAATCCCGCGCCCGGCACGCACGATCGGATGCACAACCAGTACCGCGAGCTTTCCGAGAAGGCGGTCGCCCAATACGGCGACCTCGACCTGATCATCTGGCCGGAGACGGTCTTCGGACGCTCCCTGCGCGACTACGCGCCGGGCTTGCCCGTGCCGGATGACTGGGAACGCTCCGATGCGGAGTTCCGGCTCGCCGTGCGCCGCGACACGGCCGAGAGCCGCAAGCCGATGCGAGACCTGGCCAACGAGTTGGGCACCCCGCTTCTGGTCGGCGTCACCACGCAGTATTTCGACCTCGACCAGCAATGGAAGCGATTCAACTCCGCCGCGTTCGTGCCGCTGGGCGAGGGGCCGATCCGGCCTTACCACAAGATGCACCTGGTCGTGTTCGGCGAGTACGTGCCGTTCGCCGACCGGCTTGCCTGGCTGGTCCGGCTCACGCCGCTGAGCAGCCTGGGGAGCGGGGCCAGCGCGGGCACCCAGCCGGCGGCTTTCCAGCTCGACGGGTTGCGCCTGTCGCCCAACATCTGCTACGAGAGCGTGATCCCGCACCTGATCCGCCACCAGGTGAACGCCCTGGCTCGCCGGGGCCAAGAGCCCGACGTGCTGGTGAACCTGACCAACGACGGCTGGTTCTGGGGCTCCAGCGAACTGGACCTGCACCTGGTGTGCGGCGTGTTTCGGGCGGTGGAGTGTCGCAAGCCGCTGCTGATCGCGGCCAACACGGGGTTTTCCGCCTGGATCGACGCCGACGGGCGGATCCTCGCCCGGGGGCCGCGCCGGGCGACCGGCGTGGTCCTGGCCGAGGTCGCGCCGGACCCGCGGGGCAGTTGGTACCTCGAGCACGGGGATTGGCCGGCGGGCGTCTGTCTGTTGGCATGCCTGGTTTTCGCTGCGGTCGGCACGTGGGGTTGGTTCAGCAAGCGGCCGCAGACGGGGCGGGCGAAAGCCGAGCCGAAGAACGGGAAACGGGGCAAGAAACGCGAACGTCGACCCACCCGAAAGAAGTAGCAGGGCCGAAACCGTTCGGGGCTCCCGCAGGCGCCGGGCCCCAGGACGTCAGGCTGCGGTCAAAGCCCTCCGCGACGACTCGTTCTACGCCGGTCTTGCTCGCTCCGGCTTGGGAACGAGCTGGTCGCACGCGTCGCGTCCTTGCATCCGAAACCATTATAGAGCAAAGGGTTATGCACTCCCGAACACGCGAAGCGTCCCCAGGCGGCGTCCCGACGCACAGCGCTCGCACGAGTCCGGTCGACGCGTCGGACGAAACGCTCGCCCGCGGATCGGCACAACTTGTTCGCCGATAACCGATCCCGCCTTGGGTGCCGGGAGCGTCCGAGCGTCGCGTTTTCAACGGGGAGCCTGGGAAGGAAGGGGGGGCGGGACCGCAAGGTCGTTTCCTAGCCCTCCCAGATTGACTAGACTCTGGGCATTATGATTGACATCGGAAAACTGGCCGAGTTATACTAACCACATAGACTCTCGGGTCTGTCAGTCGTTCAGGCAGAACTCACTGATCCAGTCCGCCACTAGTCACTGGTTCAGGCAGTCCCGGCTCAGCGCGTGCGGACAGAGCCAAACGGAGGTGGCCCCGCGGTATCGGAACCGGATCGTTGAGGCGGCCCGCGGCCGTCTGGTCAGAGGAAAGGTCACCCCATGAACCTGGTCGGGAAGATCTTCATCGTGCTCATCTTTGTGATGAGCCTGGTCTGGATGGGATTCTCGGTGGCGGTCTATTCCACACACCAGAACTGGAGAAACGTCGTCGAGAACGCCGAGGCGACCGCCGACATGCCGCTCGGTTTGAAACATGAAGTCCAGAAGCAAAAAGACGCGAATACCGAGCTGAAGGACAAGCTGGACAAGACGAGTGAACAGTTGGCCGCCGAGAAGGCCGCCAAGCGCCAGGCGCTCACGAAGCTGGAGACGGAGAAGGCCGAGCTGGAACGCCAACGGGACGAGCAGCAAAAGGAGATCGCCACGTTGGTCCAGTCGGAGACCGACGCCGTCGCCGCCCTGCAAGCGACCCAGGAAGCGGAGAAAGCGTTGCGCGACGACGTCGTTGCCCTGCGAGATGAGATCAAGAAAGCCCAGGAGGATCGCGACAAGTACTTCGACCAGGTGGTCACCCTCACCGACCAGTTGCACCAGGGGGCCAACGAGTATCGGACGCTCAAGAGTCGCGTCGACACCCTGGCCGCCGACCTGGCCAAGGCGAACGAGGTCCTGCGAAAGCACGGCCTGGAGCCGGAGCCGACGCTTTACACGGGCGTCCCGCCGATCGTCGACGGCGTCGTGTTGAGCGTGGGCGAGAACGGGATGGTGGAGATCTCCATCGGCGCCGACGACGGCCTGATGAAAGGCCACAAGCTGGAGGTGGTCCGCCAGACCGGCGGGGCCAGCACCTATCTGGGCCGCATCGAGGTCATGGAGACGGCGCCCGACAAGTCGGTCTGCAAGATCCTTCCCGAGTTCCTGCAACGACCTATCCAAAGGAACGATCGTGTCACCTCGAAGCTCAACCCGTAGCGGGGGACCGTACCGCAAGCCGCGGTTCGACCTCTACACGTGGATGCTGTTGTTCTCGCTCGTGGCGATCGTGATCGCCTGCGTATGCCTGTTTCTTGAAGTGAAGGACTACGGCGAAAAGCCGTATGAGCTCAGCCTCTCCGCGCCCTTGGCCCAGGAGTGCCCCGTGATGGTGGCCGGGGCTTTCGGACCGCAGGGGCCTTCTGAGCCGGACTTGCCGCCCTGTTGGACAGAATCGATTCATGGATGAGGGGGCCCCGTCGATGACTCCACACCGCCGCGCGCCAGGAAGCGCTTAGCGCCGCGACGCTCCCCACTTCCCAACCTTCTTCAAAAAGCCGGCCCGGCCGGCTGGTGAGCACGGATGCTCAAACAGCTCCTCGGATACCTCAGCTCCGATCTGGCGGTCGATCTGGGAACGGTCAACACCCTGATCAGCGTGGCCGGCGAGGGCCTCGTGCTCGATGAGCCCTCCGTGGTGGCCGTGGGCAAACGGAGCGGGAGGATTCTCTCCGGCGGATGCGCGGTCGGCCACCTCGCCAAGCAGATGCTGGGCCGAACGCCCGAATCGATCTCGGTGGTTCGGCCCCTCTCGGCCGGGGTGATCGCCGACTTCGAGCTCTGCGAGGCCATGCTGGGCTACTTCTTCCGCAAGGCGCAGCGTCCCGGATGGCGGCTCAAGCCCCGCGTGTTGGTGGCCGTGCCGGGGAGCATCACGCCGGTGGAGAAGCGGGCGGTGTTCAACAGCACGCATCGCGCCGGCGCCCGACAGGTCTTTCTCCTTCCCGAGGCCAAAGCCGCGGCCGTCGGCGTGGGCCTGCCGATCACCGAGCCCGTGGCCAGCATGATCTGCGACGTCGGGGGGGGCACCACGGAAGTGGCCGTCCTCAGCCTCGGCGACGTGGTCGCAAGCCGGTCGATCCGCACCGGCGGCGACGAGATGGACCAGGCCGTCGTCCACTACCTCCGCCGACGCCACAACCTCAGGATCGGCTCGGCCGCCGCCGAGCGCCTGCGCATCGAGATCGGCAGTGCGTGCCCGTTGGACGAGGAACGGACCGAAGAGGTCCGCGGGCTGGATACCGTGAGCGGGCTTCCGCGCAAGGCGACGGTCACCAGCGAGGAGGTCCGCAAGGCCCTGAGCGGTCCCCTGGAGACGATCCTCGACGCGATCAAGGAGACGCTCGACCACCTGACGCCCGACCTGGCCGAGGACCTGATGGATAACGGCCTTCTGCTCTGCGGCGGCGGCTCGCTTACGCGGGGCATCGACCGCTTCCTGGCCGACGAGACGGGGCTGCCGGTCCGCGTGGCGCCCGAGCCGCTCTCGGCCGTGGCCGCCGGGGCCTTGGTCTGCCTGGAGCACCTCGACCGATGGCGATCGGCCCTGGAGTCGAGCGATGACGACGTGTGAAGAAATGATGAACGATGAATGCTGAATGATGAATCAGGAACGGGACGCCGCCTTACGCTTCGACCACGCCAAGCTGAGGAGGCTGCTGGGCTCTCCGGCGGGGACGCTGGGCATGGGGCTCGTGCTGGCGGTCGTCTTGATGCTGTTGCCGGCTCCGTGGACCGTCGCGATCCAAGGACACGCGGCGGCCCTGCTGCGTCCGAGCCAACTGGGCGTGCTGAGCCTGCGAGAGCATGGCCGCCGAATCGTCGAGCGAGCCCAAAGCCACTTCGGCACCGCTCGGAAGCTGGCCGAAGCGGCGCAGGAGCGAGACCGGCTTGCCGAGGAGAACCGCCGGCTGGCCGCCGAGCTGGCCGCCCGTCAGAGTCAACCATCCCGCCGGGAGCAAGACTCGAACGAGAGTGACTCACACCGGCTATTGAACGCCCGATGTGTGAAGGCCCGGGTGTTGGGCCAGCTCGCTCGGGCCTTTCTTGGCCGGCAGCATCTGGTGGACGTAGGCTCCGAGTCGGGCGTGCCGCCGGACGCCGTGGTGATCGAGGCTCCCCCGGGGCTGATCGACCAGGGGGGCGACGCCGGCGTCGGGGCCGGGCAACTCGTGCTCGACGAGGGGCGGGTCTGGGGAAAGGTCGTCCGGGTGGGGCGTTTGACCAGCGTGGTCCGCACCGTGACCGAGCCCGGCTATCGTGACCTCGTGTGCCTGGGAGAATCGGGGCCGCAAGGGATCTTGGAGGGCACCGGCGAGCCGCTCGCCCGGGTCCGGCTGGTCGAGGTCACCGAGCCGGTGGCCGTGGGCGATGCCGTCTATTCGACCGCCGGCAAGGGCTTTCTTGCCGAGCCGCTCCTGTGCGGCCGGATCGTTCGGGTGGAGCGGCCCGTGGGCACGGCCCACTGGGAGATCTGGATGGAGCCGGCCGTGGATCCCCACCGGACGGACGAGGTCGCCGTGCTGAAGATCGAGGTCGATCCGTTGCGCGTCGCGGCGGTGGGGAAAGAGTGGTGAGTGGGGAGTGGTGAGATAGCGAGATAGTCGAAGCCCACGCGCCTGCGGCCCGTGGGATCCAACCTGCAAGCCGGCCATGCAACGATTGTCAATCCTGCCGTTGGTCTACGCCGCAGCCGTCCTCCAGACGTCGCTGGCCGACGTAATCAGCGTGGGTTACGTGACGCCGGACCTGATGGCGCTATTGGCCGTGATCTGGATCCTCGTGACCACGGGGCGGCGGACCTTTCTCGTGGCTGGGGCGATCGGACTGGCCGCCGACTTGATCTCCCCCGGCCAGCTCGGAGTGGGCATGGCCTCGTTCCTGCTGGTCGGCTACGCCCTCACGCGCCTCCGCACGAAGCTCGATATCGAGCACCTCGTCTGGCAGGTGTTTTGGGTCGGCGTGGCGACGACGGTCCCGGCCACCAGCCAGGCGATCGGAAGCTGGCTGTTGGGCGAGACGGCGGTCCCGCTGGCAACGCTCCTGGTCCGCGCCCTCGGGGTCGGCCTCTACACGGCCGGCGTGAGCGTGCCGCTCGTGATGCTGATCGGCTGGATCCGTGAGCCGTTTCGCGCGCGTCGGAAGAATTTGGCCGGGTTCTGATCGCTGTGGTCGGGAGAGTGAGGGGGTGACAAGGTGACAAGGTGACGGGGTGACAAGTGGCAAGTGGCGAGTGACACTCGTTTAACCGCAAGCCGAAGGCGTGCGCGTTCACCCAGTCACCCAGTCACCCACTCATCCCACC
>DATKZH010000243.1:0-6354 GCA_035528065.1 Thermoguttaceae bacterium | reverse complement strand
GATTCGCAGACGGCGGCCATCAAGATACGCTCGCTGACCTTCGGATGTTTTTGCGGCGCGGTGACCGTGTGCGACTGCGGGAGATCCGAGCAGGCTTCCCACATCGCGAGTCGGAACGCCTCCACCGACATGCTGGATTCGATCGCGTGATCCGTCATCTTCTCGATGGCGTCGATATCCTCTTCGGTGTTGCGGCGCAAGTTCAGAAACGTCTCCGCAACCTCGCGGATGCCTCTGACGCGGGCCGCGCTCGCCTTGCGTTGTGCGAAGATGTCGGTGGGCGGGTCCACCGCAGCCAGCTTCTTGTTCTGGCCGGCGTAGTTGGCCTCGATTTCGGCGACTTGCTCGGGCGTCGCGTTGCCGACGTCGACGCCCATGCCTTCCGCCCACGCCTTGATTTTCGGGTCCATGTTGGGCTCCTTGAGTTCTGCAGCCTTGGCCGCAATAGAAACACTCGTGTTCTCGTCCGCGCCATGCGAGACGAACGCAAAGCCGCAGAGCGTCGATCGCGCGGCGACATACAGCGGGCCGGTGAATTCCTGCCCGTTGACTTTCACAGATTTGCCGGCGGCCACCTCGCGGAGTTCATCGGGATTCGCTTCGATACTGGCCTGCCAGATGAATCCCTTGGCCGCACTCTCGACTACCTCGCGGGCCGCATCGGTTGCCGCCGACACCTTGCCGCTCAGCGTTAGCTGCCCGTCGGCCTTGTCGGTGGCGGTAACATGGCCGACTCGCTTGCTCCCGTCGTGGTCGAGGTTCGCGACCAGAGACTTGCTGAAACTGATCCCCTTCAAGTCCACCACGACCGGGGCGTCCCATCCGTCGAGATCCATAAGCCCGCCCGTATACGCCACAACATCGAACGACGGCGGGCCGCTCTCGCCTTCGCCTTCCGCTGCCGTAATCGTGACGGGCGCCGCGATGGCGATGATCTTCGGATTATTCTTCGGTTTGGGCATCGGTCGCTCCTTCAGATTTCGCCCCAGTCGTTGCGACAGGAAGTCCAAGGATTGCCTGCACAACCGGGATGATGTGCTGCGGTAGGTTGGTCAGCATATTGATTTGCCGCTGCTGATCTGGTGTTATTCCGTTGGACTGCGCCTGCTTCACCACCTCGTCGTCGTAATCCTTACCGGCCTCGGAGTAGAGAGCGGAGAGCGACTTGCTGTTGTTTTTCAGTTGCGTGTCGTTGGCCACGGCTTCAGTCTTCACGTCCGCGACGGCATGTTTCGGCCAGTCCCAGAGGTGTGCCTTCGCTGCCGGGGTCAAGACGTCAGGGTTACCGCCGAGCCATCCGTAATAGACCACCGCGGCGTCGAACCACACGCTGAACAGCGGGTCCATTACAAGGTCGTTGCAATCGTCCCGATCAACGTCCAGCGAGCCGTAGTAAGTCTGGTGGTCCAACCGGCCGGACGCGTAGTTGTAATCCGACGAATCGCACGCCGCCTTGTTGAACGGCATCGACTTCGGGCGAGCCTGCTCGTTGATAAGCGCCCGATGGAATGAGTCGAACGTCGCGTTCGGTTGTTCGGCTCGCATCTGAAACGGCTCGTAGGCGTTCGGCAACGCCGTCATCATCCGCTTCTGGATTTCCAACGTGCTGAACGGCTGAGCTTCGTCGAGTTCGTCCGGCTGAAATTGCGTCCTGAGAAACATCGTGAAGTCGGCAGCCGTCTCAGCAGCCGCCAAAGTAGCTTCACGCCAGCGTCGCGCCGCGGCCCCAACGTTCAGCGTGCTGGTACTCTGCGGCACTCCGCGGTGCTGGCCAGGTCGCTTCAGCTTGAACCAGTGCAGCACGAACCTTGCGGGGACCTTCTCGGGTTCGAGCATCGTTGGCGAGTAGGACATCGATCCGGGGTGTTCACGTAGAATGTCGTAGTGCGTCGGCGTGCCATGCTCGTCGAACCATATTCCGTCGATACGCCCCGGCTCGTTGTAGCCCAGCAACGGCGTCTGGCAGTGCTCGGTCTCATACAGACGCAGGTCGAGCTTCACCGGATCGTTGATCGTCTTCGCGAGCCGGATAACCCCCAAGCCCTCGCCGTCGACGTCCAGGGCATGGGCCATACACCACAGCTTGCGGCGGAACTGGATGGCCTTGGTCCAATAGTGCCATGCAGTTTCGACCATCGCGTTGAAGCCCGCGCTCGCAGTCTGCATTCGTAGCGACGGCCCGCGGCCGATCAGGTCCGTTGCCCACGTTGACGCGATGCCGGCGGCAAATCCGTTGTTCCCCACCTCGTACCGGCTACGCTTCACCAGGGTTTGGCGAACCGTGCGACTGTTGGCCGAGTCGGCGTCGTAATCATCCGCGGCAGCCCAATAGTTTTTCGTGTCGTCCGACTGCTGAGCGGCGTCGTACGTCGCGTTGACTTGCCGCCGATGGTTGAGCCGATGGTTAAGCCGATCCAATACGGCCCCGAGTTCCGGGCGAGGTTTGCCGTTGGCCCGTTGCATCGGGCGGCCGTTCGCGTCAAGAATGGAGCTTACGCGTGATGCCACTATTGAGCCCCGGGGGGAATCAGCTTTGTGAACCGCAGCCCGAAATGCGCCTTTAGCGCAGCCCGACTGCCGGTCTCGCGGTCACGCGCATCTTGCAGAGCCTTGATGGACCGTTCGGTGATCGTGCGGCCTGCTTCCTCTATGCTCGCAGGAAGCAAAAGAGCCTGGTCAATCGCTTCGTCAATAGTCGTTGGAGCTGCCATGTCCTCACCCGCGGGCTATGTCTCATCAGGGAATCCCGCCAGGAGTCGAACCTGAACTTTGACGCTAGAGGCACCCTTGCGTCATGTGCTTCCGGTTACACCACGGGGCCATCTGATTGAGGCGAGCGCATTGAAAAAGGCCACACGGAGAACATGGCTCCATGCAGCCTTTACCTTGCGCTGGTTTCGCGCCGGGAAGCTACTCCGGCACGTCGCCTCAATCAGATTGTCTACTACAGGTTATGACAAGCCCGGGAAGTTAGTCAAGCGGAAATGGGGGGATGGAAAGGCAAAACTAACAGTGCTGTTAATGCCCAGCGATTTCTCCCTGCTCATCGGCGTCAAACACCTCCGTTACTGATGACGTATCTACATGACCGCAGGCCGCACACGCGTAACCCCTACGCTTCGTTCCATCAATCAGGTACCACGTTTGCTTCACCTTGAACAGCCGCTTCCCACACGCCGGGCACATCCGCACCTTCCCGCCGCCCGGATTACCGCCAGCTTCGGCTGCCATCTCAGCAAGCGTCTTGCGTTTCTTCGGGTCCGGCATTATCACTTCGCCATCAGTTCAGAGTGCAAGATGGGGACGGGGCGTTTAGCCCAAGGTGTGGGCTCACTACGCTTGGCAGCTTTCCGACAATCTACGACGCTGGAGCGGCGATCTGGCGGTCTTTTTGTCTGTAGCCCTTGCTCGTTTTCCAGCACCTTTTCAACGCACCCTTGAAAACACTGCCAAGTTCGCGCTGTGCTCGGCTGCCGCAACGGCTGCCTCCCGCCACCGACGATCCTGGACGGCTTTTGCCTGGCACGTTCTGCCAACCGCACCGTCGTCGAGCCACTCCGGCTTTGTCGCCCATCCTGCCTGCATCGCGCCCAGCCTTCCCCTTGTGCTGTTGTGGACCTGACCTCCACGCCTTGCGACCCACCGGCGAGTAGAGTGCTGGCTAACGATATGATCAAGGATTATGCCGAGAGCCATCCCGATGACGTAGAAGCAGGCAAACACCACCAACGACAACAAAACTTCACTCGCAGCCATTAGGAGTTCTCCCGTTTTGAAATCCGATTTGCATCTCACGAACATCCCACAGACGATCCAGGAGGCGACACACCACTTCAAAGCCCGACAACTTGCCAGCCAAAAAATCCGCGTCCGCGAAACCGTCACCGGAAGCCTTCTGCGCCGCGTGAGCCAATGCCTCAGCGACACGCTGCCGCTCCTGGTGAATCCGGTCAGTGACTTCAGTCAATTCGGTCGTTAAGATGTAGCGAGCCATTATTGATCCTTCCTTGGAACTTCAGCCGGATCGGGCGCCCTTCGCGCTCGCTCGGATGCCTCTCGCCGTGCGAGGGCCTGACTGACGAATTGTGTACCCCTGTTTTCGGAACCGTGGACGTCTCCGAAAGTCTGCAACATCGAGCGGAGTTCATCAAGGCTCAGATCGTCAAAGCACGGGTCCGACTCCGCTTCGGCCGCCATCTCCGCGAGCGACTTGGGTGTAATCGGCGATTCAGTCATGGAACACGGATCGCTCAATATTGGGATCAGAGCGCCATCGCCAACCGGATCAAATGATTCGTCCTCGAAGACGGCCACGTAGGCATTCCGCGAATGGTCGAAATACGATGTAAAGAACGACGCAGTTTCCGGCACAGGTGAAGATACATCAATCTCCCGCTTTCCCGCCCTCGCCAACAACGCCACACTTTTGCCCGTGATAATCACACCGACTTGCCGACGGGGAACGTGCATTTGGCAATCTCTCTTTCTCTGCCCCGGCGGCTCTCGCAACGACTGCGGCTCTACGCTTTCTGAACGCTCGCCCTTTCGCGGACAAGTACCGATCACCCACCCAAGCTCCCGCAGTTCTTCCGCGACTGCCACCGTTTGATCCTCCGTCGCTTCCGTCCGCTTGGCGCTTCGGAGCTTGACGAGCGCTGCGAATAACTCGCAGGGTAGAGACGACGTATCGACCGCTTTGGGTCGCGGCTTCGGCGTTGGCCTTTGTCGCGGGGGCTTGCACCGAGGGCAAGGAGCTACAGCGCCTTCTCGCACATACACATTGTCCGGAGGCTCCGGCTTCCGCGGTGCCGGGCCGCTTCCATCGCAAGTACACCTGCGAGGTGGTGGAAGTGGAGGGAGGAGCGAATCCGCTTCCTGTTCGGCGGTCGGCACCACAAGTTCAGTGCGTTCCTGAACGCAAACCTTTGGAATGATCATCATTCCTGACATCTGTCCGCAGTCCGATTTCGATCCAGCGATCGTAAGAGCATCTTCCGTTTCGCCGTAGACCCAGCCCACGGATTCGACCGTAGCTGGCGCCACTTCGCACTCGCCGGGTTCGGTCCAGGCGTCCACGGAGCGAGCGTCGATCCATCGCACGAAGCATAGTTCGGAGTGGATTGCCGTTTGCTCGGTTGTTTCGTCGTCCGATCGGGCTACACTTCCCTCAGCGGTAGCCGCCTCGCCTCCCCGCATTCTTAGCATTCTTATGCACCGCGCATGTGCCGTATCGCCTGAGACTTCCATTTGTTCATTGCTCAGAAGTTCACCACACAACCAACAAACGAGCGACATATCAGTCCCCTTTTCTCTTGCTCAAGCCATCTTCGTATCCGTCATCCCCTCGCCATCTCCGCAAGAGTCCTCCGCGGCTTCGATGACTTCGCTTCCGAGGGAATCGACGATAACCGGCAGAGGGATGCACCGACACGGGCCAGCGCGGTCGCATCAAGGTAATGGTTCGGGCCACTCGGGGACAGGAACTTCGCCTTCGCCGGGTCCCATTGCTCACTGACGATATGGGCCGCGAATTCTCGCTCCTCTTCCAGCGAACTCCGCAACTGCCGGCCATCGGCACCGACCCGCGGAGCGTGCAACCCCAGACTGCCAGGCGTCCCGAAGTCGGCCTTGAACGCTTCCTGCACACGGTTTTTGTATACATCCGCGTTGATCTCGCACAACGGCGAGCGACCCCGCCGGTCGATGTGACACTCGTCGAATTGGCGGATACCCACGTTCGGCTGCGGACGGCGGTATCGGCCGAACCCCTTGCACGGCAGGCACCGCCCAAATCCGACCTCGGACGCGAAGACCGACACCGGTTGAATCGACCAGCCCTCGTCCTTCCAGCCGCTGTCGATCAGCACCCAGTCGGGAAACCGGGCCGACGATTCCACGTCCGGGTCCTCCCGCCAGGGCTTCGCCGTCTGAATCCATTGCCACCAGTCGCGGAGCCCTTCCAGAACAGCGTGCTCACACGCCTCCGGCCGCTGCCCGGCCGTTGCGAACCGCCAGAAATGGAACTCGACGATCGATCCTACGCACCGTTCGTCCAACGCGAGCGATACCCAGTGCAGACCGAGCTTTTTTACATCGCCACCGACTATCAGTCGAACCGTCCCCGGCGGCACGACTCGGTAGTCGCTTCCACTCCGCGAGTCGCGAATCTGCTCCGTCGTCAAGTCGAGTAGTCCCAGCTCGTCGGGAGGGTCGTTGTCGAACTCCGTCGCCGTGTTAGCCGGGCCGATTCGAGCGACCCAGCCGTGGTAGTGCTCCAGGGCCGACACCTCGACCATGCCGCCTTCCGGCCGGATACGGTGATCGTAACGGTGCGGATTCGCTACCTCCCCGCCC
>DATKZH010000242.1:0-3228 GCA_035528065.1 Thermoguttaceae bacterium | reverse complement strand
GAAAAACTGGTCAAGGGAATTGGCGGCAGGCCCGAAAAACGCCGCGTGCGCCTTCTCGACGGTGGTCTTCCCATTGACGATGAAGACGAGTAATCGCTGCTCTCCCAAAGTCGAGCACTGATACGGTTGAGCGAAGATCGGCCTTCCGAAACTCGCAAGCATCATTGAAATCAAAACGAAAAGAGTTTTCATGCTGGCCACCTACAGAAAATCGAAATTCCGATCAGACTCCAACCCACTTCGCCAGTGTCCGGATCGGTTACCACCGGGAGGATGTCGGCGAGAATGCCCTGGCGGGTCTTACTCCTCGCCGGCTTCATGTTACGCGGTGGCAGCCGTACAGGTAGCAGTCACGTTCAACGTGTCGCCGGATTCGACGGCCCGCTGTGCGGTGAAGTCGGCGACGCCGTAGAGGACTCCGGCAGTTCCACTCTTGGTGGAATCGGTCACCAGAAAGCCGCCATAAACCGTGGAGCTGTCGTTGATATTGAAGACGGCTTTGCTGGCCGAGTTATCGACGCTCTGCCCCGATACCGTTCCTGGCGTGAAGGTGGGCCGCGTCGCATTCGAGTATGGAACGAGTTCGGTCCAGGTAGCGTGCGACGTCATCGTGTCGCCGGCAGCCGGCGTGCCAGTACTCTTCAGGCCGACATAGTGCTCGGCGGTGTAGGCCGAGCCCTTGAAGTATTGAGTCAGCAGATCGTCCAGACCGACGTTCACAACGATGTTCGGCACGACCTCGCGCCACTTGAGAACACCATCCGGCCCGTAGCACTCCCATGTCCAGGTGTTCTTGACGGCGACCGAGTACCGCACCAGCAGATTCAGGATCAAATTGCTGGCGAACTTCGCGCCGGCCTTGGCTTTGTTGATGATAGAGCGGGCCTGTTCGAGCACCTTCAGAAACGGGCCTCTGATTCGAATGATGATTTTCATGACTTGGTACCCCCTTGGGCGGTGTTGAGACGATCCCGAAGCTGCTTCTTGTTACCCCAGGTCGGCAATCCGAGATTCCTGCACTGCTCCCGAAGCTGGCCGAAAGTCGTTGAAAAAAGACCGGGGAAAGTGTCAGGGTCTTCCCCCGGCGGCTCAGGCGACTCAGGGGAAGCGGTAAGGCTTCCCCCTTCTGGCGCTAACTGAATATTGCGAGCTTCGTATTGATTGCGAAGTTGATACGGCTGAAAACGGTCTTTGGGTATGACCTCTCCGATGCGGTAGAGTTTTGACCCAACAACCATGCCGTCTGGATGATGGTAGGACCGTGCTACAACAAACTGAACACTGGGATCAGTGCTCCATCGTTTGTCATAGTCCAGACGTTTCTCCCTCCAGGCTGCGTACATGGTGGTTAGGAGATCACGACGTCGAAGAAGTAGCCGACATCGGAGGCGATGAGCTTCATGTCATACGCCATTTCGATTTCCTGAATGTCGGACTTCCGTTCGTCACTCCACCACGAAGAAATACGCGAGCCCCAGGCGTTCGCGCCTAGGAAGCCGGTCCAGGTGAAGATGTAGCCGCCACTCGGCAGCATGATCGACGGACGCGGCGCGGCGTAGGCCAATAGCGCGTGTTTGCCGCTGATGAAAGACATCGTTGCGGCCTGCCCTTCGGCAGCCGTGTTCTTGACGCCTTCCATGACCAGCACTTCGTCGACGCCGGCCAGCGCAGCGATCGCCTGCGGCGTCACCATCGCGGGGTTACCCGGCGTTTGCCCGTACTTCACGCGATCAACGATGTCGGTGTGATTCTTGAGCACGCTCCATACGTCATATCCGACGACCAGTTTGTTCGGCTTGTAGCCGGTGTTGGTGAGCACCGTCTTGATGCCGGTTTCGATGTCCTGGAGAGGCGTGGAGCTGGCCGCGTCCCAGAGCGGATTCACGGTCTTGCTGGTTCCCCAAATGCCGGTTGCGAAGAAGGTCGAGGCCCACTCGATTTCCCGTTCAAGCATCGCCTGCTGTTGGAGCAGGAAGGTCGCATCGCGCGAAGGGTTGAACGGCGCATCGGCGTTGACCTGGGTTTCCCGGGGAATCGGCACGTTGCCGGCGAGCACGTCGGCAAAATAGTTGGCGTCCGTGTTGATTTTGAAAGACAGCGGACGCGAAGGATCACCGGGCGCGCGCTTGGCAAGCTGGCGCCGGAAGAAATCCGCCTTCTCGTAGGCGGCGTACTTGTCGCTCTGCTTCTGGACAGGCACGATAGGGAAGACGCGATGCGCAACGAACGCGCCCATGTCCTGCGCGTACCCCAAGGCGATGTTGGTCAGCAGTCGATCGACGTGCAGATCGCCCGGAGTAGGCGCAGCTTTGCGGATAAGAGAAATTTGCGGATACATGGTGGTACCCCCTTGTGAAATTTTGGATTGAGGAAAACGATTGGTCTTTGGCCCGTTACTTGGGCTTACGCCTTGCCGCCGGCACCGACGAAGTTGACTTCAACGATGTCGCCAGCCTGCGTTGCGGTTTGCAAAGCGAAGGCGTTGACGTACTCGGCGGACGTGGCTGTGACAGCCTTGCCAGCAGAATCGGCAGCCAAGGGCGTGCCGGCAAGGAACCCGGCTCCCGCTACCACGCGGCTACGGCCCGCGATCACGACCGATCCGGCGCGGCCATCGGCGGCGGGCTTGTCCTGCAGAATGCCGTCGGCCCGCAGACCATCTCCGGTCAGCGCGAGTTTGCCGCTGGACTGGACCGTAACGAAATAAAACTGCGCGGCCTTCAGGTCCGATGCGGCGGGGAAAGAAAGTTTGAAGTTGCTATCCATGATGGATTACCTCCTGATGGAAAGTTGGTGCAAGAGGCGGTCTGTGGTTAGACCGTCTCCGCCTTGTACTGCCGGTAAAGCTCCGGATGGCGCTCGGTGGCGAGATCGAGACCCTTCTCGAAGGTCACGTTTTCCGCCTTGGCGATCTCCCGAGCCTTCTTCTCGAGTTCGGTGTAAGCCGAGCCTTCGACAGTACCCGTAGCGCCCTTCTCGGCCAGTACGAGCTTGGCGTGCTGCTCGCCGGCCTTCAGCATTTCGAACGCGGCCTTCTGATCGGCTTCCTCGAACTTCGAAACCAGCCGCAGTACGCGAGCCTTGGCTTCGACCGTTCCCGGCAGCGTCGGAACGTCGGCGGTTGCCCGCTTGGTGAACTCGGCGATCTGCACCGCATCCTCGGCGGCATCGACGCGCTTCCGAAGGTCCGTATTGTCCTTGCGAACGTCCTCGAACTGCTTGCGAACG
>DATKZH010000241.1:0-23726 GCA_035528065.1 Thermoguttaceae bacterium | reverse complement strand
TTGAACGCCTTCGGCGTACGGGGATGGAACACAAACGGGACACCATGTGGCGAGTGATTGACCGCCGTTTTGAGCAGCCCACACGCCGTGTGCCGTAACCGGCAGACGGCACACGGCGTGTGCCTGCTACTGAAAAGGGGCAGAATCACGCCCTTTCAGGGCTGCGGACCGCGCGAGCGTCGTCTGCTTGCCGGGGTCTGGCGCCGATTAGGGTTCACGGCGTTGGGCGGCACTGGCGTCTCGCCAGTGCGCCCGCGAGAGCACGGGCAAGATGCCCGTGCCACCCTGCTACACCGTGCGGTCTATGATCCGTCTCGCTGAGGGGGAGAGGGCAGGGAATCACCCTTTGGGTTTGCGCCCGGCCGGCCCCTTCTCGCTGCCTTTCCGGTTGCGTCCCTTGGCTCGGCCGCCGGAGGCCTTGCGTTTGCCTCGATCGGCGGCCGCCGGCGACTCGCCCCGGATGACGGCCTCGTACTGAGGGTGTTCGGCCTGGCCGGTGATTTCGTAGAGGAATCGGCTGGGGATGGTCGGTCGGGCCTTGCCCCACTTGCGCCGGCTCAGCGCGAGCGTCAGGGTGAGTCGCCGCTGCGCCCGGGTGATGCCGACGTAGCAGAGCCGCCGTTCCTCGTCGACGGCAGCCCCCTCGGCTTCGACCGAGCGCCGGTGCGGCAGCAGCCCTTCTTCCATCCCCACCATGTACACTTCCGGAAACTCCAGCCCTTTGGCGCTGTGGAGGGTCATCAGGGCGACCGCGTCCCGTTCGAGCTGCGACTGGTTCTCCCGGTCGTTTTCGAGCCCGACCAGCGTGATCTCCTGCAAGAAGCCGGACAACGTCGGCTTGGCAGCCCGCCGGCAGTAGCTTCCCAGGGCGTTGACGAGCTCTTCGACCGCGGCCCAGCGGGCCTGTTGCTCCTCGGCGTTCGGGTACAGTCGGGCCAGCTCCTCCTCGTAGCCGATCTGGCGGATCAGCCCCACGACCACGTCGACCGCCGGGCGGCTCTTCAGCTCATCGCGACGTCGGCCGATCAGCGTCCGGAACTCCTCGATTCCCCGCAACGCGACCGCCGGGACGTAGTCAAGGCTCGATGCCCGGGCGATGACGTCCCAGACCGGCCGGCCGCGTGCGACGGCGTCTTCCAGGAGTCGCGTGGCGGTGGTCTGTCCGATGCCTCGGGCCGGGGTGTTGATGACGCGGAGCAGCGAGACCTCGTCGCGCGGATTGACCAGCAGCTTGAGATAGGCCAGCACGTCGCGGACTTCCTTGCGATCGTAGAACGATTGGCCGCCGACCAGCACGTAGGGGACGTCGGCCCGCCGCAGCTCCATCTCGAACGCGCGGGGCTGTTCGTTGGTGCGGAAGAGGACTGCGAAATCACGGGGGCGTCGGCGTTTCTCCTCGATCCGCGACCGGATCTGGTCGACCACGGTCTTGGCCTCGGTCTCTTCGTCTTCCAGTTGAAGAATCCGCGGCAGCTCGCCGCGGCGGGTGGCCCGCAGCACCTTCTGGTGGCGGTGCTTGTTGAAGGCGATCAGGCGGTTGGCCCAGGCGAGGATTTCGCGGGTGGAGCGGTAATTGGTTTCCAGTCGGACGACTTTGGCGTCGGGCCAATCGGCGGTGAACCGGATGATGTGCGTTACGTCGGCCCCCCGCCATCCGTAGATCGACTGGTCGTCGTCGCCCACCACGCAGAGGTTGCGATGCTCGGCGGCCAGGGCCTTGACGATGCGATACTGGCTGCCGTTGGTGTCCTGGTACTCGTCGATCAGGAGGTGGTCGAACCGGTTCGCCTCTTGGCGCCTGACGTCGGGGAAGCGCTGGAAAAGCTCCTCGGTCGAGAGGAGCAGATCGTCGAAGTCGACGGCGCCGGCGGCCTTCAGCGCCTTCTGATAGCGGCCGTAGGCGATCGCGGCGAGGTGCTCTCGATCGGTCTGGGCCGTCTCGGCCGCCCGGTCCGGCCGGATCGACGAGGTCTTCCATTGGCCGATCAGGTAGAGCAGGTCGCCGGGTCGAAGGGCCGCGTCGGGGACCTTGATCTGGCGGAGCGCGGAGCGGGCGACGCTCTCCTGGTCCCCCCGGTCATAGATGGCAAAGGCGGTGGGATAGCCGAGCCGTCGGGCGTGGCGGCGAAGGATGCGGACGCAAAGCGAGTGGAACGTGGAGATTTCGGGCTTCGCCTCGGTGCGGCGTCCGATCAGTGCGGTGGTCCGCTCCTGCATCTCCAAGGCCGCCTTGTTGGTGAAGGTCACCGCGAGGATGCGTCCCGGGCGGGTGCGGCGGCGAATCAGCCTGGCAATGCGATACGTGACTACCCGGGTCTTGCCCGTCCCGGCACCCGCCAACACAAGCAATGGCCCGGAGAGCGTGGTCACGGCTTCGAGCTGAGCGGGATTCAAGTCCATTGGGATTGCCCGGAGGGGGTGGCGGGCCGTCCGGATAGGGGCCTGGAGGCCGTTGACACAAGACGGAAGATGGTACGCCCCCGAGGCCGACGGCGGAAGGGGGGAGCGGGGGCTCGTGCCGAGTGCGCCCTGACGCTGGCGCTTCTGTCCTCTTAGCATTCTGCCCCCAACGCCGAGACCCTCCCCGAGAGGGGAAAGTGGCCGGTTCGGGCAACCACTCAGTCCGTGGACGGGGCGTTGGACCCGGCCTTGCCGAACTCGTTGCGCAATGGCTTGCAGCACCCCTTTCCCTACCCCAGGGGGAAAATCGGCTTGACATCGACGGCCCCTGGGTCGTGTAATGTGTCTCTATACGCCTTCCGCGGGGCCAGAGAGACGCTGTCATGCCTGGATCGCCCCCAACGAATCTGTGAAACGCGCTACCAAGGAGGTAGTCGCGGCGCGTCCACATCACCTACCGGGAGAACAGAAGATGAATAGGGACGAGATCCTCGCCCAAGTGGCCGCTGGCGAGATCAAGACGGAGGACGCTTCCAAGCTTCTGGATGAGCTGGAACGGCAGAGACGGGGGACCCTCTACTGCAAAGTTAGCCAGAAGGGGGGCTTGAGCCTCTACGGGTTGCAGCGGATGCCGGTCACCCTCTATGTGGAGCAGTGGGAGCGGTTGCTGGATTTCTCGGACGAGATCCGCAAGTTCATCGGGGAGCACAACGACGAGCTGAAGCGGAAGGAGCGCTAGGGGAGCGGGCCGCTCGGGGAGGCAGGCCGCCTTGGCATTCGCGCCAAGTACGCAAGGTCGTGCCACCGGCGCGCCGCGCGAAGGCGCTTGGGGTCTGCCATCTGCTTGTCCGGGTTCGAGATCGCACCTCCGTGGCGTCGTCGTCGCCGTACGGGCCGCGTCCGTAAGGTCGCCGCGTTTTTGCTCCGCGCTTGGGTGCGGTCATGCTCTGCGAACTGTGCCGTTGCGAAGAGGCGGACAATTTCCACCACCTCATCCCTCGCACGGTTCACAGCAACAAGTGGTTCAGGAAGCGGTTCACCCGGGAAGAGATGCGAAGTGGGATCCGCGTCTGCAAGCAGTGCCAGAACGCGATCCACGATCTCATTCCGGATGAGAAAGAGCTGGGCCGGCACTACAACACGCTGGAGAGGCTGCTCGACCATCCCGGCATCGCAGGGTACGTCGACTGGAAATGGAACAAGGCGCGGCGTTCTTCGTCGACGAGCCGGTAGCGAGCGAACCTGTCGGAGCGCCCTTCCAAGGTAAGGGCAAGCGCCAACGCGGTCGCTTTCGTAATTCGCAGGATGTCGTGGGCTGCCCCCGGCAAGGCCGGTTAGAGCAGGGCCTCGAAATAGGTCCAGTACGCCACCCAGGCCGCGGCACCCAACACGATCACGTCGCAGAGCACTTTCATCGTTCTATCCCCTTTCTGGTTTCGTGGTGTGAGGAACCTGCCTCCCATCCCATAGACGACCGAGTGCAGCACGTGTGCCAATGGCGTCGCTGAGAGAGCAGATTCTCGTAAGTCTCCCCATACTCTTCTATTGCAAAAGCGTCTTGGAACCCGCCATTCTCCCCGTCTAGAACTAGAGTGCAGTCATCATGACGGCACCGGGTGTTGCCAAAGCGATGCGTTCGCGCCAGCGTGAGGATCGCCTAAAAAACAGCTTCCGTCGGGCGCGACGTTCCTGCTCCGGGCGCCATCGGTCCGATGTCCCGTTCGAGTTGCACGGGCCGCAGGCGACGTCCGTGCGGGTTGGGTGGCCGCGTTCGGCATGCCCCTTGGCGCCATCCGGCGCGGGGAAGTGGCGAAAAGACAACGTCTCCTCGCCGTCGGACGCGTTGACGCAAGTCATTCTCGAGCAACGAGTTGAGCTTCGGCGCATCGAGCCGACCGCCGTCAGGCCTGCGAAAATGCAACGATCGCGTTTGCTTTGTGGCCAACTGCGGCCCATGTTTGCTCAGGCAAATCGTGGACCCGTAGACGGTGAGCGACCAAGCAAAGGAGTTACCAGATGCGATCGATGTATGGGCTTTTCGCGGTCGTAGTGGTTTGCGGCCTGGTAAGCATGGCGGCTGGCAGCGGGCCGTATTGGGGCAATCATGCGGGTTGTGCCGGATGCGGCGCCTATGGCGCGTATTCCGCGCCGCCTTGTGCCGCCCCGGGGTACGGCCTTGCGCCCGGCTGCTGCGAGTTTCCCCCTACGTGCTGCCAACACGTTTGGGACGGCTACTGCCAAGAGCGGGCCAGGTGGCTTTCCCGCTGCTGCGGGGCGGGCGCCTCTTGTGGGGGCGGCTATTGCGGGGGCGGGACGACGTGCGGCTGCGCCGAGTCAGCCTCCACCGTGTCCCAGGACGCCGCGGGTGTTATCGCCGAGGAGCCGCCAGTTGCCCCCACAGTGGAGGTATCGCCTCCTTCGAAGTGAGGTCCCGGCGGGTGCCAGACCGAGACATCAGGAAACACCGATCTTGCCCGGCCCCACCGGACTGGGGAGTGAAGGTGGGCCGGCCGGTTGAGCGTGTGACCGGTGGGCGGGCCGGCAATCCCGCCCGTTATTCGTTTCCGGACAACGACTTCCGTCACGAACGGCGCGGTGCTGCATCTGCCGGGGACACGGATCGGCCCACGGCCGGCCTCGGAAAAGACGGAACAAGCGAAAGAATCGGCTCCAGGCTTCCGGCCGCTTGTGACGATAGATTCATTACAGGCATGCCGGGAGGGCGGGACACACGCTGTCCCGTTTCAGGATAGAGATCATGATATGACGATGGACCGTCGTATCATGATCTTTTTCTTTTGCGCCTCCATCCTTCCCCATTCACGTTCGTCGGCCTCTGCATGCTGCAAAAAGGCCGGCAACCCCTGCCATCGCGACAGCCCGACAAGGGAAGCAGGCAGGAAGACACTAGAAATCGGTCATGGGCGGGTGAGCCCCTCTTTTTGCCTCCCCTTTTTCGGCCCCTACTTGCCGGGGCTACTTCGCACGGGTATTATGTCAGCCTGCATGGCTTAGTGCTTCCTGTTCCGTACGAAGATATCCGGGTGTGTTTAGAGTTCTTCGGGGCGTATCTCATGACGCCCCACAATCGAGCGGTGGACCTTGTCCTTGGCGGGGATCTGTCCCCGTTGGGGCTTCGAGACGGCATTTTCGGACTACGCACCGTGGATGCGGTTTCACGGAGGGGCGCATCTCATTTCTCCGCACGAAGCTCTTGCTCAGTTTACGTGGCGAAAGGAGAAAATGATGAAGAGAGTACGCTCGATCCGGGTCCTGGCCTGGACCTGCGTGGCCGTGGCGGCTGTCGTGGTGGCGGTTGCCGGGCAGCAACCGTCGCCCGCCCAACAGCCGTCGACAGAGCGGTCGGCACCGGCGACGTTGACCCAGCAGACGCCGGAATCGCCGGCCGAGACGCCCGTCCCCGAAGAGGCAAAACCGAAGAAAAAGGAGTTCAGCGGCCGGCTTCCTATCTACTACAATCGGGTGGTCGACAAGAAGCAGCGTGACAAGATCTACGCGATTCAGCGGGAGTATACCCCCAAGATCGACGCCCTAAAGGCCCAGTTGGAGGCGCTCATGACCGATCGGGACAAGGAGGTCGAGGCCGTTCTGACCCAGGAACAACTGAAGACGGTCGAAAAGCTCAGGGCATCAGCCAAGGCCAAGCAAGACCAAGCGAAAGCGGCAAAGGGCTCCAACCAGTAGGCGCCCGGTTGGGTGGAAACGTGTTGCCTCAGGCTCCAAAGGCCCCGGCGGCAGTCAGTTCGGTCTGAGGGGTGGGAAGCCAAAGCTCCCCTTATGAGGGGAATGATGCGCGCCGCAAAGCGTGGTGTCTCGCTTCAGCCGGTGCGCCGGGACCAGCCGGTAGCGGACTACACACGAGGGGTCCAGCTAACGCAGCGACACCATACGCGTGCGCCCGTCCTCCTCGATCCAGATCTTGCCTTCCCGGGCAAGCCAACCGAGGGCCTGCATGACCACGTCGCGGGGCCCTCCGACCGCCTTGACCAGCTTGGCCATGCTGAGCGACCCATTCTCGCTCAGGATTTTCCAAGCCAATCCGGCTGTTTCTCCAATGTGTTCAACGTGCGACACGGGGGGGGCCGATGCCATAGGCTGCCTCCTTATGCCAGATTCACATTCCGTCGCGTGAGAAACCTCAAACTGGGCAAATTATACCGGAAACCGGGGCTCCCTCTCAAGTAGTTGACCGGGCACAAAAAAAGGGCTCGGGTGGCCATTTGCCGATAGCCATCCGAGCCCTCCTACCGCGAAAAACTGGCTTTCCCCGGGGCGGGTTTCTTCTTGCCGGAAGGTGGCTAGTGTCGCCTTAGATTCACGGTGTCTGCGAGAATTGCCGGTGAGCGCGGCCCCGGGGGCGGGAAACCCGGGGCCACTTGGGTCGCGTTTGCCGCGTAACGCGGAAACCGTCTCAGCAGTTGGCGTGCCAAACGCGGGGCAAGCGCCCGAGCACGCGCCGCACCACCGCGCAACTGCTTGCCGGGAAACGCTTTTTGCGGAGAAGCCCAGCCACCCGATCTCCCGTCCCGGGACGCCGCGTTCTTGTAAGGATTACAAAGCACCCGAGCGCGCTCACCGATTGCGGAGATCTTCCGGCGGGAGTGCCCAAGCGTCCCAGCGGAGTGGCTTCAGATTCTGGAAAAAGCTGGTCGTCATCGCCCGAAACACCGCGTCAACCTCGCCGAAATCGCGGTCTTCAGCCTGACAGAAGACGGCGTACGTGGCCCGATCGGTGCGGATGCAGCGGACCGACGCGGTGTTGGTCAGATCCAGGTAGTAGAAGCTGAGGTCGTAGCCGACCGTTTCCCGGCCGGCGATCGTCTCCCGTATTTCGTCGGCCTCCAGCTCCGCGTATTCGGCCTTCATCGCATCGACGGCCGCTTTCGCCAAACGGAGGGGATCCGCCGAGCTCGGATGGACGCTAACCGACCAGAACGCCCCCACGGGACTGTAAACGGTCACCGACTTGCGTCCGGCCAGGGCGTCCTCCTCGTCGAGGGTCCAGTTCTCGGGATACTGGAATGCGACACCCAACTTATTGAACTCAGCCGGCATCCGGGACGTCCTTCATGCGACTCGTCGAACCACTGCTAATCTTACCGACCTCCAGAGCACGGGGGAATCCTTCCGCGAGGGGCCAAACCGGGCTGGTGGCGACGGGCCGGTTCTGCTACGATCGCCGCCCAATCCGCCCAAATGACGTGCATTGACAACAAGGCGGCTGGAGGCCGTGCGGCGCTGCCGCCCCTCGGCCCGAGACCCGATGCGTCGGATTGAGTGCAGCGCGTTCTCGCGCTCGGAAAGCGGAGAAGCTCCCCGGCGAGCTTCGTGCGCAAGCAGTGGGCATCCATGCGAGCTGATCTGGTCTGCCTGGTTACGGTCGTGGCGACGCTGCCGCTGGCCGGGTGTCTCTTGCCCGGCCGACAGGGGCCTGTCTCCCGGTCGCTGGTCGCCAGTCGGCAATTCTCCCAGCAAGGGATCGCGGCGGTCGAGCGGGGCCAGTGGCAGCAGGGCGAGGAGCTGCTCGCCGAGGCCGTCGAGACGTGTCCCGTCGATCCCGACGCCCGGCGTCACTACGGCGAGGCATTATGGCATCGGGGAGAGCGTGAGCGGGCCGTCGACGAATTGGAGGAGGCCGCCCGACTCGCCGCGGACGATCCCAAGTTGCACGTCCTGTTGGCCGACAAGCGATTGGCGATGGGCCAAGTCGAGCTCGCCCGGCAGAACGCCCAACACGCCATCGATCTCGACCCGAGGCTTGCCGACGCCTGGGCGATCCGGGGCCGGGTCCGTCGGGACAGTGGCCGGCCCGAACGGGCACTCGCCGACTACCACCGGGCACTGGGCCTGGCGCCGCACGACCGGGCGATTCTCCTGGAGACCGCCGAGTTGTATCGCGAGCTGAACGAGCCCCCGCGGGCATTGGCCGCGTTGCAGACCTTGGCCGACACGTATTCGCCGGGCGAAGAGCCCCAGCAGGTGCTCTACTTGGAGGGGCTCGCCTACGCGGCGCTGGAGCGCTGGGACGAGGCTGCCGAAACCCTGGCGGCCGCCAGCACCCGGGAGCGGCCCACCGACGAGATCCTCTTCCGGCTCGGCCAGGCGGAGCTCTGCGCCGGGCGCCCGGCCCGGGCCGCCCAGGCCGCCCGGCAAGCGCTCGCCCTCAATCCCGACCACGGGCCCAGCCGCGAGCTGCTTGGGCACGCGGAGCTCGTGCTCCGGCCCGACGGCCCGCTCCTCCGGTGACGGGAGAATTGATCCAACCGATTTCATCGACACAATCCACAAGATCGGTTTGACGTATTGGGGTTTATGTCTTAGGCTTATCTGGATTCTTGCGGCCACGGCGCGTCGTGGCCCGGCGGTTCGACCATGCGAATCGCAAGGTAGGCTTGGTAGAGGGCGTGCCGTCGGCACGTCGAGCGAGTCACAGGAGAGACGAGAAATGTCGCAGGGCTTGGACACGTCGAGCGGGACTTTTACGGACCGCCGCAACTACGACTCTGCGCCGCCGCCGCCGGCGTGCGAGCGCCGCCAGTTCACCAACAGCCACGACGGCCTGTCGCCGGCGGCCCACGACCTGGCCCTGGCGATCGACGAGTACAAGATCCGTCACCGGCGGCGGTTCCTCTCCTACGAGGAAATGCTGTGCGTGATCGAGTCGCTCGGCTATCACAAATAGCCCAGCGCGCCCCCGTCTTACCCGAGAAGCCCGGGCATTTCTTGCGCGGCGTTCCCCCAATCGCGTTGCCGCCGGGAGCGCGCGCACGCCTCGCCAACGGCCGCGCCCGACCGCCCACGGATCTTGGGGCCGCGGTGCCCAAAGGTAGGGTCGTCGCACCGGGCCGTCCCGCGGTCGATCCTCGCCGCCGGCGCTTTGGGCCGCGAGAAACTGGAAGCACCCGGGGGTGGCCGAAAAATGCCTTGCGGCTCGGCGCTAACATGGTATGCTCGAGCGTGTTAGGCCGAAAACCGGGTGCACGAAAGCCCCCGAAACAGCCCGTCCAAGTGTCCAACAATGCCGTCCATGACAACCCCTAAGTCCATGCCTCGAAACGCGTTGCGTCGAAAACAATTGTTGGACGGTTTTTCTTGGTTCGGCCGAAACCTCCAAGTGCTTTCGCAGCCGGGGCTTGCGCGAGTGACCTCGTCCAAAAAGGGCGTTTTTCCCAGTACATGGCGTGCGCGCAGGTGGCCTGTGACCCTGTAGCACCTGCGCTGGAACCCCAGCGCATTCACCATGGGGCCCCAGCGCACTCCCCCTCGGGCCCGCGCGCACGTGCGCTCACGGTATCTGAAGGGGGTATGACCCCTCATACGTTGTAGAAGCGAGCCGCCGCGGGAAGTGACCGCGTCCAACAAAGCCCGCCACGCCGACTGCTCGGGAAGGGGGGGCAACGTAGAAAGAGGAAGCTCCGTCCGGCGGCGTTGCACGCCTCCGGGCGCGACGCACGGTTCCTACTCGCAGCCTTTGGACCGGTAAAGACGCTTCAGGGTCTTCTCGATCCGCGTCCCAATTGCCAGGCTGCCGGGCGAACGTCAACTGCGAGCCAGCACTGGCGGGCCGCCGGTGCCACCCTACGCCGCTAACCTTCTTCGTGCCACGGACCTTACGGTTGTGGGCGAAATCGACACACTCTCCGGACCTCCAAACCTAGCTCGGCGATAGGATCGCACAAGAGCAGGGACGGCCGCGAACAGCGGAGGCTTGGAGTCACGGGGCCGGGGCACAACGCCCCGAAGGGGCAGAATACGATATCCCAGGGCTGCGCCCTCGTTG
Source organism: Thermoguttaceae bacterium (assembly GCA_035528065.1). Classification (GTDB taxonomy): domain Bacteria; phylum Planctomycetota; class Planctomycetia; order Pirellulales; family Thermoguttaceae; genus DATKZH01. The sequence goes on along the minus strand of DATKZH010000241.1, from coordinate 13,525 downwards.
TACTACACACCCCAAAATTACTATAGGCGATTTGGGGAGATTAGGCGATGATTTGAGCTGTGCCTATAGACGCAGGGGGGGAAACGGGTCAAAGGATTGATCGGATGTCGGCCCCATGGGTGATCGAGGAAATGGAAACGGTGGATCTCAAAGACAAACGCTTGGACAACCGCCTGGGCGAGGTGCTTTCGCAGTTGGCAGCGCATCCGACGGCGAGCATTCCGGCAGCCTGTGGCGGGTATGCTGAGACAGCCGCAGCCTATCGGCTGTTCGACAACAAGAAGGTTGACTTTGAGAAGGTTCTCCAACCGCACATCGAGGCGACGCGTCAACGCATCGCGACGCAACCGGTGGTGATCTTTGCGCAAGACACCACGGAGATCGATCTGACACGGCCAGAGCAACAGGTCGAAGGGGCGGGTCCACTGGACGGCGGACCGCGGCGCGGTGTGTTCCTGCATCCGTTGCACGCCTTTACGCCGGATGGGACACCCTTGGGAACGTTGCATGCGGCCGTTTGGGCGCGTTCCGACGAGCCGCCGCCCTTGAAGTCCGAACGATCGGCGCGGCGCAAGCACACGCCCATCGAAGAGAAGGAAAGCCAACGCTGGATCGACGGGTGGCGAGGGGCATGCGAGGAAGCGCGTCGGGCTCCGAAGACGCGCGTCGTCTGCGTGGCGGATAGCGAAGCGGACATCTACGAATTGTTGGCCGAAGGGCAGTCTGAGCCGGAGGACGTCGACTGGATCATCCGCGCTTGTCAGAATCGAGCCTTGCAGCCCCCAGACGAGAAAAACGCCTGGTTCGAGAGATCGATCCCCCGGCGGATGACGTTGCCGTGGAGTGGATCCTGTTGACGAGCCTGCCCATCGACGACGTCGAGCAAGTGCGTCAAGTGATCCAGTATTACTGTGTGCGCTGGATGATCGAGGTGTTTTTCCGCACGCTCAAGTCGGGCTGCCGAGTGGAGCAGCGCCGGTTCGAAAACGTCGACCGCTTCCTGCCATGTCTGGCCGCCTATTTGATTGTGAGTTGGCGGACGCTGTACGTCCGTCGTCTGGGCCGCAGTTGCCCCGAGATCAGTTGCGAAGCGATCTTCGACCCGGCGGAATGGAAAGCGGTCTACCGCGTCGTGCGCCGGGCCGCCCCACCTCCGACACCCCCGCAACTCTCGGAGATGGTACGGATGGTCGCGCAGTTGGGTGGCTACGTCAACCGGAAGCGTGCCGCCGAACCGGGCCCGCAAAGCGTCTGGCTCGGCCTTCAACGCATGCACGACATGGCCCTCTGTTGGCAACTCTTCGGTCCAGACGCCAACCCTAAGGAAGCATTTGTGTAGTACAACGAGGGCGCAGCCCTGGGCTACCGTATGCCGCCCTTTCAGGGCAGGGGTCGCATGTTGCATGGTCGTGTCCTCGGCGAAGCACGGGCCATGCGTGAGTGAATCCCAATTCCCCTGCTACCGTCTCACGACTGCGGCCATTCGGCCCGGTCGGCCTGAGTCTCGCGCTGCCAGCGGGCCAGTCTCCTTGATCCTACCGCACCACCCCCGGGCGGGGCAAGGGGACTTGGCTCGCATCCGGCGACCGCGTACGATGCGGGGCACGTCAGGTACCACGTGCGTCCCAGGCACAAAGGCCCGATCGCGATGGGCGACGTCAACCAGCTTCTCTTCGTGCGGAGGCATGCGGAGCACCTGCACGGGCCGTACCTGGAGGTCGGGTCGAAGGACTATGGGAGCACCCAGGACTTGCAGGCGGCGCTGGTGAACGAGGGGGAGTACGTCCGGGCCGACATGCAGGCCGGGCCGCGCGTCGACGTGGTCGTCGATTTGACGGAGCCGTTCGACGAGATCGACGGTAAGCTGGGCGGCAGGCGGTTCGGGACCGTGTTTTGCCTCAGCGTGTTGGAGCACTGCGAGCAGCCGTTTGTGATGGCCGGAAACCTGACGCGGCTCGTGAGCCCGGGCGGGCGGGTCGTCGTCTCCGTGCCGTTCGCGTGGCGGTTTCATGGGTATCCGTCCGACTACTGGCGGTTCACGCACGAGGGCGTCAAGCGGCTCTTCCCCCAGCTCGTGTTCGAGCCGGAGAAGAGTTTTTGGGCCACGTCGCGCAAGAACGACTTCCGGCCGATCGACGAGCAGGTGGGCAAGATCCCCTTCGCCTCCAAGCCCCACTGGCGCGAAGGCCGCCTGCTGCGAGGGATCGCGGCGAAGTCGCTCCGCGTGCTGGCCGCGCTGGGAATTCTCCGTTGGCTGGCCGGGTATCGCTACGTGCTGGCGCCGACCAACCTGATGATGATCGGGACACGGATCGAGGAATAGGAGGCCCTGACAGAACGTACTCCTCACGCTCCGCGTGAGGTCAATTCAGGCTACAGGTCCCTCACGCGGAGCGTGAGGAGTACGTTCTGCCACGGGCTCTCAGCAGGACTTATCCCGAGGAGAATGCGAGGCAAACCGATGGACTCACGAGAGATCGTCCGGCGTGCGATCGAGATGCGGCGCCCGCCGCGGCTTCCGTTCTGGCAGCACGAGGTCGACTGGGCCCCGGACGACGTGTGCGACGTCTGGGAGATGGACCGCGCGGAGGCCGGCTGGTTTTTCGACAACGCCGCCGCGGACGATTGGGGGTGCGGGTGGGCGCGGACCGAGGTGAAGAACATGGGCCAGGTGGTCGGGCACCCGTTGGCCGACTGGTCGGCGCTCGATCGCTTCCGCCCGCCCCCAGCGCGGAACCCCTTCTACTTCGAGCGGCTCGGGCCCCTGCTGGACGAGGCCGGCGACCGCTACGTGGCGGTGACCAGCCATTTCAACCTGATCGAGCGGCTCCACATGCTCCGCGGGTTTGCGCAGGCGATGGAGGACTTCTACCTGGAGCCGGAGCGCGTCGAACGCCTGCTGGAGATGATCCTCGAGTTCAAGCTGGAGCTTTTTGGCGAGCTTCACGGCCGGTTCGGCGACCGCGTGGACGGTCTGTTTCTGACCGACGACTGGGGCACGCAGCAGGGCACGTTCGTAAGCCCCCGGGTCTTCGAGCAGTTCTTCGCCCCGCGCTACGCCCGGCTGTTCGGCGCGATCCACGAGCACGGCTGGCACGTGATCCTTCACAGTTGCGGGCGGATCAACGCGTTCGTGCCCCGGCTGGTGGAGCTGGGCGTCGACGTCTTGAACATGCAGCAGCCGCGGGCGTACGGGCTGGTGGAGTTTGGCGAGCGGTTTCGGGGGAAGGTCTGTTTTTTGACGACCGTGGACATCCAGTCGACGCTTCCTCGCGGCGTGGAGGAGGACGTGCGCGAGGAGGCCCGGCAGTTGGTTCGCCACTGGAGCACACCCGACGGCGGGCTGATCGTGTTCAACTACGGCGATCCGGAGGCCCTGGCGGTCCGGCCGGAGATGACCGAGGTGATGTTCGACGAGTTTGTGAAGCGGAAGGACTACTGGCAGCACGCCCCATTGAGCCCGCCGTGAACACACGGCGGGCCGTGACGCCGAACGGACGTGGCTACAGATTGGCGAAAACGTCGGCCACGCGGCAGCGGAAGCCCGGCACGACGTCCTCGCCGTCCAGCTCGTCGTTTTCGGTCAACGTCTTGATGTCGGTTGCCGAGCGGTAGACGGTCACGCTTCGCCACATGGGATTGACGACCCAGACCATCTCGGCGCCGGCGTCGAGCCATGCCCTGACCTTCTCGTCGACTTCGCCCGTGGTGTCGCCGGGCGAGACCACTTCGACGGCCAGATCGGGCGCGCCCGGGTAGAACACGGCGTCGGGGTCTTGGGGCGGCCACCGGTCCTTGGCAACGAAGGCCACGTCGGTTACACGCAGCGTGTCGGGAACGCTCGCGAGCAGAAAGCCGCATCGTGCTCCAAGGACCTGCCCAAGCTCGTGACTGCGCGCGTGCTGACCGAGGATGGCGAGGAGATGGCCACATATCATACCGTTCCTCCACCCTTGTAACGGCTTCTTCTTCAGCTCTCCGGCAACTAACTCATACCGGAAGCCGTTGTCGGACAGGTGGAGCAGTTCGTCACTTGTCACCGGCGTGTTCGCGTTCATTTTGGCACACACACAACGCGGGCAGCCCGGCACCCCCATGGCATTGTGGCGACGGCTCAAGTATGTCGTCGCTCAAGCGGGTAACGGTCGTTATGGGCCAAACCGCGTCTTGCGAGGTCCGTGGCGCCAGAGCGCCCCGGGACACCGTGCGGCGGCGGGCGACCCGCCACCGCTCAATCGGTGACTTTGTACACCGTATCGTGGACGCGGGCGTGCTCGACGACCTTGATGCCCACGGCCTGCCCCGGCGTGGCTTCCTCCACCGAGTCGTGCTCCATCTGCATCGAGTCGACCGTTTGGGTGAAGTCGCTGGTGTGGCCCTTGAAGTGGATCGTGTCGCCCACCCGTAAGGTGCCGGCGGTGATCTCGATCGCCACCACTTGGGCCTTGCTGAAATAGTGCGTGACCCTGCCGATTTCTTCCTCCGCCATCTTGCTACCCTCCTTCTCCCGGTCCGGGTCCGCAAGCAGGTGACCGCGGGCCAGGTCCACCCACGCGCCGCAGTCGCACCGGACCCGATGTCCGAACTGGAACAACGTCACATCGAAGCCCGCCCCACATCGCGGGCAGGTAATCGCCATCCAATCGGCCCCCCTGGTCCCCCATTATGGCGATTTTGCCGGCGGGGACAAGCATCCCGCCGAGCCTGGCGGCCGGTCGGCCCGGCAATCGGAGTGAGTCCGCCCCCCTCCCGCCGGCAGGAATCGTCTCACCCCAGCGGATCGCCCGAGAAGGCCTCGCGCACGGGATCGCCGTCGGCGGCCATCACCTCGAGCATGCGCTGGTGCATCCGGCGGACGGTCTTGGCGTGGGCGGCGTCTTCGGCCAGGTTGCGATCCTCGTGCGGGTCTTCCTGGAGGTCGTACAGGGCCACCGCGCGGGCCTTGGGGCAGTAGAAGAGCTTGTAGCGCTCGGTGCGGAGCATGCGCGAGCCGTTGGCCCGCTGGCAGAACGCGTGGTCGCGCCACTGGACCTGCCGGCCTTCCACGAGCGGGCGCATCGACCGGCCGTGGATTTCTTGCGGCACGTCGCGGCCCAGGTAGTCGAGGATCGTGGGCATGAAGTCGATCTGGCTGACCGGCTGCGGCACGACCGTGCCGGGCGGGATGCGGCCGGGTAAACGCATCACAAGCGGGATCCGCACCAGGTCGTCGTAGAAGCTCGCGATCGACTTGCCGATGCACCCGTGGGCCCCGACCATGTCGCCGTGGTCGGTGGTGAAGATCACGAGCGTGTTGTCGGCAAGGCCCCGCTCGTCGAGCTTCGCCAGCACGCGCCCGAGCTGATCGTCGATGTACTTGACCATGCCGTGGTAGATGGCGGCGTACTCGCGGATGCCCTCCGGGCCCATGATGTCGCCCAGACGCTTGCTCGCGCCGCGCCGGTCCCACTCAGGCACGTCGGTGCTGCCGGGCAGCTCGATCCGGCCGCGATCGACCAGGCTGTAGTACGGCTCGGGCATCACCCAGAGGTCGTGCGGCGGGCTCCACGAGGCGGTGATCATGAAGCTCTCGTCGGCGTGCCGGTCGATCAGGTCGAGCACCTGGTTGGTGATCTGCGTCTCCGGCAGAAGCTCCGGCGGCACGAGGCTCCGGCCGATGGTCGAGATGTAGGCGACGCGCATGTTGGGTATCGCGTGGAACTCGTGATAGCCCTTTTCCACGCACGGGAGCATCTCGACGGGCCGGCCGAGGTACTTGCCGGGGCTCTCGTGATCGGCGAATTTGGCCGCGGGGAGGCGCTCGGCCAGCAGGCGGTTGTACTCGCGGGGGTCCTTCGACGCGTAGGCCCACGACTCGTAGCAGTCGAAATCGCCCTTGTCGCCCAGGTGCCACTTGCCGCGGTGGCCCGTGGCGTAGCCCTGCCCGTGCAGGATGGTCTCGGTGTTGGGGAAGGCGTCTTGAGGGAGCGGCTTCTGATTGCTCCGCCCGGGGCTGACGTTGGTGAGGATGCCGTGCGTGTGGGGATAGAGGCCGGTGATGATCGAGGCACGCGAGGGGGAGCAGTAGGGGGTGACGCACGTGGCACCGTCGAACCGGGCCCCCTCGCGCCCGATGCGGTCCATGTTGGGCGTTTCGATGTACGGGTTGCCCGTCGAGGAAAGCGAGCGGTAGTGCTGCTCGTCGGTCATCAGGAAGAGGACGTTGAGGCGTCCGTCCTGCTTGGGCCGGGCGGCGCATCGGACGGCGTGGGGCGAGGCGGCAACAGCCGCGGCGGCACCGGCCGCTTGGAGAAACTGGCGACGGCTGAGGTTTCGGGACATGATCGTCGACTCCGATACGGTGCTAGGCCGCTAGGTTGCGAAGCCGCAAGCGGCTTCTTTGGGGTTAGTGTTCGCGCATTGCGAGGCCGGCGGCGATTGCCTGTTGCGTCTTGTCTACGTTCTCCCGCAGCGATCCGCCCGGGTTGAACCAACTGCTGGTGCCGGCGACCAGGACGTCGGCGCCGGCGGCGACCATCTTGGGGACGTGCTCGAAGCTGACGTTGCCGTCGACCATGATCGGGACGCCCGGGCCGCGCTCGTCCAAGAGCCGGCGGCAGTCGGCGATCTTGCGAATCCCGCCGGCCACGAGCTTCTGCCCGGCGAAGCCCGGGTTGACGGTCATCAACAGCACGAAGTCGAGGCGTTCCAACACGTACTCCATCGCGGCGAGCGGGGTGGCCGGATTCAGGGCCACGCCCGCCTTCATCCCCCGATCGCGGATCTCGGTCAGGGTGCGGTCCAAGTGCCGACAGGCTTCCGCGTGCACGGCGACCCACTCCACGCCGATCTCGGCCAACAGCTCGACGTACGGGTCGGGATTGTCGACCATCAGGTGCACGTCCAGGGGAAGCGACGTCTTGGCGCGGAGCCCGCGGATCACGTCCGGGCCCAACAGCAGGTTGGGCACGAAGTGGCCGTCGGCCACGTCGATGTGGAGCATGTCGGCCCCGGCCGCTTCGAGTCGCCGTATGCTCTCCTCCAGGTGGCACAGATCGGCGCACATCACCGAGGGCGAGACCTGCACGCGGCGGTCCGGCGAACGATCCGGCTGTCGGTCGCGTCTTCCGGCCGATTCGATGCGCGTCGGGCCGGGCTCGCGCGGGGCGGCTTCGGCCCCGTCGCTGGGCCATACCTCCTTCAAATACCGGATCGACTGGCGAAGCTGGTCGGCCAGGTCCTTGTCGGAATAGTCCCGGCCCAGCTTCGGCCCGCCGATCTCCAGGTAGCCGATCAGGGGATCGACGGGGATCCGCCCGGCATGCGAGAGCAGCAGTTGCCGCACCGGCTCGATCTCGATGATGCCCGCCTCGCGCTCGGCCGGGCTGAAACCGAACGTGGAGCAATACTGCGGATCGGTGTTCTTCAAGTGCACTTCGACCAGGTAGGGCAGCGCGGCCTCGAGCAGCTCGAGGTGATCGTGCGCGAGGCGACCGTCGCGATCCGCAAACGCATGGGCGACGTCGGTGCAGTAGCCGATCCGCGCGGTGCTCTCGGTATGCTGCCGGTGATACGCGTCGAGCTCGTCGGCCATCGAGCGGATCTCGTCGGGCAGCGTGGGCGGCTCGGCCAGGCAAGACATCGGCTCGATCGTGAGCCACTCGACTCCCTGCTGGTGGGCGAAACCCATCAGCTCCTTCATGTGCCGCAGATAGCAGGCGACGCCGCGCTTCTTGGTCCCCATCCGGTCCCGGTAGACCGCGCCCGGGTTCGACCCGACCGATCGGGCCCCGACCAGCGCCCCGACTTCGATCAGCCGCTCGTAATTGCGGCGGGCCGCGGCCTCCCAGCCCGGCTCGTCGATGAAGAAACCTCCCAGCTCCCGGTGGGCCGTAAAGACGCTGTGGACCTGAATCCCCAGGTCGTCGGCCCGGCACCGCAGCCGGCGGAAGTACTCGTCGGGCAACTGGTAGATCTCGAAGAACGTGCCCAACTGGACGTGCCGGACGCCTTCTTCGGCCAGGAGCCGGAAGAGCCACTCGTAGGAGAACCGGTATTCCACCGGGTCGGTCTTGACGCCGAGTTGCAGGGTAAGATCGCCCAAGGACTTGCTGCTCCTTGTGGGGACGGAAGACGGCGCACCGGAACGGGACCATCCCGGACGGACGGTCCATGGCGGGGTCTCAAACCAACGAGTGTAGCGGGTTTGAGCGGGCCTGCAAGCTGCGGCGTGACGTGGTCGCATCGACGGGCCCCGGGGCGTGCCGCGGCCCGTCAGGGCTTGCCGTTGAGCCCTTCCAGATGGGCGATCTTCTGGACGCGGCGGGCGTGGCGGCCGCCCTCGAAATCGGTATTCAGCCAGATCTCGATCATCCGATCGACCGCCCGTTCCCCCAGGATGTCGCCCGACAGACAGAGCACGTTCAGGTCGTTGTGCCGGCGGCTCATCTCGGCCGCCAGGTCGTCGTAGCAGGGCGCCGCCCGAACCCCCGGGAACTTGTTCGCCGCAATCGTCATCCCCAGGCCGGTGCCGCAGACGAGGATCCCTCGATCCACCTCGCCGTTGCTCACCTTTCGGGCAACCTGGGCGGCGATGTCGGGATAGTCCACGCTCTGCTCGTCGTAGGAGCCGACGTCGATCACCTCCTGGCCCAGCCTGGCCAGCAGCTCGACGATTTTGGCGCGGAGATGTACGCCGCGATGGTCACTCCCAACCGCGATTCGCATCGTGCCCGATCTCCTCGACGGCGCCCCCGTACCGGCTTGCCAACGCTCCGGCGGCCCGAGCATGTGGGCCGCTGCAAGTCGCCAGTGTAACGATCCCAGTCGCCAAACGCAACGAGCTGAGCCGGCCGCGATGGCGAAAAAAGCTCCCTATATCATGTTCTGCGGAAAAATATCTGCCAAGAACGCCATCTGTGCGGTCGCGCCCGTGGCGGGGCCACTTGCCCCCTAGATGGGGCGCACGATGGCCATGGCTCGTTCCGGGAAAACTGCCACACGAACCCGAAGCGCCAGCGAGGGACAAGCACGCAAAAACGCCGGTCCTCGCTTGCGCTTCGGGTTAGTGTGGGCTACCGGCATTCCGTGCACTTCTCCTCGAACGCGGCACATGCGGCCCACTGCCCGGGGGGGTGACGAGACGACTCAAGCCGGCGACGTGGCAAGCCTTCCGGGCCAGAGCCATGTCCCCCGCCCGGCTTGCGCCTTTGGACCACAGGGGCCTCTCTATTGAGCCGAATCACCCGAAAGAGGGGGTGAAGCCGGACGCCGGCGATTACTTCCGGGTGGCCCACTGCTCGGCGGTCTCCGGGAAGAGGCTGAGGTGCTTCACGCCCCGACGCGGCTCGGCCATCCAGGGGGCCACGGCGTCGCGCCAGCGGGCGTAGTGGGACGTCTCCTTGTGGGCGTTCATCCCGGCCTCATCCCGGTAGACCTCGTAGAGGACGAAGCGGTTCGGGTCGTCGCTCTGCCGGATCACGTCGAACCGCAGGTTGCCCGGCTCCTCGACCGTGCCTCGGGCGTTCTGGAGGGTCGCCTCGACAAACTCCTCGCGGTGTTCCGGCTTCACACGGACGTGCACACAGACCACGTGCATCGCACTCTCTCCTTGCACGACTCAGGCTGACAGGCAAGCCCCTTCGTCCCCGCCGATCGCCGTGGGGACGAGCCACCACCGAGAGACAACCGCTCGCCGGGGTCTCGTGCCTCGACTCACCGTACAAGATTCCGCGGATCGTGCAAGCCCACTCGGCCATTCCGTCGCGCCGCATTCGACGTGCTCCCCGGGGATCGGGCCGTATCGGCACCCGGACTTCGATGCCGGTTCCCCTGGGCGGCGTGGCTTGAGCCGCGTCCGGACCTCGCGTATGCTGAAACCATAGGCGGGCGATCGAACGGTCGCGCGAGCCAACCGGCCGCCTTAACCTCGTCTCTCACAGAGGCTATCCCCATGGATCAGCAGCGACCCGAGAAGCCGTTGCGCGTCGGCTTCGTCTCCACGCGGATCTCGGGCAGCGACGGCGTCAGCCTGGAGATCGGCAAATGGGCCGACGTCCTGGAGCGGATGGGGCACCACTGCTTATACGTCGCCGGCCAGACCGACCGCCCGGCCGACCGGTCGATCGTGATCCCCGAGGCCCATTTCAAGCATCCCGTCATCGAGATGATCACCGAGGAGTGCTTTGGGCGGGAGATCCGCACGCCGGACGTGACGGAGATGATCCATGAGATGCAGTGGGTGATCAAGCAAAAGTTCCGCTCGGCCGTCGAGAAGCTGAGCCTGGAAGTAATCATCGCGGAGAACTGCCTGACGATCCCGATCAACATCCCGTTAGGCATCGCCGTGGTGGAGCACGTGATGGAGACGGGCCTGCCCTGCATCGCGCACCACCACGACTTCTACTGGGAACGGGAGCGGTTCCTGGTCAACGCCGTCGACGATTACCTCCACCTGGCCTTCCCGCCGCCGCTCGGGCAGATGCAGCACGTGGCCATCAATTCCCAGGCGGCCCATGAGTTCAGCCGCCGGACCGGGTTGCCGTGCCGCGTGATTCCCAACGTGATGGACTTCCAGAATCCCCCCCCGCCCGCCGACGACTACGCCGCCGACTTCCGCCAGACGATCGGGCTGGCACCGGACGATCTCCTCTTCCTCCAGCCCACGCGAGTCGTGCAGCGCAAGGGCATTGAGCACGCGTTGGAGCTGCTCCACCTTCTGCGCGATCCGCGGTGCAAGCTGGTGATCACGCATTCCTCCGGAGACGAGGGGGACGCCTACGCCCAGCGCGTCCGCCGCTACGCGGAGATGATGGGCGTGGAGGTGGTGTTCGCCGATCCGTGGGTCTTTCACCAGCGCGGCGTCGGCCCGGAGGGCCAGAAACGCTACACGGTGCAAGACGCCTACCAACACGCCGACTTCGTCACCTACCCATCCACCCACGAGGGATTCGGCAACGCGTTCCTGGAAGCGGTCTACTACCGCAAGCCGATCCTCTGCAACCGGTACGCCATCTACCGCACCGACATCGAGCCCTGCGGCTTCGACGTGATCCTCATGGACGGGTATCTGACGGACGAAACGGTCGACCGGGTGAGGCAGATCCTCGACGATGCGGACCGCCGGCAGACGATGGTCGATCGCAACTACCAGGTCGCCTCCCGGTTCTTCTCCTATCGGCGCGTCGAGGACGAGCTGCTGACGATCCTGGCCAAGCCGAGCCTGGCCCGGCCGTGCGGGGAAGGGATTGCCGGATGAGACTCACCGTCGTGGATCCCGAGAAGTGCGTCGGCTGCCAGTGCTGCATGTTCGCCTGCGCCCGGCGGTTGGAGCCGGGGCTGGCCAAGGCCTCGATCGGGATTCGGTCGTTGGGCGGCATGGAGCGGGGGTTCACGGTGATCGTGTGCCGGGCCTGCGAAGACCCGCCCTGCGCGCGGGTCTGTCCCACCGACGCGCTGAAGCCCAAGGCAACGGGCGGCGTGCGCCTCGATCCGGCCAAGTGCATCGGCTGCGGCCGCTGCCGCGAGGCCTGCGTCGTCGGCGCGGTCTTCTGGGACGACGAGCAGCAGAAACCGATGATCTGCATCCAGTGCGGCGTGTGTGCCAAGTTCTGCCCCTACGGAGTCATCGAACTCGTGAAGCGGGAGGCGATTCGTCATGCCGCCGGATGACTGCCTGGCCAACGTGCTCCACGTCGACCTGTCGGAGAAGGCGTTCTGGGTCGAGCGCCGCGACGACCTCTTCGAGCGCTACCTCGGCGGGAGCGGCGTGGCCGTCGCGCTGTTGCACGAGGAGTGCCCCGAAGGCTGCGACCCGCTCGACCCGGAAAGCCCAATCATCCTGGCGGTCGGCCCGCTCACCGGCCTCCTCCCGCTGGCCTCGAAGACCGTGGCCATGTTCAAGTCGCCCCACACGGGCAACCTGGGCGAGAGCCATTGCGGCGGGCGGAGCGCCGTGGCCATGCGCATGGCGGGCTACGGGGCCATCGTCATCAAGGGCGCCAGCGAGACGCCCGTCTACGTGGCCGTCCACGGCGACCGCGTCCGCTTCCGCGACGCCGCCACGCTCTGGGGCATGGGCAGCAGCTTCACCGCCGGGCGGATCATCCGCGAGCAGGAGCCGGGCGCCGGCCTGCGGACCATCATGCGGATCGGCAGGGCCGGCGAGAAGCTCGTCTCCTACGCCGGCGTCACCACGGAGACGTACCGCCATTTCGGCCGGCTCGGCCTGGGAGCGGTCTTCGGCAGCAAGAGGCTCAAGGCCGTGGTCGTCTCCGGCAAGCGGTCGCTCCCGGTGGCCGATCGGCGCGGCTATCGCAAGCTCTACGACGAGATCTTCCAAACGGCCGTCGATTCGCCGGTGATGCGGAAGTACCACGAGCTGGGCACGGCCGAGAACATCCTGCCGCTGAACGAGCTGGGCGGGCTCCCCACGCGGAACCTCACCGCGTCGCGGTTCGAGGCCGCCTCGCAGATCTCCGGCGAGTCGTTCGCCGAGCACTACCTCGGCCGGCGCCTGGCCTGCTCGCACTGCCCGGTCGCCTGCATCCACATCGCGGCGCTCCGCGAGCCCTACGCCGACGAGCCCTACTTCTACAAGACCTCGATGATCGGCTACGACTACGAGCCGATTTTCGCGATCGGCTCGATGCTGGGCATTTCGGACCCGGCCGGCATCCTCCGGCTGATGGATCGGGTGGAGGCGCTGGGGCTCGACGTGATGAGCGCGGGCGTCGTGCTCGCCTGGGCCACGGAGGCGCAACAGCGAGGGCTCATTTCGAACGAAGAAACGGACGGCGTTGCGCTTGCGTGGGACGATTGCGACGCCTACCTGGAGGCCGTCGGGCGAATCGTCGAGCAGCCCAACGAGTTCTATCGATGCCTGGCCCGGGGGGTCGACTGTGCGGCCGAGCGCTACGGCGGGACGGAGTTCGCCCTGGCGTTCGGCGGCAACGAGATGCCCGGCTATCACACGGGCCCGGCGGCCCACGTCGGGTTCCTCGTCGGCGCCCGGCACAGCCATCTCGACAACGCCGGCTACAGCATCGACCAGAAAACGCTGGTCACGAAGCGGATGCCCCCCGAGGAGCTGGCCCGGGCGGTGATCTCCGAAGAGGCGTGGCGCCAGGTCCTTTCGAGCCTCGTCGTCTGCTTCTTCGCCCGGGGGATCTACAAGCCGGAGATCGTGTCGCAGGCCCTTCAAGCTGCCGGCGTGGGGCTTGCGCCCGACGACCTCGATCGCGTGGGCGACTTGATCTACCGCGAGAAGTACCGCTTTAAGTTCCGCGAGGGGTTCTCGCTGGAAGACGTGCGGATTCCGAAGCGGATCTTCGAGACGCCCTCGCTCGTGCGAGAATGGGACGAGGCGTACGTCCGCAGCACGGTGGAGGAGGTGAGGAAGGCGCTGTCGGCCGCAACGGAGTAGGGCGTTCTCTCGTTGCCAGGCTCCAACTTCTCTCGTTCCCAGGCTCCGCCTGGGAACGCACTACCGCGAGGCTCCGCCTCGCCTTTGCCCCTGGTCGACTTCCCTGGTTCCCAAGCTCCAGCT